>JBMOOR010000096.1:0-21414 GCA_049324555.1 Pseudomonadota bacterium | reverse complement strand
ATCGCCGCCGCGCTTGATCGGACCGTCGTCCTTCAGGGCGATGGGCTCGATCGCGCTCTCCTCCGCGAAGCGGGCGTCGAAGAAGCCGAAACAGTCGTCGCCGTCACCAACAACGACCAGGCGAACATCCTCGCCTCGGTCGTCGCCAAGCGCGAAGGCGCGCGCCGGGCGATGGCGCTCATCAATGATCAAGATTACGGGCCGGTGTCGGAGGCGGTCGGCATCGATCGCTTCATCGATCCGCGCGCGACCACAATTTCGACAATTCTACAGCATATCCGGCGCGGCAGGATCAAGGGCGTCTATTCGCTCTTCGACGGCGCCGCGGAACTCGTTGACGGGATCGCGCTTGAAACATCGCCCCTCGTCAACAAGCCGCTGCATGAGGCCGAACTCCCAGAAGGCGTGATGATCGGCGCCGTCTATCGCGACGGCAAGGTCTCGATGCCGAACAGCGGCACCGTGATCAGGCCGGGCGACAGGATCGTCCTGATGGCGCTCCAGGATTATGTGAAGGATGTCGAGCAGATGTTCCGCGTCAGCATCGAATATTTCTAGGACGGCGTGCGCAAAAGTGCGCGCGGTTTTGCGCAATACGCCGCGTGAATCAAAGGCCGGAGCATCGCGTTTTATTCCGAGGCCCTTTATCGACCGATCGGCGCCGCCGCAAGCGTGCGCGGCAGCCCATCGCGTGATATTGGTTCTGCCGGCCTTGGCTGCAGGATGATGGGGAGGCGAGAATGGGCGTGACGGGGATCGGCGGGTTCTTCTTTCGCGCGAAGGATCCGGTGGCGATGCGCGCATGGTATGTCGAGCATCTCGGGGTGGGCTCGGCGCCCTACGGCTCGTGGGAGACGCAGGCGGGACCCAGCGTCTTCGCGCCGTTCGCGGCCGACACGGATTATTTCGCTGCGGATCGCCAATGGATGCTCAACCTGCGCGTGGACGATCTCGACGGCCTCATCGCGAGAATCCGCGCGGCGGGGATCGCGGTGACCACCAACCCGGAATGGGACATGCCGGGTGTCGGGCGTTTCGCGCGCATCCACGATCCGGAGGGCAATCCGATCGAATTGTGGCAGCCCGATGAGCCCGCTTGAAGCATGCAGCAGGCGCTAATTTCCTTCTATGGCGATCTTTGCGATCCTCGATGCGCCTGCGCGTGATCTCCACGCCGGAGGAAACGATCGACGACGGGCTCCACACGCTGATCGCGGACATGTTTGAGCAGATGTATGACGCCCCCGGAATCGGGCTGACCGTTTAATTAGGTCCTGAGCCTGGGGAAGGTGATTGAGGCGTTTTTTCGGGCCTGCGGGATTCCCCTTGATCGCGGAGCGCCCAGGCGGCATTTCTCGGCGGACGGGGCCCCATCGCCCCAGGAGAGTGACATTCCATGCCTCGCATCGCCTATGTCAATGGCCGCTACCTGCCGCACCGCGCGGCGCAGGTGCATATCGAGGACCGCGGCTATCAGTTCGCGGACGGAATCTATGAAGTCGCGCTTTTTGTTGAGGGGCGTTTCTGGGATCTTGACGGCCACCTCGCGCGATGGGGACGCTCGCTGAAGGCGCTCGATATGAGAGAGCCGATGAGCGAACGGGCGCTAAGGCTCGTCATCGCAAGGCTCATTGCAGCGAACGGGCGTCGCGACTGCTACATCTATATGCAGGGGACGCGGGGCGTTGCGCCGCGCAATCACCCGTTCCCGGTTGAGGGAGTAGCGCCCTCGCTTGTCATGACTGTAAAGCCGCTCAATCTCGCGAAATTGAACGCAATCGCGGCGAAGGGGATTTCAGTCATCACGCAACCGGACATCCGCTGGGGACGCGTCGACATCAAAACGGTCGGACTGCTGCCGAACATTCTCGCCAAGGAAGCGGCGAAGAGAAAGGGCGCGGCGGAAGCCTGGCTCGTCCGCGACGGCAAAGTGACCGAAGGCGGATCCTCGAACGCCTGGATCATCGACAAATCCGGCGTCCTCATCACGCATCCGCTCGGCCATGAAATCCTCGGCGGCATCACGCGCGAGACGGTGATCGCCTGCGCCGAGGAGCTGCAGCTTCGCGTCGAGGAGCGGGCGTTCACGATCGATGAAGCTCTCGGCGCAAGCGAGGCGTTCATCACCTCGGCGATGAACCTCGTAACCCCCGTGATTGAAATTGACGGCGCCAAGATCGGCGCTGGCGCGCCGGGGCCAGTCGCCAAACGGCTGCGTCAGGCTTATGTCGATCACTTCGCCGCGGCAAATTGAATGCCCTCAAGACGGGTTGCATCCGGCGTTCTCCCGCGCCAATATGAAATTGTGCATTGCAGCAATAGTCCGGAAAAAGGCCCTGAACTGAGATGACAGAAAAGAAACAGAACCTTCAGGACGTCTTCTTGAACCATGTCCGCAAGGACAAAATTCCCGTCACCATATTCCTCGTCAACGGCGTCAAGCTGCAGGGCGTTGTAACCTGGTTCGACAATTTTTGCGTCCTCCTGAAGCGGGAGGGGCAAGTCCAGCTTGTTTACAAGCACGCGATTTCCACGGTAATGCCGGCTCAGCCGGTTAATTTGTGGAATGGCGAAGAAAGCGAATAGGCCTCTTTGAACAGGGCGGGCGACGACAGCGGCGAGGGCGATTTCGGCCTGGCCTTTGTGATCCATGCAGCGTTTACGGACGACGAGCGGCGGCGTTCGCCGGAGGCGCGGCTTGAAGAAGCCGTCGGTCTCGCCGAGGCGATCGAGCTTAAGGTCTCTTCCGCCGAAATCGCGACGATTTCCAGTCCGCGGCCGGCGACGCTCCTGGGCGCCGGACGGGTCGAGGCGATTCGCGAACGGCTCGACGCTGCAACGCCGCGCCCCGGTCTCGTCATCGTCGATGCGGCGCTCTCGCCGGTTCAGCATCGAAATCTCGAAAAGGCGTGGAACGCGAAAGTTCTCGACCGGACTGCGCTGATCCTTGAAATCTTCGGGGAAAGAGCGCGGACCGCCGAAGGCCGTCTCCAGGTCGACCTCGCGCAATTGACCTATCAGAAATCGCGGCTCGTCCGCTCATGGACGCACCTTGAACGCCAGCGCGGCGGGCGCGGCTTTCTTGGCGGCCCCGGTGAGCGGCAAATCGAAAGCGACCGGCGCGCGATCGAGGTCAAGATCGACCGTCTTAAGGAAAAGCTCGATCAGGTCCGCCGCACGCGCACCCTGCAGCGGGAAAAGCGCAGGAAGGCGCCCCATCCCGTCGTCGCGCTCGTCGGCTACACGAACGCAGGCAAATCGACCCTCTTCAACAGGCTGACGAACTCAGACGTCGTCGCGCGCGACCAGCTCTTTGCAACACTCGATCCGACGATGCGCGCGGTCGATCTTCCGTCCGGCCAGCGCATCATTCTTTCCGACACCGTCGGCTTTGTCTCCGATCTGCCGACGCAGCTCGTCGCGGCCTTCCGCGCGACGCTCGAGGAGGTGAACGAGGCCGATCTCATCCTTCATGTCCGCGACGCCGCCCACGAAGACCGCGACGCGCAGCGCGACGACGTCATCGACGTGCTGCGCCAGCTTGGGCTTGGCGAAGACGACGCCAGGCCGGTCATCGAGGTGATGAACAAGATCGATCTCCTCGATGAAAATGAGCGCCTCTCGCTCGTTGCTGCCGTGCGCATCGCGCAGGATGCGGCGGCGATGACGGTCGAGGAGCCGGCGCGGGTCGCGCTTTCGGCCGTGACGGGCGAGGGGATCGATGAACTTCGCGACCTCATCGACGCCGTGCTGACCGCGGATCGCGAAGCTTTTTCGGTGACGATCGACAGCGCGGACGGTGCGCCGCTCGCCTGGCTCCATGCCCATGGCGACGTTCGCGGCGAAAGCGCGGCGGATGGGTTTTTGACGCTCAATGTCCGCCTCAGCGAAAAGGCGAGCGGCCAGTTCCGCAAGCTTTATCCGCAGGCGGAATTGCAGGCGGCGGCGCGCGCACAGGGACGGCGCCTCAGCGCATGAGGCCGAATGCTCAGCGCGTCGGCGCGATCATCGCCGAAATCGCGGATCAGGAAATCCTGCCGCATTATCGAAAGCTCCGTCCGGGCGCCGTTCGCGCGAAAGAAAATCCGCAGGATCTTGTGACGATTGTCGATGAGGCGATGGAAGCGGCCCTCAAAAGAGCGCTTCTTGACCTCACCCCCGGCGCCGGTTTTATCGGGGAGGAGCTGGCGGCGGCCGATCCAACGGTTCTCGAGCAGATCGGCGGGGATGCGTGCTGGATCGTCGATCCGCTCGACGGCACGCGCAATTTCGTCAATGGCGTCGATGAATTCGGCGTCATCATCGCCTATGTCGAAAAATCGGAATGCGCGCTCGGGTGGATCTACGCAGTCCCCGATCGCGCCATGGCGATCGGCGAGCGCGGCGCCGGCGTGGTCCTGAACGGCGATGCGGTGAAAAGCGATCCGATGCGGGACGCGCGGCCGTCGGGATTGCGCTCAACCGGATGGCTGGCGCCCGAATGGCGCGACCGGCTTGTCTCGAGCCTCAGGCGCAACACGAATTCGAAAAGCGGGCATTGCTCCGCCTACGCCTATTTGAAGCTCATTCGCGGGGAAATCGACTTCAAGCTGTCGAGCCGGATTCACGCATGGGACCATGCGGCGGGCGCGCTGATGCTCGAAGAACTCGGCGGCGAGGCGCGCTGGCTCGATACGGGCGAGCCCTATCGGCCGCAGAAGAGCGAGGACCGGCCGTTGCTGGCGACGGCGCCGGGGCGCGACTGGCGGGGAATCGCGAGGCTCTTGCTCGCGCCCGCTTAGACCTTTCGGCATGACTGCGTTTCACAATTCATTCGGGTCCGGTTTGCGCTAAAGCGGCGTGCGCAAAAGTGTGCGCGGTTTTGCGCAAAACGCCGCGCAAATCAAAGATTAGATCGAGCGCCTTGATTCCGAATCAAGGCGCGACGATCTAGGGTCTGCAAAACTGTTCGGGAAGAGACATGCAAACGTTCAAAGACAAAATCTGCGTCGTGACGGGCGCCGCATCCGGCATCGGGCGCGCCGTTGCGATCAAGCTCGCAGGGGCCGGCGCCTCGGTCGCGATCTCGGACGTCAACGCGGCGGGGCTTGAAGAAACGCGGCGGATGATGGGCGAGCCCCAATCCAACCGCATTCGCGTCGACCGCCTCGACGTCGCCGACGCCGCGGCGATTGAATGCTACGCGGCGACGATCAGGGAAAGCCTTGGCGACGCCGATTACGTCTTCAACATCGCCGGGCTGACGCGCGTCGGCGCGTTCGAGGAAACGCCGCTCTCGTCCTTTGAAAAGATCATGGACGTCAATTTCTGGGGCGTCGTCCGGATGTCGAAGGCGTTCTTGCCGCAGCTCGTCGCGACGAAAGGCGGGCTCGTCAACATTTCGAGTCTCTTCGGCTTCATCGGCTATCGCGGGCAGGCGCATTATTGCGCGTCGAAATTCGCCGTACGCGGTTTTAACGAGACGATCGCACAGGAACTCGCCGAGAAGGGCGTCCGCGTCACCTCCGTCCACCCGGGCGGGGTTGCAACATCGATCGCGCGCAACGCCGCGGTCGATGCGATGCCGGCGCATTTCGAAGACCGCAAGCAGTTCGAGGCGCGTTTTGACAAGGCGGCGATCACGAGCGCGGAGCGCGCCGCGGAAATCATCCTCGACGGCGCCGCACGCGGGAAACGCCGTGTCGTCGTCGGCCGTGACGCCAAGATCGCCTCGCTCATTCAGCGGCTGTTTCCGGAAAGCTATTCGAACAAACTCGCGGCGATCCTGCCGAAGGATGTGACGTAAAAGAGCGACGAGAACCCTCTCCCGCGAGCGGGAGAGGGGAGAGAAGAGAACGCCGCTAAATGATCCCAAGCGCCTTGCCGGTTTTCGCGAAGCCGGCGATCGCGCGATCTACCTGTTCGTCCGTGTGCCCTGCGCACATCTGCGTCCTGATGCGCGCCTGGCCTTTCGGCACGACCGGAAACGAAAATCCGGTGACGTAGACGCCTTCATCCATCAGCAAGGCCGCCATCTCCTGCGCAAGGCGCGCGTCGCCGAGCATCACCGGGATGATCGGGTGCTCGCCGGGGAGGAGCTTGAATCCCGCCTTCGCCATGCCCTCGCGGAAGCGCCGCGCGTTCCTGAAAAGCTGCGTGCGCAAAGCGTCGCCGTTCTTGACGATCTCAAGCGTTTTCAGCGTCGCCCCAAGAAGCGCGGGCGTCAGCGCATTCGAGAAAAGATAGGGACGCGCGCGATTGCGCAGGAGATGAATGACATTGGCCTTGGCGCAGATATAACCGCCCATGCCGCCGCCCAAGGCCTTGCCGAGCGTTCCCGTCAGAATGTCGATGCGCCCTTCGACGCCGCAATGGGCGGGCGTTCCGCGCCCCTCAGGCCCCATGAAACCCGTCGCGTGGCAATCATCGACCATGGTCAGCGCATTGTAGCGCTCGGCAAGGTCGCAGATGTCTTTCAGCTTCGCGATATAGCCGTCCATCGAGAATACGCCGTCGGTGACGACGAGCTTCGTTCGCGCGCCGTCCTTGTCCGCCTGCCTCAACTGCGCCTCGAGATCGGTCATGTCGGAGTTGGTAAAGCGATAGCGCTTCGCCTTCGAAAGACGCACGCCATCGATGATCGAAGCGTGATTGAGCGCGTCCGAAATGATCGCGTCATCCGCTTCGAGAAGCGGCTCGAACACGCCGCCGTTCGCGTCGAAGCAGGCGGCGAAAAGAATTGACTCTTCGTAGCCGAGAAAGGCGGCGAGCTCTTTTTCAACGCGGCGATGAAGGTCCGTCGTGCCGCAGATGAAGCGCACCGAGGCCATGCCGAACCCGTAACGGTCCATCGTCGATTTTGCGGCGGCGACAATCTCCGCATTGTCGGCGAGGCCGAGATAATTGTTGGCGCAGAAATTGAGGACGCGAACGCGCCTGCCCCTGTGGAGGACCTCGATTTCGGGCCCCTGCGCGGAGGTGATTTCGCGTTCGCGCTTTTCAAGGCCTTGCTCACGAATGTCTTCAAGCGTCCTGTCGATGCGCGCGTAAAATTCGCGGTTCATGGGCTGATGTCTCCGGAAACCTCGCGGTTGTAAGCCAATCGCGGAAAGGATCAACCGGCGGGAACGCCGGAACGGGAGGCGTTCGTGTTCTCCCATCGCGAGAAAACGCGGCTGAAAATACAATCAAATCGACGCTTGAAGTCGCGACGGAAATCTCCACCTCGCACGTTGAAATGGATATGTGCGGGGCGGGCGAAAGCCTGTCTCGCGGCTCTTTGACAAGTGAATGATTTTCCCGCCCGCGGCGCCTTCGCGCTGCGATGCGAGATTTTGATGCGCCGCACGACCCCGAGTGTGCGATGCGCGCGCATTTTCCGTGAACTGCGACATGCCGATCGCGCGCACCATGCGGACGAACGGTCCTTCCGCGCGCATGGTTAAAAAGGCGCCTCAATTTGCGAACGAAAGGGCGCCTTTTCGCGCTGGAAGCCCCGGAAACAGCGGAAAAAAGGGGAGGCCGGATCCTGCTAGAGAAACCGCGCGACGACGTCCTTGTAAGACCGGGAGAGCTTCAGCTCCGATCCGTTTTCGAGAATGACGAAATATTCGCCGTTCGAATGCGGGTGAAGCTCTTTCACCTTCTTCACATTGACGATCGCGGATCGGTGAATGCGCTGGAAGCGGGCCGGATCAAGCCGCTGCTGCAGCGTCTTCATCGTCTCTCGGATGATATGCGTCTTGCCCTGCGCATGGATGCACATGTAATCGCCCGCGGCGTCGATCCAGTCGATGTCATCGGCGTTGAGCATCACGACCTTCGAGCCGTCCTTGAAGGAAAGCCGCTCTGAATAGCGTTCCTTGCTGGTCCATGACGGATCCTGAATGAGCTCCTTGATCTGGTCGCGGTCTTCGTCGCTTAACGAGGCGAGGAGTTCGACAAGGCGCGACTCGCGGCTCGCCGCCGCGCGCGTCTTGATCGCCTCGCGGGCGCGATGGAGCGCGTCCTTGAGGCGCTCTTCCTCGACCGGCTTGACGAGATAATCGAGCGCATTCGCCTCGAAGGCGTCGATTGCGTATTTGTCGTAGGCGGTCACGAAGATGATGAGCGGCGCCGGGGCGCCGATGAGGGCGCGAACGACGCCGAAGCCGTCAAGGCCCGGCATCTGGATATCGAGGAAAACAAGATCGGGCGAAGACGCCTTGATCTCCTTCACGGCCTCGCGCCCGTTCGCGCATTCGCCGATGATTTCGATCTCGGGAAATTCCTGCAGTCGAAGTTTGAGGCCGCGAATGGCGAGCGGCTCATCGTCAACGAGCATTACCCGGATTTTCTGCTCTTCCATGGCGTCAGGCTCCAGTTATTTGTCGTTTCGTTTCGAAGGGAATTCGCAAACCGACGCAAAGGCCTTGCGGGTCCTTGCGTGAAAGGTTGAACGACTGACGGGCGCCGTAAAGATGGGCGAGCCGGTCGCGCATATTGACAAGGCCGACGCCGGTTTTGCCGTCGGCGATAAGGGCGCCGAGATTGTCGGGCGCGGAAGGGCCGTTATCGCAAACCTGCAGCGTCAGCATCTCGCCGTCGCGCTTTGCAAGGATGCCGATCTCGCCGCCCGATTCCATGCGGGCGATCGCGTATTTGATGGCGTTCTCGATCGCAGGCTGAAGGATCAGCGAGGGAACTTGCGCGTCGAGCGCGTCCTGATCGACGTCGATCTTGATGTGCAGCCGATCCGCAAAGCGCGTCTTCTCGATGTCGAGGTAGAGCTGCAGCGCCCGCAGTTCTTCGGCGAGCGATGTTTTCTGCAAGGGATCGCTGTCGAGCGAATACCGCAGGAAGGCGGACAGCTTCGTCAGCATCTGGTTCGCCTGCCGCCCGTCCTTTTCGAGAACGAGAGTTGAAATGGCGTTCAGCGTGTTGAAGAGGAAATGCGGATTGAGCTGATAGCGCAGCATCTTGAGCTGCGCCTGATCGGCAAGGCGCGCCGACATCAGCGCGCGTTCCGATTCATCGCGCAGTTTCAGATAATAATTGATGCCGAAATAAAAGCCGCCCCATGACATCAGGAGGAAGAAGTTCGGCGGAAGGTCCGGACGGATCAGCATGAAGAGGTTCGAGCTGCCAAGATCGGCGCCGCGATTCAATATCCATTCTTCGCCGAAAATAAGGACGAATGTCTGCAGTTTGGCGATCGACATGGCGATCGTCGCCGCCGCCGTCGTGCTGATCCCGATAAGAAGGAGCGCCGCCGGATGCTGGCGCCTTGCAAAGCGATAAATGGGCCGCAAGACGATCGATGTCGTCAGGAGGCCGACGATCGACATCGCGATCGAATAGGCGACCGACTGCTGCGACCAGCCGGCGACGAGCGAGGAAACCGCGAGGACGTGAAAGACGAAAAAGCCGAGCCAGCCCGATATCTGAAGGAACCAGAACAGGCGCTCCTTCTCGGCGAAAAACCAGTTGATGGTGCGCCGCGAATGGCCGGGCGTCGCGACGAACGGCCCGCGCGGCGCGGCGTCGATTTCGAGGGCGGTCATCGGGGCTCGTTGCATCTCATCCGATCCACCTCGCCGCCAAAAACTCTTGGCGAACAAGGCTGTTGCGCCGAACGGGGCGGTTCCTGCGGCGAGCGGCGGCCTGACGATAACTGGTAGCCTCAATCGGGGAGCGACAAAAGCCGCACATCGCCCCCCGCGGCGGTCGTATTGATGGTGAGCGTCCTCTCAGCGCCATAGCGCCAGGCGGCGTCGACGCTCGACAGGAGCGGCGCGATCGCGCCCTCCCGCTGCGCAAGGACACTCTGCAGCGCCTTTCGGCTTTCAGGCTCGCCGTCGAAAACGACCGCGCGAATTCGCCCGTCGAGGAGGGCCGCCTCGTGGATGGCGCTGGCGACCGGGAGCGAAGTGATGAGATTTTCCGGCGCGCCCGCCTTGGCGAGCGCTGCTGCGATCTTGTCGCCGAGCGCCGCCGGGCAGAGGATGGAATTTCCCGCGGCGAGGGCGAGGGCGATCTGGCGGCGGTTGGCGGCGTCCGTCCCGCCGCCGAGGCAGAGGACGACGCCGCGCCCTTTAAGGCGCAACGTGTTCGATTCGCCCGTCGGGCCGGGAAGCTCAATCGCCGATTCGAAATACTGTCCGAAGATGGCGACAGAAATACGGAAGGTTTCGGCATGGTCGGGCGCGGCGGCGGCTGAAGCGCGCACCAGAACCTCGCGCCGCGACGCGCTCGCATTCCACGCGGCGAAAGCGCCTTCCGCTTTCCTCGCCTGCTGGTCAAAGAGCGGCAAGGGCGCATGGTCGCTCACCGCAATCGATTCCTTGCCGGCAGGCGAGGCGCGCTTCTGCAGGGCCGCAAGATAATGCGGGCCGCCCGCCTTGGGGCCGGTGCCGGAAAGCCCTTCGCCGCCGAAAGGCTGCACGCCGACAACGGCGCCGATCTGGTTGCGGTTGACGTAGATGTTGCCGATGCGGGCCTTCGCGACGACCCGGTGCATAGTCTCGTCGATGCGCGAGTGAATGCCCATCGTCAGACCGAAACCCTTCGCGTTCAGGGCATCAACAACTGCATCGACCTCTCCTGCGCGAAAACGGACGACATGCAGGACGGGACCGAAGATTTCCCGCTTGAGATCGTCGATCCGTGAGATTTCGAAGGCGATTGGGCGCAGGAACGCGCCCTGCAGCGGGCACTTGATCTCGCCGGCGCGGGCGATGAGCCGCGCGCTTTTCTCCATTTCGGCGACGTGGCGCTCGATATTTGCGAGCGCTTCGGCGTCGATGACCGGGCCGACATCCGTCGACAGAGCGGCGGGGTCGCCGACTTCGAGTTCCGCCATCGCCCCGGCGAGCATTTCGTTGAAACGGTCGGCGACGTCTTCCTGCACGCAGACGAGGCGGCAGGCGGAGCATCGCTGGCCTGCGCTCTGAAAGGCCGACGCGACGGCGTCCCGCACCGCCTGCTCGAGGAGCGCCGTTGAATCGATGACCATGGCGTTTACGCCGCCCGTCTCGGCGATCAGCGCCGCGTCGGTCTTTCCCGCATCGATGAGCGAGCGATTGATGATCTGTGCGACTTCGGTCGAGCCCGTGAAGACGACGCCCCTGATGTTCTGGTTCCTGACAAGAGGCCCGCCTACGGACGGTCCGTCGCCGGGGAGGAAATGAAGAACGCCCGGCGGGACGCCCGCCTCATGTAAGAGCTTCACCGCGTCATGCGCGATGATCGGCGTCTGCTCCGCCGGTTTTGCAATGACGGCGTTGCCCGCGGCGAGGGAGGCGGAAATCTGGCCGATAAAAATCGCCAGCGGAAAATTCCAGGGCGAAATGCAGGCGACGACGCCGAGCGGCTCGCCGCTGAGTTTTTCCGCCTCGTCGGCGTAATAGCGCAGGAAGTCGACCGCTTCGCGGACTTCGGCGATCGCGTCCGGTATGGTCTTGCCGGCTTCGCGCGTTGCAAGCTGCATGAAGCGCTCGGCGCGCGCTTCGAGCATATCGGCGGCGCGGCGCAAGATGTCGCCGCGCTCGCGCGCGGAGCGCGACGCCCAGCCGGGCTGAGCGGCGGCGGCGCTCGAACAGGCGAGAGAGACATGTGCGGGCTCGGCGAGATCGATACGGCCGATCACTTCGCCATTGTGCGCCGGATTGATCGAGGGCGACGCCTCGCCCTTCGGGCTGACGCCGTCGATGATCGGACCGTAGGCGCGTCTTCCTTCAAGCGCGCTGCCGACGGCGATCTGCAATTGCTCGGCCGTATCGGGATCGGTGTCGTCCCAGCCTTCGGCGAGCAGTCGTTTGCCGGCGAAGAGATCGCGCGGCGCCGGAATCGAGGTGTTGGAAATGACATTGAGCGCCCGCGCTTCCTCAACCGGGTCGGCGACGATGTCGTCGACGGAAAGTTCGGGGTCGAACAGCCGATTGACGAAGGAGGAATTGGCGCCGTTCTCAAGAAGCCGCCGGACGAGATAGGGGAGGAGTTCCTTATGTCCGCCGACGGGCGCGTAAATTCGTGAACGAAGCCCGGCGTTAAGGAGGCTGTCGTGCAGAGCCTCGCCCATGCCGTGAAGGCGCTGCAGCTCATATTCCTTGATGTCGCCCGCCATTTCACGCACGAGCGCCGCAGTCAGCGCGTTGTGTGTCGCAAATTGAGGATAAATGATGTCGGCGTTGGCGAAGAGCCTTTTGGCGCATGCCTGGTAGGAAACATCCGTCAGAACTTTCCGTGTAAAGACGGGATAGCTTTCAAGGCCCATCACTTGCGCGCGCTTGATCTCGGCGTCCCAATAGGCGCCCTTGACGAGACGAACCATGATCCGTCGCCCGCATTCGCGCGCGAGCGCGGCGAGCCAGTCGATGACGAAAGGCGCGCGGCGCTGATAAGCCTGCACGACGAGGCCGAACCCGTCCCAATCGCCGAGTTTCGGATCGCGCATCAGTGCTTCAATAAGGTCAAGGGAGAGGTCGAGGCGGGCTGCTTCCTCCGCATCGATGTTGAAGCCGATATTGGCTTCCTTCGCCTGGATCGCGAGGGCGCGGGCGCGCTCGCCAAGCTCCTTCAGCACGCGCTCGCGCTTTGCGTATTCGTAACGCGGATGAAGCGCCGAAAGTTTGACCGAGATCCCCGGATTGCCGATTGAACGGTCTGAAGACGCGGATTTGCCGATTTCAGCGATCGCCGTTTCGTAGTCTCGAAAATATTTCTTCGCGTCGGCTTCCGTGTGCGCGGCCTCGCCGAGCATGTCGAAGGAGAAATTGTAACCCTTTCGCACGTAATCATTCGCGCGGCGCTGCGCATCGCCGATCGTCTCGCCGAGGACAAAGTGCTCGCCCATGATCTTCATCGCCTGCGCGACGGCGCTTCTGATGACAGGCTCGCCGATGCGGTCGAGGAGGTCCTTTGTCGCTTTCACGACCTTTCGCGTGGGATCGGCGCCTTCGACGTCATCGAGCCACGCGGCCGTCAGCATCAGCGCGCGGGTCGAAAAATTGACGAGCGGGAAGGGGCTCTTTCCTTTGTGCGCGGCCCAGTCGCCGGCTTCAACCTTGTCCTTGATGAGCGCGTCCGCGGTGGCCGCATCCGGTGTCCGGAGGAGAGCCTCGGCGAGGCGCATCAAGGTGACGCCTTCGGCGGTCGAGAGGCCATACTCCTGCAGGAACTTGTCGACGAGGCTCGATCGCGAGGCCTCGGCGCGCGCATCGCGGACAAACGCCGCCGCCTTTTCCTGAGCCGCCTTGCGGACGTCCGCCGCGATTTCCGCTTCGCCCAAGAGTTGGCGAACCCTTTGCGCCTCATCCGCGAGGGTGTGTTCACGAATTCGGGCGCGGAAGTCTGCGAGCGATTCGGGGGCGGTCATGGATCGTTCCGGAATAAAAAAATGCGGCCTCGCCATAGCGTGAAGCGAGGGGACTGTCATGCCATGGAGGAGGGCGCAAAAGCCACTGCGCTGCAACATTGCGCGGGTCTCGGAGGGCGCTTAGGTAGAGTATTCTAGAGTGTCTCGCCTAAATTTCCGGGCCGCCCGCCTACCTTTCGGAAAAGGATGTTTCCCATGACTGAAGCGTATGTCTTCGACGCCGTTCGGACCCCTCGCGGGAAAGGAAAGTCAGACGGAACGCTCCACGAAATCACCCCGGTTCAACTCGCGACGCAGGTGCTCGAAGCTGTAAGGGACCGAAACAACCTCGACACCTCTCATGTTGAAGACGTCGCCATGGGCTGCGTGTCTCCGGTCGGCGAGCAGGGAGCTGTCATCACCCGCACGGCCGTGCTGAATGCGGGCTTTGCCGAAACGACCGCCGGCATTCAGGTCAACCGCTTCTGCGCCTCGGGACTTGAATCGATCAACATTGCGGCGGCGAAGGTGAAGGCGGGCGAAGCCGACTTGACGATCGGCGGCGGCGTTGAATCGATGAGCCGTGTGCCGATGGGGTCGGATGGCGGCGCCTGGCCGGTTGATCCGGCCGTTGCGTTCAAAACCTATTTCGTGCCGCAGGGCGTTTCAGCCGATCTGATCGCGACGAAATACGGTTTCTCGCGCGATGACGTCGACGCCTATTCGGTTGAGAGTCACAAGCGCGCCGCGAGATCATGGAAGGAAGGCCGCTTCAGGAAATCGATCGTCCCGGTCAAGGATGTGATGGGCGTTGAAATTCTCGCGCACGATGAGACGATCCGCCCAGAGACCGACATGCAGGCGCTTGGCGCGCTGCCGCCCTCCTTCGCGATGCTCGGCGAGAATTTCGGTTTTGATTCCGTCGCGATCCAGAAATATCCCGAAATCGAAAAGATCAACCACGTCCATCACGCCGGCAATTCATCCGGCATTGTCGACGGCGCGGCGGCGGTCCTCATCGGCACGAAGGAAGCCGGCGCGCGCGCCGGCCTTCGCCCTCGTGCGCGCATCGTTTCGGCAGCCTCGATCGGCGCGGAACCGACGATCATGCTGACGGGCCCGGAGTTCGCCGCGCAGAAGGCGCTGAAGCGCGCCGGCATGACCAGCAAGGACATTGATCTTTGGGAGCTGAACGAGGCTTTCGCCGCCGTCGTCCTCCGCTTCATGCAGGCGCTCGACATCGACCCCGCGACCATGAACGTGAATGGCGGCGCGATCGCGATGGGCCACCCGCTCGGCGCGACCGGCGCGATGATCTTCGGCACAATGGTCGATGAACTCGAGCGCTCGGGCAAATCGACGGCGCTCATCACGCTGTGCATCGGCGCCGGCATGGGCACGGCGACCATCATTGAACGCGTTTAACCCGATAGACGAGATTTGATCATGACCGAACAAGCGATGACCGTTTCAATCGACGCCGACGGCGTTGCGCTCGTCACAATCGACCTCCCGGGTCAGTCGATGAACGTCTGGAACGAGGCGCTGATGAGCGAATTCGCAGCCTTCGTCGAACGGCTCTGCGCCGATGACGCGATCAAGGGCGCCGTCATCACTTCCGGCAAGTCGTCAGGATTTCTCGCCGGCGCCGATCTGCGTATGCTCGGCGGGGGCGGCGTCAGCGCCGGCGCGTCAACGCCGAAAGAGGTTTTCGATCGGCTGTTCAATCTCAATGCGATGCTGAGGAAACTCGAAACAAGCGGCAAGCCGGCGAAGAAACTGATAAACGGCGAGGCTTACGCAAAGCCCGTCGCGGCCGCCGTCAACGGTCTTGCGCTCGGCGGCGGCCTCGAACTCGTTCTCGCGAGCCATTACCGTATCTGTGCCGACGATCCGAAAATTCAGCTTGGCGTCCCGGAAGTGAAGGTCGGCCTTCTGCCGGGCGGCGGCGGCACGCAGCGCCTGCCGCGCCTTGCGGGACTTCAGAACGCGGCGGTTATGGCGACGAAGGGAGATCCTGTCGATCCGGCGACGGCGAAGGGCTACGGCATCATTCAGGAAATTGCTCCGGCGAGCGAAATCGTCGCCAAGGCGAAAGCCTGGGTCAAAGCAAATCCGAAGGTCACGCAGCCCTGGGACAAACAGGGCTTCAAATATCCGGGCGGCGCCGGCCCAACGCATCCCGCCGCCGTGCAGTTCCATATCGCATCGAACGCGATGGCGCAGCGCGAAACGCAGCACAATTACCCGGCTGTTCAGCACATCCTCTCATGCATCTACGAAGGCTCGGTTGTTCCTTTCGATACGGCGATCCGCATCGAGTCGAAATATTTCGGCAAGCTCTTGATGAGCCCGCAGGCGCGCAACATGATCCGCACACTGTTCATCAACAAGCAAGCGGCGGAAAAAGGCGAGCAGCGCCCGCAGGGTGTGGAGAAATCGAAGATCAGGAAAGTCGGCGTCCTCGGCGCCGGCATGATGGGCGCCGGCATCGCCTATGTGACGGCGAAAGGCGGCGCCGACGTTATTCTGCTCGATCGTGACTTGAAATACGCGGAGAAAGGAAAAGCCTATTCCGTCGGCATCGTTGAGAAGGGAGCCGCTCGCGGCAAGGTCTCAAAGGAAAAGGGCGACGAGCTTCTCGCGCGGATCAAACCGACGACGGATTATAATGATCTCAAAGACGTCGACATGATCATCGAAGCCGTTTTTGAGGATCCGGACGTCAAGGCGGACGTCATCAAGAAGACCGAAGCGGTCATCGGTAAGAATGTGATCTTCGCATCGAACACCTCGACGCTGCCGATCACTGGCCTTGCAAGGAATTCCGAGCGGCCTGACCAGTTCATCGGCATTCATTTCTTTTCGCCAGTCGACAAGATGCCGCTCGTCGAGATCATCCCTGGCGAAAAGTCAGGGGGCCGCTCGCTCGCGACGGCGCTCGATTACGTCGCCATGATCAAGAAGACGCCGATCGTCGTCAAAGACACGCGCGGTTTTTACACCAACCGTGTCGTGCCGCCTTATCTCAACGAAGCCATGCTGATGGTGAAGGAAGGGATTTCACCGGCGCTTATCGAAAATGCTTCGAAAATGCTTGGAATGCCTGTCGGGCCGCTCGCGCTCGTTGACGAGACCTCGCTTGAACTTGGCAAGCGCGTCATGGAGTCGACGAGGAAGGAGCTCGGCAAGGATTACAAGCCGTCAGGCGTTGAAGATCTGCTCGCCGTCATGGTCGACAAGCTCGGACGTCTTGGACGGAAGTCCGGCGGAGGCTTCTACGATTATCCAGCTGACGGCAAGAAATCGCTGTGGAAGGGGATCGCCGACTATTTTCCGCCGGCGAAAATCCAACCGACGGGTGAGGAAGTAAAGGAGCGCATCCTCTACGCTCAGCTCATTCCCGCGGCGCAATGCTTTGCTGATGGAATCGTCCATGATCCGCAGTCGGCTGATCTTGGCGCAATCTTCGGCTGGGGCTTTGCGCCATGGACCGGCGGACCGATGAGCTACATCGATACGATCGGGGTCGATGCGTTTGTTCGCAAGGCTGAAAGTCTCGCCCAAAAATACGGCGCACGATTCAATCCGCCGCAGAAATTCCGCGACATGGCGGCGAAGAAGGAAACGCTCTACAAGGCGGCCTAGCCGCTGAGGCGAGGCCGCTTTGATCGTTCCGATAATTCAGGGGCTGCTGGCGCTTGCCGGCGCACTGTTGGTGATCTCGTGGTCGCAGCTTTATCGGGCCGGCGAGAAACTGGCTACAACGACGCCGGCGATCGGCATCGGCGCTGTCACCAATTTCTTCGATACGCTCGGCATCGGCTCATTTGCGCCGACAACGGCGCTGATCAAATTCTTCGGACTGACATCCGACGAGCAGATACCGGGCACGCTGAATGTCGGTCACTCCCTGCCGACAGTTACTCAGGCGTTCATCTTCATCTCGCTTGTGAAAGTCGACATCACGCTCCTCGTCGCCTGCATCGTCGCCGCCGTCGCCGGCGCGCTCTGGGGCGCACGGATTGTTTCCCGTATGCCGATCCGGGCAATCCGCCTCGGTATGGGGGCAGCCCTCTTTGTCGCTGCGTGCCTGTTCGTCGTTCGCAATATCGGCCTTATGCCCGGCGGCGGCGATGCAATTGCGCTGGCGGGAGCCGCCTTTGTCTTCGCTGTGGGTCTTCATTTTGCTTTCGGTGCGCTGATGACGCTTGGCGTCGGCCTGTATGCGCCCTCGCTCATATCGCTCAGCATGCTAGGCATGGACCCGCGCGCGGCATTTCCGATCATGATGGGCGCTTGCGCGTTCCTTATGCCGACGGCGAGCCTGCAATTCATCAAGGCCCGGCGTTTCGATCCGCGGCTTGCGCTCGGATTCGCGATCGGCGGAATTCCGGCGGTGCTCGTCGCCGCGTTCATCGTCAAGGAAATGCCGCTCGACATCCTGCGTTGGCTCGTTTCCGGCGTCGTGTTCATTGCAGCAGGCATGCTGCTTTCAAGCGGCGTCAGGGGATCCGCAACAGTCGATAAACCGAGGGAGATGTAAATGCTGCGATCGGTCCTTTCCGTTGTCATCGGCGTCATTGTCGGCGCTGTTCTGATCCTCCTTGTCGAATTGATCGGGCATTGGCTGTTTCCGCCGCCGTTCGGACTCGACCCGACGAAGCCCGGTGCGTTGGGAAGCGTTCCCATGCAGGCGAAAGTCGCCGTGCTTATTGCGTGGTTCGTCGGTGCGTTTGGCGGCGGCGTCGCCGCATCGTTAATTGCGAAGCGCTGGGCGCCGGCGGCGTGGGTTGTCGCGGCGACCATTCTTCTCCTCGCCGGGGCTTCTATGATGCAGTTCGCACATCCAATTTGGATGATGGCGGGCGCCATTCTCTCAACGGGGCTTGGCGGATACATCGCCGTCAAAGCAACCAGCGGTTATTACGGCCGACCGGCGACGCACACGCCGACACTGGGTTTATAGAAAGCAGGCAATGGTGTGAACGACGAACCGATTCCCGCCGCAACCGTTATCCTCCTGCGCGATCAGCCGGCGTTCCAAGTGCTTATGATCGCCAGACACGAGAAATCGGCGTTCGCGGGCGGCGCGCTCGTCTTTCCGGGCGGGCGGGTGGATCCCGGCGACGGCGATCCCGCTTGGAAAGAGCACGCTGACGGGCTTTCGGCTGATGAACGCGTCGCTGCAGCGCAGATCGCGGCGATCCGAGAGGCTTATGAAGAAGCTGGCGTCCTGATCGCGCGCGGCAACAACGGCGCCGTCGCATCGAGTGAGCACGCACTCTCGCTCAGCAACTGGCGGTCGAAGGTCGAGCAGGACGATTCAGTCTTTATCGATCTCATTCGGCGCGAGGGGCTGAAGCTCGCTTGCGACGAACTGCATCTCTTTTCGCACTGGGTCGCGCCGCCGGGCCTGCACCGGCGCTTCGACACGCTCTTCTTCGCGGCGCGGTTCCCGCCCGGACAGGAAGTGCTTGAAGACGGCGAGGAAGCGACCGAAGCGCTCTGGATCGCCCCCAAGGACGCAATCGTCGCGCGTTCGTCCGGCGCGCGCAAGATCATCTTTCCAACCGCGCGAAACCTCGACCTTTTGTCGATGTCAGAGTCGGCTTCGGAGGCTTTCGAGTTTGCTCGCAGGCGGCCGATCCGCCCGGTCATGCCGCAGGTCATCTTGCGTGACGGAAAAACCCTTCTGCAGATTCCGGACGATCTCGGTTATCCCGTCACCGAGGAGTCGCTCGATCTAGCTGTGCGACAGTGACGGGCGTATCAACACTCGCCGCGTCCATTCAAGCGCGACAAAGTCATAAAGACCGTGGGCAATGATCGGCGCCGCGAGACTCCCGGTGATAGAGAACAGCGCGCCGAGATAGATGCCGACGAGCCCCGCAGCAAGAGCGTAGAGCGGTGTGCGCGCATGGAGCGCCGCAAACAGAATATTCGGGATCACAATCGCCGCGAGGACAGGGAAGTGCCGTTCCGCCAGCGTTTGCAGGACGCCCCTGAACATCAGCTCCTCTCCCGCGCCGGCGACGATGGACAAGAGCGCATTGCGAAGCGGCGTAAACTGAAACCCGATTTCGCTGAAGAATTTGATCTGCGACTGACGAAAATCAGCGATCGGGCGCCACTGCGATCTCATGAACCAGATGAGGAGGGCGATGAGAGGCGCCGTTGCTGCGACGCCCGTCGTCGCTGCAGCCAGTTGCGGCGAAATGAGGGACAAAAGATCGATCGAAAGGAGACCGGCAAGGAGGAATGCCGTGGGCGCGATGAGCGCGCCCATCGCGAATGTCGTCCAGAATGCGCGGACGTCGTTCTCCGGTTTCATCCGTCTAGCGGCGGCGCTTGAGGCTGCCGAACAAGCCGCGAACAAGCTCGCGCGTGACCATGGTCGAGAACGTGCGCACGGCGGACTTAACGGCTGCTTCGCTTGCTGACTGCCGGTTTGATCGGCCGCTTCGTGCAGGCGGCGATTTATTCGTGCGCCGCATTTCTTTTTCACCTTCGCGCGCTGCGCGTCGTGACAGAATTTCATAAGCGGACTCGCGGTCGACCGCCTTGCCGTAGCGTTCGCCGAAATCCGAATAGCGCATGATTTCGGCGCGCTCTTCAGACGTAATTGGCCCCATGCGCGAGGAGGGCGGGCGAATGAGCGCGCGGTCGACAACCGACGGCGCGCCTTTGCTTTCAAGCGTCGAGACGAGCGCCTCGCCGACGCCGAGCTGCGTTATTGCTTCGAGCGTCGAGAAAGAAGGATTGGGGCGGAACATTTCCGCGGCGGTCTTGATGACCTTCTGCTCTTTCGGCGTGAACGCTCGGAGCGCATGCTGGATGCGCGCGCCAAGCTGACTTGAGACGCTGTCCGGCGCGTCCTGCGGGTTCTGGGTGACAAAATAGACGCCGACGCCTTTCGACCGGATCAGTCTGACGACCTGTTCGATCTTTTCGAGCAAAGCCTTTGACGCATCATTGAAAAGAAGATGGGCCTCATCGAAGAAGAAGACGAGCTTCGGCTTTTCGGGATCGCCGATCTCCGGAAGTTCTTCAAAGAGCTCCGAGAGCAACCACAAAAGGAACGTCGCATAAAGTTTCGGCGTCTGCATCAGCTTGTCGGCGGCGAGGATGTTGACGATCCCGGCGCCCGCATCATCCGTCCTCATGAAATCGTTGATGTCGAGCGCCGGCTCGCCGAAGAACTGGTCAGCGCCTTGTTCTTCGAGCGCAAGGAGCCGGCGTTGGATGGAGCCGACCGTCGTCTTGGCGACATTGCCGTATCTGGTTGTCAGCTCCGCAGCACGATCGGCGATGTCGACAAGGAGAGAGCGAAGATCTTTAAGATCGAGAAGAAGGAGCCCTTCATCATCGGCGACGCGAAAGGCGAGCGTCAAAACGCCTTCTTGCGTGTCATTAAGATCGAGAAGCCTCGACAGGAGAAGCGGGCCCATTTCAGACACCGTCGCCCTGATCGGATGTCCTTGCGCGCCAAAAAGATCCCAGAAGACAACTGGAAATGCTTCGGGGCGAAAGTCTGAAAGGCCGATTTTCGCGGCGCGCTCGACAAGTGCGTCCTTCATTGCTCCGGGCATCGCAATACCCGAAAGATCACCTTTGACGTCCGCGGCGAAGACGGGAACGCCCGCTTTCGAGAACCCTTCGGCGAGTATCTGCAGCGTAACCGTTTTGCCGGTGCCGGTCGCCCCGGCGATCAGCCCATGACGGTTTGCATATTTCAGCGCAAGTTTTTGAGGCGCCTCGCCCTTTCCGATGAACACGCCGTCGTCGGCCATGCGCGCCTCCCAGGTTGCGAATTACTGGATACCGGGGGCCTTAACCCGACTTCAAGGCGAAAGTCTTGAGGGATGGCTGAGTTTTAATGGCGCGCCGTTGCTTCCTGGCGGGGCTTTCCTATAAAAGCGGTCGTGCGATCGGCGGACGCAAACAGCGGTCGCGGCCGGATCAGATGAAACGAGGAACGCCATGCTGAGAATTCTTCTAGTCATCGCCGTCGCCTTGGCCGTCATCATCGGCCTCATGCGCCTTACCGGCGCAAAGCCGGCCGATGTCGGCGCCGCGACCGAAGATGCGGCGGCCGCCGC
>JBMOOR010000095.1:1582-21476 GCA_049324555.1 Pseudomonadota bacterium | reverse complement strand
GATGGTTTCGCCCCTCCCTATCCTCTTGGACAAGGTCCATGCGATCGAGCGACCTCGCTCGAAGGCGCGGCGTGATCGGTCCTCTCCCCCCAGATCGCGCCGCGCCGCTCTTTCCGACAAGGAGATCGCTCATGCACGGCATTCTTTTATCGATCATCCTGGCTGCCTCCGCGCCCGCTGCTCCGCTCAGCGCCGAGAAGATCGCGGCGCTTTATTTCGGTGCGGCGCGCGAAGGCCGTGTCGACGTTCTCGGCGCGCTGATTGAGGCTGGCGCCCCCATCGATGCGCGCAATGACAAAGGGCATACGGCCTTCATCCTCGCCGCTTATAACGGACAACGCGAGGCAGCCGCCTTTCTCGCTGCGAAGGGGGCGGACCCTTGCGCCGCCGATGAGAAGGGAAACACCGCGCAGATGGGCGTCGCCTTCAAGGGACATGACGATATCGCGCAACTTCTTCTCACTTACGGTTGCAATGTAAACGCCGAGAACAACAGCGGTCAGACCGCAATCATGATGGCGGCGCTCTTCGGCCGGACGGCGCAGGTTCGAGCGCTGCGCGAAGCCGGCGCGGACGTCGCAAAGCGCGACCTCCTCGGCAACACCGCAATCCTGCTCGCGCGAATGCAGGGCAATGAGGAATTGATCGACCTGCTCGCCGCCGGCGAGGACGCCGGTATCCCCGATAGGTGAGACTCGCGGCGAACGCCGGGCGGGATATTTCCGATCGTTGACGGACGGCCTTCTGCAGGCGGCGTTTGACAAGCGCGCGCAAGGGTTTTTATCTCATCGCGAAGACAGTGACGGGGTGGGCCTTGACGATCGGCCTGGCCGATTATCCGCAGCCGAGCTGTCGCTCCAGATGCGGATTGGAGAGGTTCGATGCTTGACGGACTGATGCAGCGAACCCCGCTCATGATCAGCGGAATCATGACGTATGCGGCGCGGGCCCATGGCGGGCGCGAAATCGTCTCGCGGCTGATCGACGAGCCGCTTTGGCGATATGATTACCGCGGCCTCGCCTTGCGCACCGCGCGCTTGGCTCACGCGCTGCGGCGGCTCGGGGCGGCGAGCGGCGACCGGATTTCAACACTCGCGTGGAACACGCATCGCCATCTTGAGCTTTTCTACGCCGTTCCGGGAATTGGCGGCGTCCTTCACACCGCGAACCCCCGCTTTTCGGAAGCGCAGATCGCCTACACGATCAATCACGCCGGCAGCCGCATTCTGTTCTTTGACCAGACGTTCATCGATCTCATCAAGAGACTGAAGCCGTCGCTGCCCGGCATCGAACGCTGCGTCCTGCTCGCCGCCGATGACGGCAAGGCCGCTCCCTCTCCCGGCACGCTCAATTACGAGGCTCTGCTAAGGGACGAAAAAGAGGACATCGACTGGCCGGTGTTCGACGAAAACGCCGGCGCCTTTCTCTGCTACACGTCCGGAACGACGGGCGACCCGAAGGGCGTTCTTTACAGCCATCGGTCGGTCGTCATTCACGCGCTCGCGGCCGGCCTGTCGGGCGCGCTCGGCTTTTCCGCGTTCGACTGCATTATGCCGTGCCAGTCGCTTTATCATGCGACCGCGTGGGGCCTGCCGTTCGTCGCGCCGATCAACGGGTGCAAGATCGTTCTTCCCTGCGAGAAGTTCGACGGCGCGAGCCTGCAGCAGCTCATAAAGTCCGAAGACGTCACTTTCTCCGGCGGCGTGCCGACGATCTGGACCATGTACCTAGATTATCTCGCGCGCTCGGGCGAAGACGCTGGAACCTTGCAGCGCGTCGTCATCGGCGGATCCGCCGTTCCGAGAACGATGGCTGAAACCTTCGAGCGAAAATACAATGTCGCCGTGCGTCAGATCTGGGGGATGACCGAGACGAGCCCGCTCGGCGTTCTTGCAACGCCGACGCCGGCGCTTGCGGCGGACGGCGGCGAGGCGCTCGATGAAATCATCTGGACGCGTCAGGGCCGACTGCAATACGGGATTGAACTCCGGATCGTCGATGAGAAAGGCGTCGATCTGCCCCATGACGGCAAGTCGTCGGGCGCGCTCCTCGTTCGCGGGCCCTGGACGATCGAGCGCTATTTTCGGAGCGCCGATCCCGCCGTCGACAAGAACGGATGGTTCAATACAGGCGACATCGCAACGATCGACGCGAATGGATTCATGCGAATCACCGACCGCAGCAAGGATGTCATCAAATCCGGCGGGGAATGGATCAGTTCGATCGACATTGAAAACGCAGCCTCGGCCATCCCCGGCGTCAGGATCGCCGCAGTCGTCGGCGTCGCCCACCCGAAATGGGAAGAGCGTCCCGTTCTCATCATTGAAAAACATCCGGACGCTGAGGTTTCCGCGTCTCAAGTCGCGGATTATCTCGCGCCGCAAATTCCCCGCTGGTGGATGCCGGACAGGATCGAGTTCGACGCGGTCCCGCTCACCGCGACCGGAAAGGTTGACAAGAAGGCCCTGCGCGTCAAATGGGCGAACGCGCTTTCTTGAGTCTCTTCACGCTTTCGATACGCGATCGAGAAGCGCGAGAAGTCCCGCAAGAATCATTCGCGGCGGCGGCGGACAGCCCGGAATATGGAGGTCGACCGGGATGATCTTCGCGACACCGCCGACGACAGCGTAACTGCCGGCGAAACACCCCCCGTCTGCGGCGCAGCCGCCGTTTGCGATGACCCATTTCGGCTCCGGCATCGCCTCATAGGTCGCAAGAAGCGCATCCGCCATGTTTCGCGTGACGGGCCCTGTCGCGAGAAGAACGTCCGCATGCCGCGGCGATGCGACGAAGCGCAGGCCATAGCGCTCAAGATCGTAATAAGGATTGTTGAGCGCATGAATTTCAAGCTCGCAGGCGTTGCAGGAACCTGCGTCGACATGCCGGATCGAGAGGCTGCGGCCGAGACTTGCGCGCGCCCGCGCGCGTAGCGCCACTCCCAGTTCCTTTTCAAAGGCCGCGACGGGCTCTGGTGGCGCTTCAGTCGCCGCCTTGAGGATCGCTCCTTCGAATATCAGTCTGCGCATGGTCGGCGCCTTTAAAGATCGTGCCCGGAATAAGAGCAGTTGAACGACTTATTGCAGAGCGGGAAATCCGCGATGATGTTCCCCTCAATCGCAGCTTCAAGGAGCGGCCATTGCAGCCACGACGGGTCGCGCATATGGCAACGCTCGATCCGTCCGTCGCTCGAAAGGCGGAGCCACGCGAACACCTCGCCGCGGAACCCCTCGACCATCGCAGCGCCCTCGCCGCCGCGCCCTGACGGCGCGTTCGCGCGAATCCCACCTGCCGGAAGGTCCGCGACGATACGGCGAATGAGGCTGAGGCTCTGGCCGATCTCCATGATCCGTATACGTACGCGCGCGTCGACATCGCCGGCGGAAAGCGTCGGGATCTCGAAGGCGAGCGCGTCATAGGGCGCGAAGGGGAACGCCCTCCGCGCGTCGAATTCTCGGCCCGACGCGCGCCCGACATAGCCGCCTGCCGCAAACTCCCTGATGAGGCGAAGCGAAACCTTGCCGGTGGCGACTGTCCGGTCCTGCAGGGAGGATGTTTCCTCATAGACTTCGACGAGAAGTGCAAGGCGCCGCTCAATCTCGTCGGCGAGCAAAGCGAGGCCGCTGAGCGCGGCCGCCGACGGATCGGCGCAAACGCCTCCCGGCGCGATGATGCCGCGAAGGAGCCGGCTGGCGAAGGCGACCTCCGCCGCGCGGAGAACCTTTTCACGCAAGAGCGCGGTATGTGCATGAATAAGCGCGAAGGCGGCGTCGTTACAGACTGCGCCGAAATCGCCAAGATGGTTCGCAACGCGCTCAAGTTCGAGCGCGAGCGCGCGCAACCAGTCGGCGCGCGGCGGCGGCGCAAGGCCGAGCGCTGCTTCGACGGAGCGAGAGTAAGCGAGCGCGTAAGCAGCCGCGCTGTCGCCGCTGATCCGCTCGGCGAGCGTGAGACCCGTTTCGATGTCAGCGCCCGCCATCAGCGATTCAACGCCCTTATGAACGTAGCCGAGCCGTTCCTCGAGCCGGACGACCGTTTCACCCGCCGCAGTAAAGCGGAAATGACCAGGCTCGATGATGCCGGCGTGGACGGGGCCGACTGCGACTTCGTGCAGGCTTTCGCCTTCCGCCGGCAGGAAGGCGTAGGGCGTTTCGCCGCTCTTCTTTTGTCCGCCTGCTGACGTCGCCAATCGATCCCACTTTCCATGATCGAGCCAGGGCCGCTCGTCCGGCGCGTCAATCGGCGCGAGACCCCAAAGGTCGCGGATCGTTCGTTCAAAGCGGCGGGCCGGAGGATGACGGAGGCCGACCGAAGGAAAGGCGCCTTCTGGACAGGCGAGGCTGATCATCCCGAAATCGCCGGACGCTTCGTCGCGAAGCGCCATGTGGACCATACTCGCCTCGCCCCAGAACGCCGTCATCGACCAGCGGCCCGTCGCCAGCTGATCGATCGCAAATTTCCATCCCTCGCTGTCGATCATTGCGCGCGGCCAAGGGCGCGCCTCCGCCGCCGCGGTTCCAAGATAAAGAAGGTCGACAATCGAAGGCATGATCGAAGACGCCTCACCTAGCCGAGAATTTCGGCGACATGCTGGAACCACTCAACGAGAGGCCCCGGGAGAAAGATCCCGGCGACGAGAACGAGCCCGAGATGCGCGATGAACGGAATATAGGACGCGTGCGCCGTCGCCGCGCCAGGGCTCGGCTCGCCGAACGCCATTTCGGAGACGCGCAGCATCAGCGCGCCGAAGGCGATCAGGAGGCCGAACACAAAGACAATCGCGATCGCGGGCGCACGCGCAAAGGTCGACGTGACAATCAGGAATTCGCTCATGAAGACGCCAAACGGCGGCAGCCCCGCGATAGCGACGACGCCGGCAAGGAGGCCCCAGCCGAGCGCCGGATTGCTCTCGGTCAGACCCCGAATATCAGCGATGCGCTGCGTGCCTTTGATCTGCGAAATGAGGCCGACCATAAAAAAGATGCCTGACTTTGTCAGGCTGTGCATCGCCATGTGAAGGAGGCCGGCGAAATTCGCGATCGGTCCGCCCATGCCGAAAGCGAAGACGACGATCCCCATGTGCTCGATTGACGAATAGGCGAAGAGGCGTTTGATGTCCCGTCGCCGGTAAAGCATGAACGCTGCGAAAATGAGCGAGAGGAGGCCGAGACTGATCATCAACGGCCCTGGCGAGATCGATCCCGGATTGGCGGCCATCAGCAGCTTGAAGCGCAGAACCGCGTAGAGCGCGACGTTAAGGAGAAGTCCCGAAAGAACGGCGGATATCGGCGTCGGGCCCTCGGCATGCGCATCCGGAAGCCAGGCATGCATCGGCGCGAGGCCGACTTTCGTTCCGTAGCCGAGCATCAGGAAAACGAAAGCGACATTGAGGAGCGCCGGATCAAACTCCGCCGCGCGGTCCATCAGGCGAACGATCACCATTGCGTCATAGCCTTCGCCGACGACCGGTTGCGCGGCGAGATAGACGAGAATGGTCCCGAAGAGCGCGAATGCAATGCCGACGCTGCCGAGGATGAAATATTTCCACGCGGCTTCGAGCGCTTCGGGAGTCAGGTAGAGGCCGACCATGACGACGGTCGAGAGCGTCGCCAGTTCCACCGCGACCCACATCAGACCGATATTGCTGGATATCAGCGCGAGGTTCATGCCGAACATCATCAGCTGATACATACCGTGATAGAAACGCAGGCGAAGCGGCGAGAGACGCCCCGTCGTCAGTTCGTGGCCGATGTAGCCGGCGCTGAAAATGCTCGTCGTCAGCCCGACAAACGTATTGAGCACGATGAAGACGATGTTGAGATCGTCGATGAAGAGATACTGGCTGGGCTCCGGCCGCTCGCCGGTCAGAATGACGATCGAAAGGGCGAAAGTCGCAAGCGAGGCGGCGACATTAAGGCCCGCGGCGAAGCGGCTGCCGGGAAGAGATCCGAGCAGGATCGCCGCCGCGAGGGGGCAGGCGAGAATGGCGACGAGCGGATCGATCCCGGCGATCATCGGCGATCTCCGCGGAATTCGTCGAGCGCGCCGATATCGACCGAATCGAAGCGCTCGCGGATGCGGAACAGGAACGCGCCAATGACAATGAACGCGACCAGCACCGAAAAGGCGACGCTGATTTCAACAACGAGCGGCATGCCCTTGGCGCCCGTCGCGGCGAGAACGAGCCCGTTCTCGAGCGACATGAAGCCGACGATCTGGCTGACGGCGTTCCTGCGCGTCACCATGACAAGGAGCCCGAGCAGCACGACCGAAAGCGCGAAGGCGAGATCCTCGCGCACGAGCGGATCAGCCTCGCCCGTCACATTGAACATCAGCGCCATCGACAGGGCGACGAGCCCCATGCCGGCGAACATCGTCTGGCCGACGCCGACAACCGTTTCGATGTCGCGGTGAACGCCGAGACGAACGATCATGCGATGGAGCGCAACAGGGATTATTATCGCCTTGAAAATGAGCGCGATCGCCGCCGTGACGTAAAGATGCTCCGCTCCCTGAATATAAGCCTGCCATGCGACCGACGCGGCGAGCACCAGCGCATGGAGGGTGAACATGTTGAGAAGGGCGAACAGGCGGTCCTGATAGAGCATCATGAAGCTGACGAGGACGAGCCCGCCCGCAAGAAGATGCGCAATGTCAAAGGCGAGATGCTGCTGCATCAAAATCGCCCTCCCGCAAAGAGGAGGAGCGCGCCGAGAAATCCGAGCATCAGCGCTGCGCCGAGGAAATCGGGAACGCGGAAGACGCGCATCTTCGCCGTCGACGTTTCAAAAAAGGCGAGAAGGACGCCGCCTGCGAGAAGCTTGCCGAGATAGACAAGAACGCCCTTCGCGTTGTCCGCCGCCCCGGCGCCTTCGGCGGCAAGGCCCCACGGAACGAAGACGCTGGCGATCAGCGAGACGTAGAGAAGGAGCTTGAGGGACGAGGCGAATTCAATCATCGCAAGATGGCGGCCGGAATATTCGAGCACCATCGCCTCATGAACCATGGTGAGTTCAAGATGCGTCGCCGGATTATCGACCGGGATGCGGGCGTTCTCCGCGATGGCGACCATGATGAGCGCAAAGAGCGCCAGCGCGAGCGACACCCTCAGGCCGACGACATCTGACGTCATGAAAGCGGCGACAGCCGAGAGCTGCGTCGAGCCGGCGATCAGCGCGACAGAGAAAACGGCGAGCAGCATCGCCGGCTCGGCGAAGGCGGCGATCATCATTTCCCGGCTCGACCCGATGCCGCCGAACGCAGTTCCGACATCCATGCCGGCGAGCGCGAGGAAAAACCGCGCGCTACCGAGGAGCGCGACGATGACTATGAGATCAGCGCTCCAGCTGAACATGAGGCCGGTCCTGAAGGTCGGCGTCAGCGCCGCCGCAACCCAGGTCGCCGCGAAGATGATGTAAGGCGCGGAGCGGAAGATCCAGGAAGCGTTTTCCGCGATGACGGCCTCCTTGCGCAGAAGGCGGAAGAGATCGCGATAGGGCTGAAAGATCGACGCGCCGCGCCGGCGCGTCAGGCGCGACTTGATCTTGCGCACGACGCCGGTGAGGAGCGGCGCAAGCCCGAGCACGATCAGCATCTGCGCGCCCTGATAGAGAAGATCGGTGATCAGGACCATGCGGCAAGACCCAGCAGCAACAGGACGAGCGTTGCAAAAACCAGACTCAAGTAACGGCGAATCGTTAGGAATTGCAGGGCGTTGAGTCGATCCGAGGCGAATTCGATGATGCGCGCGACCCGTCCGTAGAGCGCATCCCAGACGAGATCGCGAACGCGCACGGAGTGTCTCGCAGCACGCAAATCGCCGGGCGCCGGCATGTCGACCTTTTCCGCCGCGTCAAGCGCAATGCGCCCGAGCGTGTTGCGGATCGGCTGCGAAAAACTGGCGCCGGAATACTGCGTTCGCGGTCCCGTCGGCTCGAAGCCGCACCCCCAAGCGCGCGAGCGTCGATAACTGCGCGAGGCGATCGTGCGGCTGACAACGGCAGCTGCAATCGCTGAGAAGGCGATGAAGGCGAAGAGCAGCATCGGATTGTAGGAGCTTTGTGTCGCCGCGATCGGCACGATCGAAAGCCAGGGCGCCCCGAGCTGCGGCGCCATCGCGCCGCCGACTGCGAATTCTGCAAGCGGCGCAATCGCATCGATGACGATCGCGGGAAACACGCCGAACCCGACGCAGAGCAGAGCGAGCGTCGCGGTCGCCGTGAGCGACCAGCCATCGGGATCCCCTGCTTGCTCCGCTGACGCATCGCGGGGGCGTCCGAGAAACGCAACGCCGAAGAGGCGAACGAAGCAGGCGGCGGCGAGCGCCGCAGCGAGAGCAAGCAGGGCCCCAACCGTCGGCGCGATGATTTTCAACCCAAGCTGCGGAAGATCCGGACTCTGAAGAACAGCCTGGAACGCCAGCCATTCCGACGCGAAACCATTGAGCGGCGGCAGGGCCGCGATCGCGACGCAGCCGACAAGAAAGATCGGCGCGAGCTTCGGCATTCTGTGAATGAGGCCTCCAAGTCGTTCGATATCGCGCACGCCGGTTGCGTTGAGAATTGACCCCGCGCCGAAGAAGAGGAGACTCTTGAAAAGCGCATGGTTGACGACGTGGAAGAGCGCAGCGACGAAAGCGAGCGCCGCCGGAACCGTCATTTCATTCGAGCGAAACGCCAGCGCAAAGCCGAGCATCGTGAAGATGACACCGATATTCTCGATGGTGCTGTAGGCGAGGAGCCGCTTGATGTCGCGCTCCATCAGCGCGTGCAGGATGCCGAGCGCCGCAGTGACGCCGCCGAGCAGCATAACGGGAATCGCAAGCCGCCAGTCGCCGCCGCCGAGCAGGTCGAACACGACGCGGATGAAAGCATAGACGGCGACTTTGGTCATCACGCCGCTCATCAGCGCCGAAACATGGCTCGGCGCCGCCGGATGCGCGAGCGGCAGCCAGACATGAAGCGGAACGAGGCCGGCCTTCGATCCCGCGCCGAGGAGCATCAACGCCGTCACCGCCGCCGTGACGCTAGCCCCTTCGGCGCGCGCGCGCATGTCGCCAAAAGCGTATCCGCCATCGGGCCCGGCGAGCAATCCGAAGGCGAAGAGGAGTGCGAGCGTGCCGAAGCTCGCCATGAGAATGTAAATGTAGCCGGCCTTGCGATTTTCCGCTTCGCGATGATGCGCCATCACAAGCGCGAAGGATGCGAGCGACATGAATTCCCAGGAGAGAAGAAACGCAAAAGCATCATCCGCTATGAGCACGAGATTCATGCCGGCGAGAAAGGCGGGATAAAACGGCAGGACGCGGTGGGGCTCGTGCTCGCTACGGCCATAGCCGATCGCGTAAAAGCTCGCGGCAGCGCCGCCGAAATTGATGACCGCGAGGAAGAACGCAGACATCGCGTCGAGGCGAAAATGCGCGCCGAGCCAGGGAAGCCCGATCGGCAGTGTGATCCTGTCGGCCTCACCCGCGGAGCCGAGAAGACCGAGAATCGCGACGCCAAAGGCCGCGAACGCAATCAACATTGTCGCTGCATAAATGAGCGGCGAAGCGAAGCGCGCGCGCGCCGTCAAGATTGCGAGCGCGGCTATCGCAAGGAACGCAGCAACAAGACCAAGCTCAGCCGTTAATGCGCTCACGCTCGCCGTCCCTGATCTTCCGGCGCGGCGCCTGCTGACGCATCAGGCTGGGCTTTGAGGCGAACGCCCCTGCCCCCGCCGGGACTGGCCGCGCCCTCGCCGATCATTTCAATGCCCGCGAGGTCGAGCGCATTGATCAGTTTCATCAGCGAATCGACATTGCCGCGGATCATCGCCTCGCTCGCTTCCATACGGCGAACCGTCGGCACCGAGAGGCCAGCCATTTCCGCAAGCCTCTTCTGCTCGATGCCGAGAAGAGCCCGTGCGGCGCGCAGCTGGGCGGCGGTGATCAAGATCGGAGATCCGATAGGGCTGGATTCAGACTGAGAGTTGATATATCGAACAAGCCGTTCTAGTGTCAAGAAGTGATAGCTGACGAATTAGTTCTGAGTCTATTGCGCGCCGACAAAACCTCTTCGTGCGCTCGATGATTCGCGTCGCCGTCGTCGAAAATCAATTTGGCATAGTCGAAGTCTTCAGGGCCGAGGCGACCGGCTCGCTCGTTTATGTTCAGGGCGGCTGCTACCAGACGGAATCCGACGCGAATGGCGTCAGCCTCGTTCCCTACATCCACGCGCTTTACGGGCTCGTCCTGCAAACGCGTCCGCGCGACATGCTCATGATCGGCTGCGGCGGCGGAAGCCTCGGGCGGATGCTGGCGGGCGCGGGTATTTCGGTGACAATCGTCGACGTCAATCCGGCGTCGATTGCGATCGCGCGCGACCATTTCGGCCTGCCCGATTCTGTCGTCTGTCATGCGGGGGACGGCGCCGAATTTCTCACGTCCTCGCCGCACAAATACGACGCGATCGTGTCGGACGCCTTTTGCGGCGACGAGGTTCCTGCGCACCTTGCGGCCCCGGCGTTCTTCGAACTCGTCCGCAAGCGGCTCAATCCGCAGCGCGGATGCCTGTTCGCCAATATTCACGTCATGGACGATTCCAAGATGACGGCGCTCCGCTACGCAAGGAAAGCAAGAGAGGTTTTTGATTACGTCCGCCTCCTCGACGCGCGGGGCGGGATCAATCGCAATGCGATCGTCGCCGCCGGCGACGTCTTGCGGCTCGCGGAGCCGGCCCTCTCCCTCCCGCCGCTCTCTTGCGCGGAGGCGGTCGCCTCAGAACTCGGCCGCCTGCAATTCTCCGCCCCTCTCTTCCGGAAATGAGCCGTTGCGAGGCGCTCAATCTTGCGTGGGCCTTATTGACTTCGGGCGGGGGCGCCGCTCTGAAAGCGGCGGACACGGATTTTTTGGGGAAGCTGCAGAATGATCGCGGACCCTCGCCCTGCCGGCCGCGCCGAAAGCCCGTCTTATGCGTGGTTCGTCGTCGTCCTGTGCATGATCGCCTACGTATTCTCCTTCATCGACCGGCAGATTCTCGCCCTGCTCATCGGGCCGATCCGCAAGGATCTTGCGATCACCGATACGCAGTTCAGCCTGCTGCACGGTCTCGCCTTTTCCCTCTTTTATGCGACGATGGGCCTGCCGATCGCGCGCCTCGCTGACGCTCGCTCGCGCCCGCTCATCATCGGCGCCGGAATATTCCTCTGGAGTCTTGCGACCGCCGCGACGGGCCTTGGACGGAATTTCACCCACATCTTCCTTGCACGGATGGGCGTCGGGGTCGGCGAGGCGGCGCTCTCGCCCGCGGCCTATTCGATGATCGCGGATCTCTTTCCGAGGAAATCTTTGGGGCGCGCGCTGGCGGTCTATTCGATCGGCTCCTTCATCGGCGGGGGGCTGGCCTATCTCATCGGCGGGGCGGTCATCGGGCTTGTCGGCGAAACGGGAACCGCGAGCCTGCCGATCATCGGCGAAATCCGAAGCTGGCAGATCGTCTTCTTCGTGGTCGGACTGCCGGGCGTCCTGCTCGCCGTCATTTTCCTGCTGACGGTCCGTGAAGTCGCGCGGCGATCATCAGATGCGCCGAGAGCGAGCCTTTCCGCGGTCGCCGCGTTCATCGCAAAAAACCAGCGATTCTTTCTGGCGCATTACGGCGGCTTCACGCTCTGTGCGCTTGCGCTCTTCGCGCTGATGTCATGGACGCCGGCGTTCCTGATACGCGTCCATGGGCTGACGACAGCCGAGACGGGATTGATCCTCGGCGTCACCCTTCTCATTTCGAACGTTGGCGGCGTTCTTGCGAGCGGCTGGTTGACCGATCATTTTCAGCGCAAAGGCTTCAAGGATGCGCCGATGCGCGCGGGGCTGATCGGCGCCGCCTGCCTCCTGCCGCCGATCGCGCTCTTTTCAATCGCGCCGACGCTCGCGCTCGCGATCCCGCTGATCGCGCTCGCTTTCTTCTTTGCGTCGTTTCCGCTCGCGACATCAGCGGCGGCGATGCAGATCGCGGCGCCGGCGGCGATGCGCGCGCAGATCTCGGCGCTGTTTCTTTTTCTGAACAGCATCATCGGCCTTGCGCTCGGCGGAACGCTGATCGCCCTGACGACCGATTATCTCTTCAGGAACGATGCGATGGTCGGCGCTTCTGTTTCCCTCATTGGAGGACTGGCCGCTCTCGGCGCCGCGTTTCTTCTAAGGTCCGGGCTGAGGCCCTTCGCCGAATTGTCCGCCAGCGGATAGTTCTGCAAAAATGGTGGGCGGTGACGGGCTCGAACCGCCGACCTGCTGGGTGTAAACCAGACGCTCTGCCAACTGAGCTAACCGCCCGGAACTTCGCGTTTGCGCGCGAGCTCATTCGTCGCCGCAGCGCGATCCGCGCCGTCCCAATAACTTGCGCATGCGAGAGCTGCAAGCGCGGCCGCGCGGCTAGCTCGACACCGCTTTCGGCAAAGGCGGGGAGCGCTCTAGTTAAGAGCGTCTTTCAATCCTTTGCCGGGCGTGAATTTCGGCTGGATAGAGGCGGGGATCTGAATGGTCTCGCCGGTGCGCGGATTTCTTCCCTCCCGCGCTTTGCGCTTCGATGCGGAAAAGGCGCCGAAACCGACGAGCCTCACGTCATCGCCCTTTTTCAGCGCGGCGGTGATGGCGTCAAAGACTGCGTCGACGGCGCGCGTCGCATCGGCCTTGCTCATATTGGAGAGGTCCGCAACGCGGTCGATGAATTCATTCTTGTTCATTCGATCACCCTTTCTGTTGTTCTTTGGAAAATCGGGAAATACTTGCACTGATTATCGCCCGCGCCGCGACCGGGCGCAAAGGAAAAGCCCTTCCGCAGCGCACACCGTTAACGGATTCGGCCCCTTAAGCGACTGGATCAGGAGGCTTTTTTGACGCCGGCGCCGTCGCGCCCGGCGCGCCAGGTCAGATGCTCGTGCTCGATGCAACGATCAATCATTTCGCGCCAGACGGGCTCGGCGATTCGTTTTGAGAGACCTTCCCACTCAGCGGCGGAGAGGACTTTTGCAATGACATCGTCGATTCGCCATTCGAGGCGGATGTCGCTTTCGCGTTCCTTGATGCGCGCAGCGGCCTCAATATAGCGCTGGCGCTCGGCGATCAGCGCGACGAGGCGCCGATCGATGCGGTCGATCTCGGCGCGCACTTCATCCATCGACTGGCAATCCGCCGCGCTGACCGCGGCGCTTTCAAACTGGGTCATGGGCTCGTTCTAGGCGAGCAAGCGGCATACTTGAAGCGCCGGTGCTCGGGCAAATCGACCCTCTTTTGGGGCGGATCGTTAACCCTTTGAGCCGCCGCAAATATTTCAAGTTTCTTGCGCGCACCTATTGCGTATGCGCATACTGTGCGCTATATGACAGTTAAATGACACTTTTGTTTCAGTTCGGCGACAACGCCAGGAAGGCAGGATTTCAGAAATGACCCTTCAACTTCATGCCCCGTCGTTTCCTTTTGATTCGGCTGGTGATTTTTCGAACGCGCGACAGCTTGCGGGGCACCTCGCAGCGACGGCCTTCGTGATCACCATCGCCCTTCTCTGCGCGAAGATTGTCATGTTCACGCCGGCGCCGGACGCCAAGTGCCTGCCGGAAATCTGCGGTCCCGCCGAGGCGGAATAAACCCCGGGGGCGGATATTCGACGATGAAGGCCCGTCCTTTCGGACGGGCCTTTTTCGTCGATCCGAGGCGACCTCAGTGAGTGACGACGGCGTCGCCGGTGTCGATCTCCTTCGCCGGCGGCGGGACGACCGGCTCAATCCACTCGATCGGCGTCAAGGGACGCGTCAGCGCATGGGCGAGAACTTCGTCGACCCGGCTGACCGGGATGATCTTCAATCCCTGTTTCACATTGTCGGGGATTTCCGCGAGGTCTTTTTCGTTCTCCTGCGGAATCAGCACCGTCTTGATGCCGGCCCGGAGCGCCGCGAGCAGTTTTTCCTTCAGCCCGCCGATTGCAAGAACGCGCCCGCGCAAGGAGATTTCGCCGGTCATGGCGATATCCTTATGAACTGGAACGCCCGTCAGCACCGAGACGATCGCCGTCGCCATGGCGACGCCCGCCGAAGGACCGTCTTTCGGCGTTGCTCCTTCCGGCACGTGGATGTGAATGTCAGTCTTGTCGAAGACCGGCGGCTCAATGCCGAAGTCCGCCGACCGGCTGCGAACATAGGATGAGGCCGCCGACACCGACTCCTTCATCACTTCCTTGAGGTTTCCGGTCGGCGTCATGCGGCCCTTGCCCGGCATCTTGACGGCCTCGATCGTCAGGATATCGCCGCCGACCGAAGTCCAGGCGAGCCCGGTGACGACGCCGACGCGATCCTCGCCCTCGATTTCGCCGTAGCGATATTTCGGAACGCCCGCATATTCGGCGACATTCTGCGCCGTGATTTCGACCTTCTTCGCCTTGGCGGTCTCGATCTCGCGCACCGCCTTGCGGGCAAGCCGGGCTAGTTCACGCTCGAGGCTGCGGACGCCGGCCTCGCGCGTGTAACGACGGATAAGCTCCATCAGCCCGTCGTCGGCGACCTTCCATTCGGAAGCTTTGAGCCCGTGATCCTTCATCAGCTTCGGGATCAGGTGGCGGCGCGCAATCTCGCGCTTTTCATCTTCCGTGTACCCCGGAATGCGGATGATCTCCATCCGGTCAAGCAGGGGCTGGGGCATATTGAGACTGTTCGCCGTCGTAATGAAGAGAACGTCCGAGAGATCGTATTCGACTTCGAGGTAATGGTCCGCAAAAGTCGAGTTTTGTTCCGGGTCGAGCACTTCAAGAAGCGCCGACGAGGGATCGCCGCGGAAGTCCTGGCCCATCTTGTCGACTTCATCGAGGAGAAAGAGCGGGTTCGATTTCTTCGCCTTCTTCATCGACTGGATGATCTTGCCGGGCATTGAGCCGATATAGGTGCGGCGATGGCCGCGGATTTCAGCTTCATCGCGCACGCCGCCGAGGGAGACGCGCACGAACTCGCGGCCTGTCGCCTGCGCGATGGACTTGCCGAGCGACGTCTTGCCGACGCCCGGAGGTCCGACGAGGCAGAGGATCGGGCCTTTCAGCGTTCCCATGCGCTTTTGCACGGCGAGATATTCAAGGATGCGCTCCTTGACTTTCTCAAGCCCGTAATGGTCGGCGTCGAGGACCGCCTGCGCCTTGTCGAGGTCCTGCTTGATCTTCGATTTGTTGTTCCACGGGATCGACAACAGCCAGTCGAGATAATTCCTGACGACGGTTGATTCCGCCGACATCGGCGACATCTGGCGAAGCTTCTTGACCTCGGCCTCCGCTTTCGCGCGCGCTTCCTTCGACAGCTTCGTCTTTTTGATGCGATCCTCGATTTCAGCGACTTCATCGCGGGCCTCGTCGCCCTCGCCAAGCTCCTTCTGAATCGCCTTCATCTGCTCGTTGAGGTAGTACTCGCGCTGCGTCTTCTCCATCTGCCGCTTGACGCGATTGCGGATTTTCTTCTCGACCTGAAGGACGCTCATTTCGCCCTCCATCAGCGCGTAGACGCGCTCAAGGCGGGCGGCGACATCGAAAATCTCAAGCAGCTCCTGCTTTTCCGAAATCTTGATGTTGAGATGCGAGGCGACCGTATCGGCGAGTTGCGCCGGGTCGTCGATCGCATTGACCGACACGATGACTTCGGGCGGCACCCGCTTGTTGAGTTTGCCGTAGGCTTCGAACTGCGTGACGACCGAGCGCGAGAGCGCATCAAGCTCCGCGTCTTCGCTTTCGACTTCCGGCGGGGTCGTCGCTTCCGCTTCGAAATAGTCGTCGGTCTTCGTGAACCGGACGACGCGCGCGCGCTCTTCGCCCTCGACCAGCACTTTCACCGTGCCGTCTGGAAGCTTCAGCAGCTGAAGAACGGAGGCGATAACGCCGACGGCGTAAATGCCGTCTTCCTTCGGATCGTTGTCGCTCGCATCCTTCTGCGCGACGAGAAGAATCTTCTTGTCGTGCTCCATCACGTGTTCGAGCGCGCGGACGGATTTGTCGCGGCCGACAAAGAGCGGGATCACCATCGTCGGAAAGACGACAATGTCGCGGAGCGGAAGCACGGCGTATTTGGCGATATCAGACATCAAACTTCCTTTACCTCTCGGGCCCCAACAAAGCGCCCGGTTGCCGCGTCCGCCCCTTCGAGGCGGCCTTATGGCGGCGCCTTGCGGGATGATGCGCGGCGCCCCGTAATAAACAGCCGCCGCCGGGCTGGCGACGGACGCCGGCATAATGTGGCGTTCCGCGGGTCCGTTTCAACCCGCCTGCCGCCGATGGTGAAAGTCCGGCGCCGCCGCCGCGGCGATTCGTTTTGAGGAACGATTGCGACGGCGCACGCACCGTCATGGAGCGCAATGCGGCCTTCACCGTAAAAAGCGGCGCCCGAAAGGCGCCGCCGCATCCGTGCAGGCGTCAAACGCCCCGGCCGTCAGGCCGTTGCATCCATTTCGGCTTTTTCCTTGCCGCGGTCTTCGTAGATATGCAGCGGCTTGGCGCGGCCCTCGACGACTTCGCCGTTGACGACGACTTCCGCGACGCCCTGCATCGATGGCAGTTCGAACATCGAATCGAGGAGGATGCCCTCCATGATCGACCTTAGCCCGCGCGCTCCTGTCTTCCTCGCGATCGCCTTGCGGGCGATCCCGGACTTCGCATCCTCTGTGAAGGTGAGCTTCACGTCCTCCATCTCGAATAGGCGCTGATACTGCTTGATGAGCGCGTTCTTCGGCTGGGTCAGGATCTGGATGAGCGCAGGCTCGTCGAGGTCCTCAAGCGTCGCAATGACCGGGAGACGGCCGACAAATTCGGGGATGAGGCCGAATTTCAGGAGGTCTTCCGGTTCGATCGTTTTGAGGACTTCGCCGACGCGGCGGTCGTCGGGTGCGGCGACTTTCGCGCCGAATCCGATCGAGGTCCCCGCATGGCGGCTTGAAATGATCTTCTCAATCCCAGCGAAGGCGCCGCCGCAGATGAAGAGAATGTTCGTCGTGTCGACCTGCAGGAATTCCTGCTGCGGATGCTTGCGCCCGCCTTGCGGCGGAACCGAGGCGATCGTCCCTTCCATGATCTTGAGAAGCGCCTGCTGCACGCCTTCGCCCGATACGTCGCGCGTGATCGACGGGTTGTCCGACTTGCGGCTGATCTTGTCGACTTCGTCGATGTAAACGATGCCGCGCTGCGCGCGCTCGACATTATAGTCCGCCGACTGCAGCAACTTCAGAATGATGTTTTCGACATCCTCGCCGACATAGCCGGCTTCGGTCAGCGTCGTCGCATCCGCCATCGTGAACGGCACGTCGAGAATGCGCGCGAGCGTTTGGGCGAGCAGCGTCTTGCCGGAGCCCGTCGGGCCGAGCAGCAGGATATTCGACTTCGCAAGTTCGACGTCGTTGTTCTTCGTCGCGTGGTTAAGGCGCTTGTAGTGATTGTGAACGGCGACGGAGAGCACGCGCTTGGCCTGTTTCTGGCCGATCACGTAATCGTCGAGCACCTTGCAGATCTGGTGCGGGCTCGGCACGCCTTCGCCAGCCTTCACCAGCGAGGATTTCGATTCCTCGCGGATAATGTCCATGCAGAGTTCGACGCACTCATCGCAGATGAAGACCGTCGGTCCCGCGATGAGTTTTCTGACCTCGTGCTGGCTCTTTCCGCAGAAAGAGCAGTACAAAGTGTTCTTGCCCTCGCCGCCGCCGCTTTTTCCGCTCACCTTGCTCACGCTATACAGCTCCCTGAAGGAGTCCCGGCGTCCCGGAAACCCAGTCTGGCGCAGGCCTTGCCCTGGAACAACACCTGACGCGGATGCCGGAGATGTGCACGATCTGCGCCATCATCCGACGCCCGGCCGCTTCCTGTCATCCCTTCATCACATTCGACCACAACCGCAACCCGCCAATCAAGCCGACTTTTCGCCCGCCAGGTAACCTTCCGCTGAAGACGTCCGGGCGGACCGGCCCTCCCTTGTCAATCGTCCGCAGCCGGTCGGCGCTCCAAGACCTTGTCGATCAGCCCGAAATCGACGCCCTCCTCCGGCGACATGAAATGGTCGCGATCAAGAGTTTTCTCAATTACATCATAGGGTTGACCGGTGTGCTCGACATAGATCTCGTTGAGACGCTTCTTCATCTTGATGATGTCCTGGGCGTGGCGCTCGATGTCGGAGGCCTGGCCCTGGAAGCCGCCTGAAGGCTGGTGGACCATCATCCGCGAGTTCGGAAGCGAATAGCGCAGGCCCTTTTCGCCTGCGGTCAGGAGGAGCGATCCCATCGAGGCCGCCATGCCGATGCACATGGTCGAGACCGCCGGGCGGATGTAGCGCATGGTGTCGTACATCGCGAGGCCGGCCGAGACCGACCCGCCGGGGCTGTTGATATAAAAGGCGATTTCCTTCTTGGGGTTTTCCGCCTCAAGGAAGAGGAGCTGGGCGACGATGAGGGTCGAGACCGCGTCATGGACCGGCCCGGAGAGGAAGATGATCCGCTCCTTAAGGAGGCGGGAGTAGATGTCATAGGCGCGCTCGCCGCGGCTCGACTGCTCGACGACCATCGGCACCAGCGTATTCATGAATATGTCGTGGGGGTCCTTCATGGATCTCTTTCGTTCTGGCGATCTCAACCGCCGGTCCGGGCCGCGCGCCCGGACCAAGCTCATTCCTGACGCCCGCCTTCAGGCGATACTCTTAATATGGTGTTGCCGGATCGAAGGCCAATCCCCTCTCCCCGCCAGACCCATCCTCACCTTAAGGCCCTTGGGCTTAAGGGGCGGTTATTCCTGACTGAATGCAAGGCCGCAACAAGGCCTTTTCAACACCGAATAGCGGTCCGGCCGGGAAACGACGCCGCTCCGCCGCCCGTCTCACTTTCGCATCGCCGAACAGCCATGAACCACCGGACAGGCGACAAACCAGACTTGTCAAAAACACTTACGCCAACCTAAGACGATCGGCGCAGGCGTTTTGTGACGTGGGAGAGCGCGAAATCGCCTTCAAGCGGCGGTTTGATTGTATTTTGGGGGAAGATTTCGCGCGGGCGGGGAAAGCTGAGCGCTCATCCGAACAGGAAGTCATCCGCGTTGAGGGCGGTGAGCGAGACGCCGAGAAGCGTGATTGTGTTGCCGGCGCCGAAGTCGATGACAGTATCAACCCCGACCTCGGTCGCCGCCGCGCTAATTTCAGCGAACGAGTCAAAGGCGGCGCCCAGCCCGATAAGCCGGATAACATCGCCCGCCCCGGCGCCGGCGGTGAAATCCACGATCCCGTCTGCGCCGAAGCCCGCCGAAAAATCGAAACGGTCATTCCCGACGGCGCCGGTGAGCGTATCGGCGCCCGTTCCGCCATTCAGCGTGTCGGCGCCGGCGGCGCCGAAAAGGCTGTCCGTCCCGCTTTGCCCGTTGAGGAGATCGTCTCCATCGCCGCCGTCGAGCAGGTCTGAACCCAACCCGCCTGACAGCGTTTCGGCATTGGCGGCGCCGACGATCGCGTCGTCGAAATTCGAGCCGCTCACACGTTCGATACTCACATAAATATCGCCGGCAGCGTCGCCTCCCGCTCCGCCGCTCGCAAGATTGAGCGCAACGCCCGCGGACGCGCCAGCGTAGGAAACAGTGTCGATGGCGAGGCCCCCGTCGAGAAGATCGGCGCCAGCGCCGCCTTCCAATGAATCGGCGTTCCCGCCTCCCATCAGCGTTTCAGCCGCAGTCGAACCGACGATTATGTCGTTGAAATCCGTGCCAATGACAATTTCAAACGAACTGACGCTATCATTGCCGATACCGGCGCCGCTCGCAGTCCCCGTGCTGAGATTGACGGTCGTTCCCGAAGTCGAACTGGACAGATCGAGGCTGTCGATACCTTGGCCGCCCTTGTAGGCGTCGTCGCCGGCGCCGGCGACGACGGTGTCACGCCC
>JBMOOR010000095.1:0-1572 GCA_049324555.1 Pseudomonadota bacterium | reverse complement strand
ATGATCGCAGCGCTGCCTCCGCCGTCCGTAATGGTGTCGGCGCCGCCGCCGGCGAAAATGTCATTATTCGAATTCGGTTCGCCCGCGATGTTGTCCGCGCCTTCAGTGCCGGTAGGGCCGCCGTTTCTGCCGCCGAATTCGGTGATCGCTGCTGTGTAGATCGGATCAAGGGGCGTGCTGACGACCGAAAGCAAGTCGAAGACTTCATAGATCGTTCGCGGAACGCCGTCCGAGAACACCATCCAGGCGAAATTGGCGCTGCCGTCCTGAGCCGTTATTGCGCCGTTGTCAAAGGTCAGGAATTCGGCAAAGCCGCCCATGTCGTCGGTGCTGCCATAAAAAACAACAAAATCATTATGCGAAGCATCTGGATCGAAAATCGGATACGAGATCGTGAGCTCGCCGACATACAACGTATCGCCGGTTGATTTGATTCGAATTGCCGCCGGTCCGCTGTAAGCGGGGATGGGAAATTCGCCGAATTGATCAGGGTAAATCTTGTAGTCCCATATCAATTCGACATCCGAAGGCGTCAGGCCTTCGAAAATCACCTGATCATTGATCCGTGCGGCGTCCCAGCCCGGGGCGTAATTGACGATTTCAACGCCGTCGAACATGCGAGCATAAGTGCCGTATTCCTGAAACATGGACGGGAGGGCGTCATGTCCCGATCCTTGACGAAAAACGTAAGTCGTTCCCAAGGCGGATGTGGAATCGTAGAAATCGTTCCCGGCGCCGCCATCGAGCGTGTCGCGCCCGCCTGCAGACGAAAGGTAATCCGCATCGGCGCCGCCATAAACGAGGTCATCGCCGGAACTTCCTTCGACAAGATCAAATCCGCCAGCAGCCACGAAAACCGCAGCAGTCGCGGCGCTGAGGTCGTCATTGTCAAGTCCGACGACGATGATCGGCTTCGACAGATCGATATCGATGATCTCGGTCGCCGAAGTTTTCACTCTCTCGACATTTGTGAAATTGACGACCGTCCCAGTCGATTCGAACGTCAGCACGCCGGCCGCGCCATCGATGGTCACCTTGTCGCCCATAAGATTTGAAAAATCGAGCACGTCATTGCCGGCGCCGCCGTCGATGTTTGAGGCGATGTTCGGGGACAAGACAAAGGAGTCATCGTGGCCGCTGCCGATCACATTCTCGATTGAAACGAGCGTATCCGTGTCGCCGTTTCCGTCGATCGCGACACCGTGCGAGAGGTCAACAATGACCCCGGCAGCATCCATTGCATAGCTGGCTGTATCGATTCCGTCGGCGGTTCCGGTGGCAAGGCCAGCGGGCTCGTCGCCGCCATGCAATACATCATCACCAGCCCCACCAATCAGCGTATCGTCGTCGGCCCCGCCTCGCAGTGAATCATCGCCATCCTTTCCGTTTAAGGTGTCCACTCCCTGAAATCCTCTCAGGGTGTCACTGCCGCTGCCGCCGTTGACGGCGTTACCCAACTCATAATTTGTCAGAAAGGTTGCCGGGTATTCGTAGTCGAAGAATAATTCAATGTACTCCGTTACCGAGGTGCCGTTCCCATCCGCGAGAGGATCAGTTGCTCCCGCTTGCAGC
>JBMOOR010000094.1:0-2380 GCA_049324555.1 Pseudomonadota bacterium | reverse complement strand
TCCTCATGCGTCATGAGAAGAAGGCCGCTCGTCTCCGGCATGTCGGAATAGGGCGCAGCGAGCGCCGCGCCGCGGCTCCCAAGGGCGCCGTCGACATAAAGCTTGACGGCGCGCGTTATGATCCGCCCCGAATTGTTGAAGCGAGGCCCCGCGGCGAGCGCATCGAGGCCGCCCTCGTCGAGCGCATTGTAAACGCGGATGGCGACGCGCCCGTCCGCCGCCTCCTGCTCGATGAGGGCGACGTCGGCGGGATCGACGGACATGTTGTGAAGACCGGTCCAGCCGCTCGCAGCATAGACCCCGGCCCCGACCGCGTAGGCTTCGCGCTTCATCCCGTCCGACGGCGCGGCGACAAGCCTTTCGACAAGGCCCATTGCGTTGTCGATGAACATGCCGGAGGGCTCGCCCTTCGCGTCGCGTTCGATCCGCCCGCCTTCAGGATCTTGCGTCTCTCGCGTCACGCCCGCTTTTTCGATTGCTGCGGAATTCGCCGCCAGCGCATGGCCGTCCGCGCGCACGATGACGATCGGGTGTTTGACGCTCGCTTCATCGAGATCGAAACGGCTCGGAAAGCGCGCTTCGGGCCAGCCGGTCTCGATCCAGCCGCGGCCGTAGATCGTGTCGCCCTCTGCAGTCTCCTGCGCGGCGGCGGCGATGATGTCGACGAGTTCCCCGAGTGAGGAAACGCCTTCGAGATTGAGCGTCAGCTCGCGCATGCCGACGCCGAGAAGATGCGCGTGCGCGTCGACGAAACCCGGATAGAGCGCCGCCCCGCCAAGATCGATAACATCCGTATCAGGACCAATCAGCCGGTCGATATCGGCGCGCGCGCCGGCGGCGATGATGCGGCCGTCTTCGACCGCGACGGCCTCGACCGTCGGCTCGGCTGCGAGCCCCGTGTGGATGACGCCGCCCGTAAAGACGCTGTCGGCTTGCGCTTCCGGCCCGGCGCTCCGTTCATCGCCCCCGCGTTTGGTGCAGGCGGCGAGCGAAAGGGCGATGGCGAGAGCGGCGTTGATGATCTTTGACATGACGCCATGCTAGTTGACCGCACCGCGACAAGCCAGCCGTCAGCCGGTTATTCGGCGGGCGCCTCAGGCGGCGGCAGGAATTCGTCGAAGACCATGCGCCAGCCCGCGCGCCGCTTCTGCCAGACGCGAACGTAATGGCCGAGTTTCTCCACGCCCTCCTCGCTCCAGCGGCCTTCGCCGTAAGTCCAGACGAAATCCCCGGCTGCGGACGCGCCCCCGCCAAGCTGCGCGAACTTCAGCGCGGAGGGACGGACGGCGAAAACCGCGCCGCGCCCTTCGCGCGATTTCGCTGGAGGGGGGCTGTCGCCATGCAGCCGCGAATCATCGTCGAGAAATGCTTCGTAGGCGGACTGTAAGTTTTCCTCAGCGCGCGCCGCGATTTCGCCTTCGATGGCGCCAACATCGCGGAACGCTTCTTCGGGCGAGGCCGATCCGATGCGGCCTGTCGGCAGATAGGCGACCGGCGATCCTTGCGCGGCTTCCTTCGACGCATCGGCGCCGACGCCTGCGTCAAGGACCCATTTCCAGGCGCCGTCCGCCTGCTTCTTCCAGATCGTGAAATAATGGCCGCGCCGGTCTTCATCGATCGCGTAAGGGCCGGTCGTGAAACCGAGGTCGCCCGACTTTGAAATCCCCGCGTAAAGCGGCCACCAGACGAGATGCCTGCGCGGCTCGGCGAGATTTTCATCCGGCGAGGCTTCAAGCGTCTCATGCGCATTGACCGGGCCGGGGGCGAAAATGATCGCATCGGCGGCGGAATGATCGAGGAATGACGCCTTGACGCCCCTTGCATAGCCATCCGCGGCGAAGGCGCGTTCAGCGGCGACGATATCGTCAGCGCTCGGAGCGCGTTCTGCGCATGCGGCGACGAGGAGGAGGGCGCTGGCGAGTAGCGGGCGGAACGACATCTTCAGCATGGCGCAGATCCTTCGGCGACGAGACATGAGACCCCGGAACGGCCGCCGCCCGCAATCGCGGCGAGTTCAAATGACTTAAATCCGCGCCGGCTCGCCGAGCCGAAGCTCGAAGAGACGCCTCAGAAACGGCGCTTCGCGAAGGCGCGGCCGGAACCGGATTTGAGGTATCGCTCGAACGCATGCGCTTTGACCGGATCGGAAAATGCAAAGTAGTTCTTGATCTTCCAGGGCTTGTATTTGGCGGTGTGGAACACCTCGCCCGCGTTATGGTCGGCGAGCCTTGATTTCAGATCTTTGGTCACGCCCTCGTAAAAGCGTCCCGGATCTCCGAGGCTTTCGAGAATGTAAACGTAGATCATTGCGGCTCGCCGGTTCGCCTCCGTCCTTCGGACTGCGGCGCAACAGCCTTCGCTCTTCGAGCTCCGGCTCGCC
>JBMOOR010000093.1:0-2388 GCA_049324555.1 Pseudomonadota bacterium | reverse complement strand
GGCGGCCGCTCTTCGCGGCCTCTTTGAGGCGCTCGCCAACAGCATCGCCATCGCCGGCGCCGGAACGCTTGTCGCGCTCGCAACAGCCGTCGCTCTCGCCTATGCGGACAGATCAACCGGCAACAGGTTCATGAAGGCGGCGATTCGCCTTGCAACGCTTGGATACGCTGTCCCTGGCGCAGTGATCGCCATCGGCATACTTTCAGTCTTCAGCCTCTTTGGCGCGCACGCGGCGATGCTCGCCGGACCAATCGCGCTCATTTACGCTTATACAGTTCGTTTTCTGACGGCGGGATACAATTCGGTCGCCGGCGGGCTCACACAAATAGACCCCGGGTTCGACGCAGCAGCGAAAACGCTTGGCGCAACGCCTATCCGAATTCTACGCTCAGTTCACGCGCCATTGATGCGACGATCCATTCTCGCCGCCGCGACAATCCTGTTTGTCGATATCGCCAAGGAGCTGCCGGCGACATTGATCCTTCGCGATTTTAACTTCGAGACGCTGGCGACGCGCGTCTATCGTCTCGCCGGGGATGAGCGCCTCGCGGACGCGGCGCCGAATGCATTGCTGCTGATTGCGATCAGCGCCCTGCCGATATTTTTTCTGAACGATCTAGCGGAGCGCAACGGCGCCCGCGCATCAGATGACGCGCATGATCAGGAACGAGCGGAATGAAGCGCCGCCTCAAGGCGATCGCAGACAAAATGCGCCTGGTCTGGCGTCAGATAGGGGTGCATCGGCAATGACATGATTTCATTGCAGACATTTTCGGTGATGCGGAGCGGATCCTCCGGGGCGAATTGCTCGAAGGCGGTCATCTTATGGAGCGGCGTCGCGTAATAGATCGCGGTCGGCACGCCTTGCGACTTCAGCGATGCGACAATGCAGTCTCGGCGTTCGACTCGCAGCGAAAAATAGCCGTAGCCTGAACGCGCGCCGGGCAGATGCTCTTGCGGCCGGGCGATCGATGCAAGCCGACGGTTGTATATCTCCGCGATCATCTCGCGCGCTTCGAGCTCTTCATCGAAAATCGCCAGCTTTTCGAGCAGGACGGCGGCCTGAAAACTGTCCATGCGGCCATTGAACCCGACGCGGACGGAATTTTTCCGGGCAACGTCGGTTCCATGCCAACGGATCGAAAGCCAGGCTTCGACGTCATTGAGGTCCTGCGTGAGCATGGCGCCGGCGTCGCCATAAGCGCCGAGCGCCTTACCCGGAAAGAAGCTCGTTGCGGTCACCGGCGCGAGATTGCCGACCCATTCGCCGTTGAGCCGCCCGCCGAACCCTTGCGCGCCGTCCGCGAAAAGGAACAGCTTCTCGCGCCGCGCAATCGCGGCGATTGCATCATAGTCCGCTGGCGAACCGAATATATCGACCGGAATGACCGCCGCGGGGCGAAGTTTTCCTTCCCGCTTCACGGCGTCAACGCGGCGCGACAGATCCGCAGGATCCATGTTGAACGTCGCTTCGTCAATGTCGACGAATATGGGCGTTGCGCCGGACAGCAGAACGGCGTTCGCGGTCGCGTTGTAGGTGAACGCAGGAATGAACACCGCATCGCCCTGATCAATACCCTTTGCAAGCAATGGGATGATCAGCGCCGCTGTTCCGCTCGCGCATGCGACAGCCGCGGCTGCGCCCGTCTTTTCCGCAAGGAGCGCTTCGAGCTCCTCAATCTCAGGTCCCGCAATATATCGGCCATGATCGAGGACAGCCCTCAGGCGCGCTTCAATGCGCGATCTGATCCGTTTCTGCTGAGCCTTGAGATCGATAAAGGCGATCTCGCCGACATCCGACTTGCCGGCAAGCGCCAGGTTCGCAACGCCATTCATGCAATCAGTCTCTTATTGCTTTCGCGCGTTTCGGAATTAAGCGCTTCGCGGGCTTCTTCGATCATCAGCGCCCATTCGAGAGCGCCGCGCCCCGCCTTGCCGTCGGCCATGGTTCGCGCTCCATCGAGGACTGACGAGAAAAAAGCCTCGACGCTCGCGCCAAGCGGATCGGCGAACGCGCAACTCGTGACGCATTCCGACGACGCGAGAGCCGCCGGCGTCGTGTCGGTGATTCGCCGATTGATGAAATCGATCTCGACAACACCGTCCTCGTATGTCGCCTTCAGAAGGCGCCGCCGCGATTCCGTCCTGCGGCTGGCGACAAAGGAACATTGGCGGCCCTCTTCGAATGTGAGCGTCGCGACCGTCTCGTGGCGGTCTCCACAAGCGGAAACCTTTTGCGGCCCGCCAAAGCCGTAGAGGCGCGCAATATCAAGGTCATGAATCATCAGATCAAAGACGACCGACACATCTTCGCCGCGCCCCGACGGCGGGCCGCACCGCGAAAATTCAAGTCGCGCCGGCGCCATATCGCGCCGCGGGGCGCCCATC
>JBMOOR010000092.1:15246-21549 GCA_049324555.1 Pseudomonadota bacterium | reverse complement strand
CGGCGCGCTCATCGGCCTTGTCGCTGCAGGCGGCGCCGTCGCGATGACGCTTTTCATCGTCGCCTCGCCGATCATCGCGCTCATTCTTCTCGCGCTCCTGCTGCGCCGGCCGAAGAACGCCTGCCCGGATCCCGGCGCGCACCCGGCGGCGTAGACTTCACTCCTTTGCGAGTTTGAACTGATCGGCGGCCCTCGCGCACTGGCGTCAGCGAGGGCCGTGTTTGTTGTCTCCGGCGAGCGGCTACATTCTGAACGTGTGGCCGAGCCTCAGCGCAAGGCTCGTTCCCTGCGCCCGGAATGATTGCGGAAAGCGATCTTCCTCGATCAGCGCCGTATGGCCGAGCGAAAGAAAGATTTCCCGTTCCGGCGTCGGCTCGAAGCTGAACCGCGCGAGGAAGGTGAAGTTCTCCGAAATGTTATCATACTGAACATCCGATCGAACGAACATTGTCGGCGAGACGGCGATCGTCGACTGGATGATTGCGACATGCACGTCGAGTTCGCCGGACGGCAGATCGAACTGGGTCAACTGGTATTCCGCGGCGACATTCAAATGCTTGCTCGGACGAAAGCTCAGCGATGCGTCGAGAGACCGGTAATCCCCGTCATATATGCCGCCCCAGACATATTCCGCTCCAAACGCAATCCGGCGCGATTCAGTCATTGCGAGTTCAACCCGATGGCGCGAATAGCGGTATTCGCCGGCCGGCACGGCGAGTCTTCCTGCGATGTCGAACGGCTCCCTGATGTCGGTGAAACCGCGATAGGTCTCGAACCAGAATTCGTCCCCATCGTGATTGGCGCCGCCGATCCAGCCGCCGATATCGCGATCGAGCGCCTCATCGTCGAGGTCGGTGACGGCGCTCGCATATGCGCCGGTTTCCGCAAAACGAATGAAACTGTTTTCCGGGCGCCAGGTTCTAAAGCCGTTGACATTGTAGCGCCGGATGGCGGTGCGGTTGGTGAAGCCGAGGCGCGGGCGATAGTCGTCGCCAACGTGATTGAAGCGGATCGTCCAGTTCCATTTGAGGCTTCGATAGGCGATGTCGGCGCCGGCGAATTGATCCGTGACCGTCTCCGTCCCATCGCTGTCGACGCTGCGGATATAGGCGAAATCCCCGTAAAGCGTCCCCGCCCAGCGGGTCGAGTTCTTGTACTGGAAATCGGCGCCGGCGAGCGTATTCGTGAAGGCGCCGGCCGGATCGCCATGCGTGAAGATGACGCCTGCTTTCGATTCATCAAGGACCGCGAAAGACGCACGCGCCGAGGCTAGGTATTGACCCTCGTAGGGGCCGGCGCTCCCGGTCTTCACCGCGAGCGCGCCGAGATTGGCGGGGCCCGCCTTGCCGCTCACTTTCGCGCCGACGACGATGTCGACGGGCGTTGCGTCGACGATCCCGATATTGCGCGAGAAGAAGGGCAGGCCGTTCACATTGTCCTGGAAGACGCGCCCGCCGAACTCAAACGACGCCGCATCCTGCAGGAAGAAGTCGCGCGTCTCCGGAAAGAAGAGATCGAAGCGCCCCGTATTCACCTGGCGCTCGTCGAGCGGGGCGTCGGCGAAATCGGTGTTGAGCGTCAGCGAGCCGGTGAGGCTCGGCGTGATCTTGTAAAAGAGGTTTGCGCTCGGATCGAAACTGAAGTCCGTCTCGCCGGTCTCCCAGTCATGGGCGGTCGCGCCGGTGGCGAAGAGCTGCGCCTCAAGCCCCACGCCGGCGCGGACATTCTCGATTCCCGAAAGGCGCCCCGGATTGGTGAGATCGATCCGGTCGCGCGAGCGGTCGATATTTGACCAGCGGATTTCCTCATTGGTCCGTCGGATCGTTCGCGTCAGCTGCAGTCCCCATTCATCAAGCGTTCCGTCAAACGAAATCGACCGGAACGGAATGGCGAATTCGGCGATCCATCCGTCTTCGACGACGCGTGCCTTGACGTTCCAGATCGTGTTCCATTCGGGGCGGAAGGTCGCGTTGTTTTCAAGCAGCGCGTCGATGCGCGCGCCATTGGCGTTGGTCGCGAAGAAAAAACCGTCGCGGAACGTGCCGAAGGAATCGATCATGATGCGAATGCCGTCGTCGTCCCTGAGCTGCGCGTCGCGTTCGAGGAGGTTGCGGCGGATCTTTTCGGGCTCGCTGTCGTAAAGGTGGAAGCCGACATAGAGAGTCTTTTCATCATACATGATGAGGGCGCGCGTCGGCTGCGACGGCGTTCCGCCTTCAACCGGCTCGACCTGATAGAATTGATCGACGACGGCGGCCTTCGCCCAAGCCGGGTCGGAGAGATCGGCGTCGATTTTCGGCGCCTCGTCGCTTGAAATGCGCGTCGCGGTCAATCGCGGCGTGTAGACGGAGAAGTCGATCGCCTCCGCCGCGCCTGCTGACGGAGCGCCAGCGAGCAAAGCGGCGGCTATCGCGACAACCATTTTCATCACTTCAAACAATAATAGAAAATTGTTACGGATTCGCCTTGCCGGCCGCACGACGCCGGAGTCCCGGCCCCAAACGGCTCCGATTTTCTTTTCCCCGCGGGGCGCGCTTAACCAAGCTCTCAACGCCGGGTTAACGAAGAGGGCCTAAAAAGGCCGCAGGGGACCAACTTACAGTCGGGCTTAGTCGATGATTTCGATACAGCAGGGCGCGAGCGAAGCTGCGCCAGCGCGCGTCATTCCGGTCGAGGACGACGCGAGCGCCGCAGCGCTCAGGACCGTTCTGTCGACGCAGGCGGCGCGATACGTCCACATCTCGGTCTGGGGGCTCTTGCTCGCGACGATCGTGCAATTCGACATAGCCCTCTTCTGGTATGCGCTGACAATGCTGTCGGGGATTGGACGCTCGCTCGTCGAACAGCGCATGCGCGCCGATCCGAACGCCTCGTTCTCGAGCCGCAGTTACGCCTTTGTCGGCATGGGCGCGTGCGCCTTTTGGGCGTCGGCGCCTCTGCTCGCCTGGCATTCCGGCCATCCGGCGGGGGAGGCGGCGGCGCTCTTCTATCTTGTCGGCGGTTACATGCTCGCGACCGCTCAGCTTCGCTCGACGCCCTCGAACGCGCTGATCGTGACCTCACCCTACGGCGCGGCGTTCCTTTACCTCGTCGTCGCCAGCATCGGAACGCCGATGTTCTGGACGATGCTTGCAGCCTTGCCCGTATTGGTCACGACCGTCGCCTACGTTCTCATTTTCGGCTATCTCTCGCAGGCCGAGTCGAAGAAGATGAACGCCGAACGCGCGGCGCTGATCGGCGAACTCGATCAGGCGCGGGTCGCCGCCGAAAATGCGTCGCAGGCGAAGTCGATGTTCCTCGCCAATATGAGCCACGAAATCCGCACGCCGATGAACGGCGTTCTCGGCATGGCGGAGCTTCTTTCGCAGACAAATCTCGACGCCCGCCAGCGCCTTTACGCGGAGACGATCCACAAGTCGGGCGCTGCGCTCCTCACTATCATCAACGATATTCTCGACTTCTCGAAAATCGAGGCTGGAAGGCTTGAACTCGACGAGGAGCCGTTCGATCTGCGCACGGCGATCGAAGACGTCGCCGCGCTCGTCGCGCCGCGCGCTCATGAAAAGCAGGTCGAAGTCGTTCTGCGCTACCAGCCGGGACTTCCGTCCGGCCTTGTCGGCGACGGCGGCCGCATCCGGCAGGTGATCACCAATCTTGTCGGAAACGCCGTCAAGTTCACCGAAAGAGGCTATGTTCTCGTCAGCGTCACCGGGCTCGCGCAAAACGGCGTCGCCAATTTCCGCGTCGAGGTTTCCGACACGGGCATCGGCATCGCGCCCGACAAGCTCGCCAAGATCTTCGAATCCTTCGCCCAGGCCGATTCATCGACGACGCGCCGGTTCGGCGGAACGGGCCTCGGCCTGTCGATTTCGCGCAAGCTGGTCGAGGCGATGAACGGCCGCCTTGGCGTCGCCTCGGCGATCGGCGACGGGTCGAACTTCTGGTTCGACCTCTCGCTGCCCATGGCCGATCTCGATCAGTCGCGCATGGAGGATAATTTCATCGCGCATAATCGCCGCGTGCTCGTTGTCGACGATGTCGAGGTCAATCGTCAGATCGGGCTTGAACAGCTTGGGGCCTGGGGTTTCCGCGTCGACGCGGTCGAAAGCGCGAGAGCGGCGATCGATGCGCTCAGCGCCGCGGCGCGCGAGGGCGACCCTTACGATCTTGCGATCCTCGACTATTTCATGCCTGATATCGACGGAGCGACGCTGGCGCGCGATATCCGCGCCGACGCGGAACTCAGCCGGACGCCGATCCTCATTCTCACCTCGGTCGACCAGCCCGGCGACGCAAGGCGCTTCCGTGAGATCGGCGTTGAAGGCTATCTCGTGAAGCCGGCGCGCGCCGCGCTCCTTCTCAACACGATCAAACACATTTTGAGCGACCGGACGCCGGCGCCCGCTGAAGAAGCGGCGACGAAAGAACCAGCGTCAGCGGAACCCCAGACAGGCGTCAATCCCGACCGGCTGAAAATCCTTGTCGCCGAGGACAACGAGGTCAATCAGCTCGTGATCCGCCACATGCTGCCGGGCAGGGATTATGCGGTGACAATCGCCGCCAACGGCCGTGAAGCCGTCGCCGCGTTCGCATCGGAGCGCTTCGACATCATCCTCATGGACGTTTCAATGCCGGAAATGGACGGCTACGAAGCGGCGCGCGCGATCCGCGACATGGAGCGGAAGGATGGGCGCGAGCGGACGCCGATCGTCTGTCTCACCGCGCATGTGATGGCGACGGATATCGAGCAGAGCATGGACGCGGGGATGGACGATTTCCTCGCCAAGCCGATCAGCCAGGATAAACTGGTCAAGGTCATCGCCCGCTGCATGAACGGCGAGGCGGCGGAGAAAACCGCAGTCGCGTGAGCATTCGCCCGGCGCGCGAACAAAGCCGCCGCGCCAGGCAGGAGGCTCTAAGCTTTCTTCCCGCCCTCGCTTCTTGTGGTCCGGCGAGCAGCCGGTTTTCGGGCGACGGCGCGCCGAAGCGTTTCATTGATCCGGGATTGCCAATAGGGACCCGCATCCTTGAAATGCTTCAACACGTCCGGATCGAGGCGAAGCGAGACCGCGATTTTCGCCGGTTTCCTGCCAAGGCCGCGTTGACCGACGGCGCGCTTGATCGCCGGAGGAAGCGCCTCCATCGCGGGGCGCATCTTTGCGAAATCCTTCGCCGTCAACTCCGGGCTGTCGATTGCGTCCCAGTCTTTCTTGGCGATATGGGCTTTCTTAGCGATGCGGGCGGGGCGTTTGAGCGGTTTTCTCATAGAGCTTTGCTTCCCGTGCGTTAGCCTTTCTGAGGCTGATGAGACGGATCGTTGCGCCGCGCGGCGTCCAGATCATTACGTGCAGGCGATCGCCGATAAATCCGACCGCGCAGTAGCGGCGCTCCTTGTCGCTGTGCTTTTCGTCGTCGAGAATGAGCGCAGACGTCCAGTCGAATCCTTCGGCTGTTTCGAATTCAACCCCATGCTTGGCCTTGTTCGCCTCGGCTTGGGCGCTGTTCCATTCGTACAAGAGGCTCCCTTTCCATTATGTTTTAGTGTATATACAAAAAAATAAAATGCAAGGACCGGTCGGATTCAGGAATTCGAACTCGCGGTCAATTCGCCCGGCGCGCGAAATCGCCCCTGCAAATACATCTTTTCCGCCGCTTTAAACCGCGCCGGCGATCGCCATTTGAGACGGCGACGATTTGCTCCCGTGAGGGAGCGGCTCTTTGACAATCAGGTTTTGGCTGCGTTTCGGCGGATGGTCCGCTGGCCGCTGCTGCGACAGCGACCCGCGCGCAGGGCGGGCGCCAGTCATTGCGCAGCGCCGCACTCGCGCGTTGCGCGAAATGCGCATCCCTTCCGTTTGAAAAAGCGGGATGCGGATAATGCGGACAAAAACGCTGCGAGCCGCGCCAATCCTCGAATCGTGGGGGTCGCCGAGCTCCGCACAGTCCGCCTTGTGCGGACAATTCCGCACGTAAGGAGGGAAAAGCGGCTGAGGCTCCTCCGCGTCAGCCGGCGGCCTTTTCCATCTCTTCCGCCGACATGTCGTAATTGGCGTAGACGTTCTGGACGTCGTCGCAATCGTCGAGCGCGTCCATGAGTTTCATCAGCGTCGAGGCGGCATTTCCCGAAACCTCGATCAGGTTTTGCGGCTTCCAGACGAGCTTGACCGAGGACGCTTCTCCGAACTTCTTTTCAAGCGCTGAGGCGACGCTCGCCAGTTCATCGCTTGCCGTATAGACGAGGTGATAATCTCCGCCCGATTCAACGTCGCTTGCGCCTGCGTCGATCGCGGCTTCAAGCATCGC
>JBMOOR010000092.1:0-15236 GCA_049324555.1 Pseudomonadota bacterium | reverse complement strand
CGATCGGATATTCGATCGCGCCGACCCGGTTGAACATGAAGGAGACGGAGCCGGACTCGCCGAGATTGCCGCCGTTCTTGGCGAAGATGTTGCGAACCTCGCCGGCCGCGCGGTTCCGGTTGTCGGTGAGGACCTCGACGATGACGCCGATGCCGCCGGGGCCGAAGCCCTCATAACGGATCTCCTCGAAATTCTCCGTGCCCGCGGTCGATTTCTTGATCGCCCGCTCGATATTGTCCTTCGGCACCGACTGCGCCTTCGCCGCCGCCACGGCGAGACGAAGGCGAGGGTTGAACGCAGGGTCGGGCGAACCGAGCTTCGCCGCGACGGTGATTTCCTTCGACAGCTTGGAAAAGAGCTTCGACCGCTTGGCATCCTGCTTGCCCTTGCGGTGCATGATGTTGGCGAATTGCGAGTGTCCGGCCATTTGAGCCTCAACGCCTCTCTTGATGCGGGGTTCGTGGGGCCATACCAAGGCGAGAAGGCTGATTTCAAGAGGGCCCGCCATGTTCACGCTGAAAGGCAAGACAGTCCTTGTCACCGGGGCCTCCCGCGGCATCGGCGCGGCGATCGCCCGTTCCGCCGTTGACGCCGGCGCGCACCTCATCCTTCATGCGACAAGCGACGGGGAGGCGATCGAGGCCGTTGCGCGGGACTGTTCCGTCCCGGCCTCACGCGTGGCGTTTGAGGATTTGTCGGCGCCCGATGCGGGCTTCCGCGTCTTTGAAAAGGCGCTCGCCGCCTCGCCCCGCATCGACGCGGTCGTCAACAATGCGGGCGTTTATATTGAATCGTCCTTGCTCGCCCCGCGCGAGGATTGGCGCGAGACCTGGGCGAAGACGCAGGCCGTCAATGTGCAGGCGCCGGCGGACACCTGTTTTGCGGCGATCGAGCATTTCCGCACGAAGGGCGGCGGCATCGTCGTCAACATCGCGTCGAGAGCCGGCCATCGCGGGGATTCGATCGACGGCGCCGCCTATGCCGCATCGAAAGGCGCAATTCTCGCCATGACGAAGACGTTTGCACGGGCGCTCGCGAGCGAGAACATTCTTTTTTATGCGATCGCGCCCGGCTGGGTCGAAACGCGCATGGCGCCGAAGGACATCGAAGCGCGGCGGAAAGCGACGGCGGAAATCCCCCTGGGCCGCGTCGCGACGCCCGAAGAGATTGCGGCGATGACCGTATTCCTGCTCACCGGCGCTTGCGCCTCGGCGACCGGCGCGACGTTCGACATCAACGGCGCGAGTTATGTTCGGTAGGGCGGCGTCGCCTGCCTGAGGAGCCCGCCGACGCGCAAGGGCTCGATCGAGATCGCGCGCCCTGACGCATCCGTCTCGACAATGACCGAGCACAGTGTCGCCTCGCCCGCTGCGGGCTGGAAGCGTTGAGACGGCATCTTCGTGAGGAAGCGGTTCAAGGGCTCGGATTTCTCCATGCCGATGACGCTGTCATAATCGCCGCACATGCCGACATCGCTCATGAAAGCGGCGCCGCCCGAGAGAATGCGATCGTCCGCCGTCGGCGTATGCGTGTGCGTGCCGATAACCGCGGAGACGCGCCCGTCGAGGAAATGGCCCATCGCCTGTTTTTCGCTGGTCGCCTCGGCGTGGAAGTCGACGAGGATCGCGTCGACGTCGCGGCCGAGTTTCGCGCTCGCGATCGCCGCGTCGATCGCGGCGAAGGGATCGTCGCACGGGTGCATCTCAACCTGGCCCTGCGCATGGAGGACCATGACCGAGCCGCCGTTCTTCGCCTCGTAAAGGCCGGCGCCGCGCCCTGGATTTGACGGCGGGAAATTCAGTGGACGGAGCAGGCGAAGTTCCGTGCGGAAAATGTCGAGTTCATCGCGCTGGTCGAAGGCGTGATTGCCTGTGGTGATCACATCGGCGCCCGCTTCGAGGATTTCCTCAATAATGCGCGCGGTGACGCCGAAGCCGCCGGCGGCGTTTTCCGCATTGACGATGACAAAGTCGAGCGCATGGCGCCGCCGGAGCAGCGGCAGGGCTTCGATAAGCGCGATGCGGCCCGAGCGCCCGACTATGTCTCCGAAGACGGCGATTCTCATCGGAGCGCATCTTTCCAGCTTCGCGCTTCGATCGCTTCGCGCTCGGTGACGATCCAGTCGAGGCGCTGATCGGTCCGGCTCATCGGAAGCTTTTCAACTTCCTGCGCCGCGAAGGCGAAACCGACCGCGAGAACGTCGCTCTCGGCGCGGAGCGCGGCCAGCGTTCGGTCATAAAAACCGCCGCCATAGCCGAGCCGTCCGCCGTCGCGCGTGAAGGCGAGGAGAGGCGTCACGATCAGAACCGGGCGCACCTCCGGCGCATCCTCGGCCGGTGTCATGATCCCGTAGCGGTCTGGGTTCAACGGATCGCCGTCGCGAAAAGCGCGGAAGGTGAGGGGCCCCCGCTTCCTGGGGGTGACAGGAAGCGCAATTGTAAATCCGCGCTCAAGCAGCGCCTCGGCGAGGGGCTTCGTGTCAAGTTCGTCTTTCATCGGATGATAGAGCGAGACGATCGCGCCCTTGGGTATCGGCGTGTGGTCCATGAAGACGCGCGCCGCGTGCTTGCCGGCGTCGGGGCGGGCCCGCGCAGCTTCCTTGCGCGCGGCGGCCATCCGCAGGCGGAGGATCTCCTTCGAGGCGAAACCGGGCGCAATCGGCGGAAGCGGCGGCAGGACCAAAGCAGGGCTTTCCAGACTATCGAAAAACAGGCGCCGCCCTGGCCGTCGGACTCTTATTCGCCCTGGACCCTAAGGACCAGGTGGGCGCCGCGTGATGGAGACCACGGTCTCCGCCAGAGGCAGCTCCCGTTCTGTGAGATACGGCCCCGGGGAATGTCGTCCTGACGCGCCGGGCAGCCGGCATGAGATAGGCGAGGGAAAGGGGCTCGTAAAGGGCGGGTCAGGAAAGGCCGTCGATCTCGCCTGCCGAATTGACGGTGATCCGCTCGGCTGAAGGGAGTTTTGGAAGGCCCGGCATGGTCATGATCTCGCCGCAGATCGCGACAACAAAGCCCGCGCCCGCCGCAAGCCGCGCCTCGCGCACGCGGAGCGTGTGGCCCTCCGGCGCGCCGAGGAGGGTCGGGTCGTCAGAAAAGCTGAACTGGGTCTTCGCCATGCAGACGGGCAACGCTCCAAAGCCGAGGTCTTCAAACCGTGCGATCGCCTTCTCGGCGCCGGGCTCGAAGAACACCCGGCCCGCGCGATAAATCCGCCGCGCGATCCGCTCGATCTTCTCCGTAAGCGGAAGGTCGTCCGCATAGAGCGGGCGGAAATCCGCCTCGCCGCGCTCGACAATCTCGACGACCGCTTTTGCAAGATCGACGGCGCCGGCCGACCCTTCCGCCCAGTGGCGGCAGAGAATGGCGCGCGCGCCGGCTCTTTCGGCGGCCGCTTCGACCGCAGCGATTTCGGCTTGCGCGTCGCTTGCGAACGCGTTGATGGCGACAACGACCGGAACGCCGAAGATGCGCATGTTCTCGATATGACGCGCGAGGTTAGCCGCCCCTCGCTCGACGGCGGCGACGTCTTGGCTTTCGAGGTCCTTTTTTGAAACCCCGCCGTTCATCTTCAGCGCCCGGATCGTCGCGACGATGACGGCGGCCTTCGGCGAAAGGCCGCCCATCCGGCATTTTATGTCGAAGAATTTCTCGGCGCCAAGATCCGCGCCGAACCCGGCCTCGGTCACGACATAATCAGCGAGCGCAAGCCCCGTGCGCGTTGCGATCAGCGAATTGCAGCCGTGCGCTATATTCGCGAACGGCCCGCCGTGAATAATCGCCGGGTTGTTTTCGAGCGTCTGCACGAGATTGGGCAGCATCGCATCCTTGAGGAGCGCCGCCATCGCGCCTTCGGCCCTGAAATCGCTTGCGCGAATGGGCGCGCCTTTCCGATTGCGGCCGACGATGACCGCGCCAAGGCGGCGCTTCAGATCGTCGAGGTTCTCCGCAAGGCAGAGGATCGCCATCACTTCCGACGCGACCGTGATGTCAAATCCCGTCTGGCGGGCGGCGCCGTTGCCTTCGCCTAGCCCGACGACGATGTCGCGCAGCGCGCGGTCATTCATGTCCATGACGCGCCGCCACGCAATCCGGCGCGGGTCGAGGTCGAGCCCGTTGCCCCAGTAAATCTGATTGTCGATCAACGCAGAAAGAAGGTTGTGCGCCGACGTGACGGCGTGAAAGTCGCCGGTGAAATGTAGATTGATGTCGTCCATCGGAACAACTTGAGACCGCCCGCCGCCGGTCGCACCGCCCTTGACGCCGAAACAGGGGCCGAGCGAGGGTTCGCGCAACACGATCGCGGTCTTTTTTCCAATGCGGTTGAGAGCGTCGCCGAGACCGACCGTCGTCGTCGTCTTGCCTTCGCCGGCGGGCGTCGGATTGATTGCGGTGACGAGGACGAGTGCGCCTTTCTCGCGTGCTTTAAGATCGCCGAGACCCCTCACGTCAATCTTGGCCTTGCTGCGCCCGTAAGGGATAATGAGCTCTGCGGGGAGGCCGAGCTTCGCGCCGACTGCTTCAATCGGCGCGAGGCGCGCCGCGCGCGCAATTTCGATATCGCTCGACACTTTCGCCCCCGTTTCGGAGTTTGGCGTCGCGGACCCTATCTGCGCCTGCGCGATATGATCAAGCGCGAAAGCGGTAGAAGCCGATTTGTGCGGCGCCGTAATGGCGACGGTCCGCTTCCTCATAGCCTTCGACGGCGACGGGCGCCTCGTCCTTGCCCTGTTCGACGACGACGAGCGCGCCGTCGGCAAGCCAGCCGCCTGACTTCAACGTCTCGAGCGCCGGGCGCGCGAGATCCTTTGCATACGGAGGATCGAGAAAGGCGAGCGTGAAAGGCGGCCCGACGCCGGCTGGCTTTGGCCCCAGTGTCGTCGCCGAGCGGCGATGGAGCCGCGTCGTCCCGAAAAGGCCGAGCGCTTCGATATTGTCGCGGATCACCCCGCGCGCTTCAGCGTCGGTCTCGACGAAGAGGCAGAATTCGGCGCCGCGCGAAATGGCCTCGAAGCCGAGCGCGCCGGAGCCGGCGAAGAGATCGATGACGCGCGCGCCTTCAAGCGAAAAGTCATTTCTGTGCGCGAGGATATTGAACAGCGACTCGCGCGCTCGATCCGCCGTCGGCCGCGTCTCGCGCCCCTTGGGGGCCGCGAGGGGACGCCCGGAAAATTTGCCGCCGATGATGCGCATCAGTCCTCGCCGTCGCGCCGATGGCCTTCAAGGCTGCGCTCGCGAAGTTCGCGCTCCGCCTGCGCTTTTTCCTTCTCCGCCTTCGATCGTCCGAATTTCGCGCGGCTTGCTTCCGCGGCTTTTTCCTTTTCGGCGGCGCGCTTCTTCTTTCGCATGCGATTGAGATTGACGATGTCGGCCATGGCCTAGATCCCGAGCGCTTCGCAGGTTTTCTCGCCCAATTGCTCCCTGAGCTGTTTTGACGGCACTTCTTCGACTTCGCCTTCGGGGAGGCCGCCGAGCTGGAACGGGCCGAACGCGGTGCGGATGAGCCTGTTCACCTTGAGCCCCAAATGCTCCATCACCTTGCGGATCTCTCGGTTCTTGCCTTCGGTGATCGACGCGGTGATCCAGACATTGCCGCCTTTCGTCTGGTCGAGTTTCGCTCTGATCGGCTTATATCCGACGCCATCGATGACGACGCCCTTCGCGAGATCGTCGAGCGACTTTTGATCGGTCTTGCCATAGGCGCGGATGCGGTAGCGACGGATCCAGGCGTTGGCCGGGAGTTCGAGCTGACGCGCCAGCGCCCCGTCATTGGTGAGGAGAAGAAGGCCCTCGGTCGTAAGATCGAGACGACCGATCGAAATGACACGCGGCAGTCGATCGGCGACGGCGTCGAAAACGGTTGGGCGGCCCTGCGGATCCTTGTGGGTCGTCACGAGGCCGGAGGGCTTGTGATAGCGCCAGAGACGCGGCGGCTCCTTCGATTTGACACGCGTTCCGTCGACGCGGACATCCATGCCGGGCGTCACCTTGAAGGCGGGAGTCGTCAGGATTTTCCCGTCGACAGTGACGATCCCCTGTTCGATGAGCTTTTCCGCCTCCCGGCGCGAAGCGACGCCGGCGCGCGCGAGATATTTCGCGATGCGCTCGCCTTGCCTTTCGCTCGCTTCGGCGGCCATGGTTAATCGGTCCTTAAGAACGGATCGGTCTTATGCTCGCGAAGGCGATGATTTGTCGAGGGCGGCCATGGATCTGAAGGAAGAGCAGGCGATCGGCGGCGATCCCGCGGCGCACTGGTATTATATCTCGAAGGGACGGGCGATCCGCTCGCTGATCGGCGAGGGATCGTTCGCGTCTCTCCTCGATGTCGGCGCCGGATCGGGCGTCTTCTCGCGCATGCTGACAAGGGACGGCGTTGCTGACGAGGCGGTTTGCGTCGATCCAAACTATACGGATGAATGGCTCGCCGAACATCGTGAAGGGGCGGTCCGTTACGTCCGGTCCGTCGCCGAGTGCGTCGCGCCGCTCGTTCTGATGATCGACGTCATCGAGCATGTTGACGACGACGTCGCGCTCATTTCCGGTTATGCGCAGATAGCGAAACCGGGAACGAAATTCCTGATCTCGGTTCCCGCGTTCAATTTTCTGTGGTCGTCGCATGATGACTTCCTTGAGCACCGGCGCCGATACACGCTCGAAACGCTCGAGCGCGCCGTTGAGGCGGCAGGTCTTGAACCGCTGACGCTGCGCTATTTCTTCGGCATGCTGTTCCCGGCCGTCGCGGCGATGCGCATTGCCGACCGCGTGCTGAAAGGCGGCGGCGAAGCTAAGGAAAGCGCCATGAGGGCGGCGCCCGACTGGCTGACGAAGACGCTCGTCGCCATCCATGATGTCGAGCGCGCGACGCTCTTTCCGCTGAACCGCCTCGCCGGCGTCACCGCCTTCTGTCTTGCCGAAAAACCGGCGGCGCTGGCGAAAGCGGCGGACGCCGCCTAAAAGGCGGCCATGACGAACGACGGGGATGAAGACATGATGCGGCGCGCGCTTGAAGAAGCGCGCCGCGCAGCCGCGGCGGGCGAGGCGCCGATCGGCGCCGTCCTTGTAAGCGCGGAAGGCGAGGTTCTCGCCGCCGCCGGCAATGCGCCGATCACGCTCGACGATCCGACGGCGCATGCGGAAATCCGCGTCATGCGCGAGGCGGCCGCGAAGCTCGGCAATTACAGGCTGACCGGCGCGACGCTTTATGTGTCGCTTGAACCTTGCGCCATGTGCGCTGGCGCGATCTCGCACGCGCGCATCGCAAGGCTTGTCTTCGCCGCGGAAGACCCGAAGGGCGGCGCCATCCTCCATGGCCCGAAATTCTTCGAGCAGCCGACTTGTCACTGGCGCCCCGAGATCGCCCGCGGGGCGTATGCGGACGAATCCGCCGCGCTGCTCAAAGAGTTCTTCCGGGCGAGGCGCTGAGTGGCGACGAACAGGCAATCCGGCGGCGAGGGGGCGATCGCCCGCATCTTCAAGAACGCGGCGGCGCTCGTCAGCGGCAAAGGCGCGGCGGGGCTCTTGAGCCTCGCCTATCTCGCCATCGCAGCACGGAGCCTTGGGCCCCACGACATGGGTGTCCTCGTCATCGCTCACGCCTATGCAATGACGATCGCCGGCATTGCGCGTTTTCAGTCATGGCAGGCGGTCATTCGCTTCGGCTCGCCGATGATCGCCGCCGAAGACGGCGACGCCTTCCGCCGTCTCCTGCGATACACAACCCGCATTGATGCGCTGAGCGCTATCATCGGCGTTGCGCTCGCGCTCGTCGCTGCGCCCTTCGCCGCGCACTGGTTCGGCTGGGGCGAGGATGTCCTTCATCTCATCTATCTCTATGCGATTGCTGTTCCATCCCTGATGGGCGCGACCCCTACGGGCGTGCTTCGCCTTTTCGGCAAGTTCAGAACGTTGGGCGCGCAGATGACGGTCATGCCTGCAGTCCGCTTCGTCGGCTCGATAGCGGCGGCGCTCGCCGGCGGGGGTATCGAGGCGTTCCTCATCGTATGGATCGCCAGCGCACTCGCAAGCGGGGCGAGTTTGTGGGCGCTCGGCTGGCGTGAACTCCATGCGCGTCGGCTGGCGCCGAAGCTGACTGGCAAAGCGGAAAGCGCACGCGACCCAACCTGGCTTCCCTTCATGCTGAAGACCAACGGCGTCTCGACGCTCGATCTCGTCAATGAATCCATGCCGGTGTTGCTCGTAGGCGGCATTGCGGGGAGCGCTGCCGCTGGTTTTTTTCAGCTCGCCCAGAATGTCACGAACCTCCTGGCGCATCCGACGAACATGTTGAACCACGCCACTTATCCGGAGCTTGCGCGCGTCGCCTCGGAAGAGGGCGGCGCGAAAATGGCGCTTGTCGCGGTGAAGGCCTCAGCGACTGCGACCGCGATTGCGCTCCCGCTGATCGCACTCTTCGTCGTCTTTCGAAAAGAGATCGCCATCCTCGTCGGGGGGGCGGATTTCCGTCCCGCAGGTGCAATCATCATCGGCATGGCGCTCTATCAGATCATCCGCATCGCGACAGTCGTATTTGAATCTGCGGCCGTTGCGCGCGGCATGGCGGGCGCCGCACTCCTCGCGCAAGCACTCGGCGCCGTCGGGCTTGTCACGGCGATGGTTTTCCTGCTGCCGCCGATGGGCGTCATCGCGGCGGCGATTGCGCTTGGGCTCGGACGGCTCATCATGCTCGCCGTGCTCGGCTTCGCAGTTACGCGGCGCTAATCAGTTGAGCGCGAGGATACTGCGCACAAGGACGAGGTCTTCCGGCTTGTCGACGTCGATTGCAGCTTCGGCGGTCTGAAGCGTTACAAGGCGAACGTTAACCTTCGTCTTGCGGCGAAGCGTGCGCTCAAGGCCGGCCTTGGTCATTTGCCCCATGAGATAGGACAGCGCGGTGAAGACGCCGATCTCGCGCGCCATAGCGGCAGGATTCTTTCGCTTCGTTTCGAGCCGCCGCCAGAAGTCGGCGAGGCTCTTCGCCCGCGCGCCGGCGAACCAGAAGAGATTGGCGCCGGAAAAACTCAAATCCTTGAGGCGAATGAAGGTGCGGCGCGATCCTGGAAATCTGGCTTCATAAACTTTGCGATCAACGCAAGCAGCCGCCGCGTCGGCTGATTGCGCTTCCCTGAGGAAGGTGCGGATCATGTCTCTCGACAGGAGCGCATGATCGCAGGTCGTGACAAGGAGGCCATGCTCGCCCGCGAGACTTTCTATCAATGCAAGCACAGTCTTTGCGGGCGATCCTTCCGTATCAGCGAAACTCCAGCCATCGACGCCGTCAAGTGCGTTGCTCAACGGCCCGCGCACATCTTGAGGCGCCGCGATGAGGATTGATGCGATGCGCTCCGACGACCGCAGCGCCTCGACGACGCGGCGGATGAGCGGTTTGCCTCCCGCGATGAGAAGCGCCTTGTGCGGAACATTATCGACCGTGGCGAGCGGATCGGCCTCGCCGCTGCGCCTGCCGGCTAGAACCAGCGCATCAATCGGGAGAGTAGCGGTCGAAATGATGGGCTTGCTGCGGCTCATGCGGGAAAGGGCAACAGGTTACGATGCTCCGCTGTCTTCACGTCGCCGCTCGCAGGGTCAAGCTCCCTGACCTCGACGCTGATACGCCAGCCGGTTTTCGCCTCGCCTTCAATCGAAAAAAGATTGTAGCGGGCCGGGCGATATTTTCCGTGCGCCTCGGGATGGGATGCTGAAGCGCCGCCGACGACAGGGCGCGGCCCGTCCTTCGTCTCGACGCTCGCCCAGACGGAACGATGGGTGTGGCCGTGGAGAACAAGTTCGACGCCCGTCGCCGAAAGAATGTCGCGCAGCAGAGCCCCATCATCGAGCGCCTTGCGTTTGGGCGTCGCGCCTTCCGTGACGGGGTGGTGGACGACCAGCACCCGGCATTGGCCTGCATCGGCGAGCTGCTCCAGCTCAACCCCAATCCTCTCGATCTGCGCCTTGCCGAGCCGGCCGGTTGCGAGCCCGGGCGCTGTCGGCGGGGAGGAGTTGGCGAAAACGAGGCTGACCGCGCCAGCCGAGCGAACGAATGGGAAGTCATTTTCGTCTCGGGGCGCCCGCTCACAATCGTCGCCGAACCGACGACCCGCCATGAGGGCCCCAAACCGGCCAGCGCCTTCATCCCAGGGAAGGCGAACATAAGCGTCATGATTGCCTGGCGCGAAAGCTACGGTGAATCCGTCAAACTTCTCTTCAACCCATTGAACCGCGGCTAGGAATTCGCATTCAAGTGAGATGTTGACAAGATCGCCTGAGATAGCAGTGAAGTCGGGCGCTGCGAGCCGGCAGTCCTCGATGATGGGGTCGAGCGCCTCAGTAGTGTGCCGAAATCGCCGGTTCCGGCTCCACGAAAGATAACCAAGCGCTCGCTTGTTCAAGAGGTCCCGCAAGGGGGGGCGCACCGGGATCGGCAGGTGAAGATCAGTCAGGTGGGCGAGCCGCATGGCCGCCCTTTGCCACGAATTCGCTGGTTTCTGCAAGAAATCGTGAACCTTCCACAGGTTCTTAGTGCGCTTTATGAATTTATTATGTAACTTCGGTTTCTGTTTTATGACTGGGCTGGGCTGGCATCGCTCCCGTAGGCGGGGGCGTTCGTTCGTCTTGGGCCAGGTTATTCGCTTGAGGGCTCAAGGCATGTCGGCCGTCGGATTGATTATCAATGATCGCAGCAGTCGGGTGCATTCGATTCTTGGCGATCTCCTGCATGTCGCGAAGCAATTTCCGAACGTCCGAGCGTGCGTTCTTAACGGCATAGAGGGGCTCGACAAGACGCTCGCCGACCTCAATCGGGCCGGCATCGACACGCTGATGGTTGCAGGCGGCGACGGAACGATCCAAGCGGCGTTCACAGATGCGATCAACATGCGTCGATTCGAGCACGAGCCGCGCTATGTCGCCGTGCCCTGCGGCATGACCAATGTCATTGCGGCCGATTGCGGACTCAAGGGCTCGCCGATCGACGCGCTCGATCAATTCCTCTGGCGGCGAAATCAGGGCGATGTGAAACGCCAGAAGCGCTCGCTGATGGGGGTGAGGATTGGCGTGCGCAATGTGCCCGTCTACGGATTCTTCCTCGGCGCCGGTGCGTTTTATACGGCGGTGAAATTTTCCCGTTCTGAGATTCAGGCGAAAGGCGCCAGGCGCTCCCTCGCCATGGGGCTGACGATCGGCGGTGCTATCATGAATGCGGCTTTCGGCGAGAAGCCGACCGAGCCGCCGCTTCTTGCTGATCTTCGTTCAACGGATTCTCCTTTTGATGGGCCGCAGCCGTTGACGATGGCGCTGATGACGACGCTCCGCCGCCTTGTCCTCGGCGTTAATCCGTTCTGGGGCGAAGGGGAGGGTGCGCTTGCTGTGACGACGATCGGCTATCCAGCGCGCAGGATGCTAGCGGCGGCGCCGTCAGTTCTCCGTGGAAAGTCCGAGCCCTGGTTTGAAAGCGCCGGCTACAGAAGCTGGCGAACCGATGCGCTTGACGCCGATTTCGAAGGCACGATTGTTTTTGACGGCGAATTCCTTAATGTCGGTCGCGGCGACCGCGTCACCATCGAGACGACGCACGATGCCGAATTCCTGAACTGAACGGAACGGCCGCGATTTCTCCTGAAGACTATATCAAAAGCGTCCTCTCTGCGCCGGCGCCTGCGGCTGCCGTTCGGATTGCGCACGCGCTTGCAGAAAAATATCCGGGCTCGGCGATCTTCCTTTACGGGTCTGGAATATCTGTCAGCACTGGCGAAAAAGCGACCGACATACTCCACGATTATTACGTGATCGCACCGGATTATCGAACAGCGATCGCAAATCCGCTGGAGCGACTGGCGGCGCGCCTGCTGCCGCCGAACGTCTATTATTTCGAGCTTGAGGCAAGCGAAGGAACGCTTCGCTCGAAATACGCGCTGCTCTCCGCGGATGCGTTTGAGCGTCTTGTCGGCCCCAAGACCCTCCATTCCTATTTCTGGGCCCGGTTCGCGCAGCCTTGCCGTCTCGTCAATTGTCCCGACGCGCTTCGCGTGACAATGACCGCAGCGGTGCGGCGCGCCATCGAGACTTTCCTGACGCGCTCGCAGGGGCTCGCCGACGACCCGCTCGATTGGAGGGAGGTTTGGCTCGCGGGGCTCAATGCGTCCTATCGGGCAGAGCTTCGGGCGGAGACGTCAGATCGCGCCGCCAAGCTTCTCGAAAGTTATGGCGCGTGGCCCGAACGAGTCGCCGCCTTCGCGCTTGATCTCGCTGTGAAGAAAACTGCGGGCGCGAGGCTCACATGGCGGCTTCGTTCAATAGCAGGCGCGTTCCTTTCAGTCGCCCGATTGCTGAAAGCGACGGCGACGTTTCGCGGCGGCATCGATTACATCGCCTGGAAAGTGAAGCGTCACGCTGGCGTCGATGTCGGCGTCAAACCTTGGGAGAGGCGCCATCCGTTCGTCGCCGCGCCGATCGTCGCCCTGCGCTATTACCGGCTGCGTGCGCGGGCGCGCAACGCGTCTCAGTCGGCATCCTGACGCCAAATGACGGTGACGGCGCCATCGGGCGCGCCGTCTCCGACAAATGTTTGTTCGTGCGTGACTGCAAGCGTGCGCCCATCGGCGCCGAGATCCCAAAGATCGCCGTGCAGGAACGCAGCCCCCCCAGTTACAGCGCCCGATGAAGCAAGTCGCGCCGGCATCGCGTAGGTGCGCCATGCTTCTCCCTCTGTGAGGCGGCCGGTATCGCTTGGCGCAACGTCATCCGGCGGCGGCGTTACATAGCCGCCCCAGGCTTTGCCCCATGCATCATCGGCCTGAAGAAATGCGGGAACGGCAACGGTTTCCACGTCACCCGCAGAAAGCTCCGCATACATCTCAGGATGCCAGGAATCGGCGCAGATAAGGACACCGAGCCTTCCGCCGGGCGTTTCGAAGACCGGCGTCGCTCGGGCCCCGGCGCGGGCGAAAGCGGTTTCGCTCGGTATGGGGTGTCGCTTGAAAACGAGCGATGGATGGATAGAGCCGTCGGGCTTGAAGACGGCGCTCACATTATAGAGCGCGCCGTACTGCGTCCTGACGGCGTCGCCTTCGATAACAGGATTTTCGAGAACGATGGAGCCCGCGACGATTGTCGCGCCATAATCCCTTGCGAGCGATCCGAAGATTTCGACATAGTTGCGCGCCATCGCTGCCCCGCGCGCGCGAAAGAACGAGGCTGCGGCGCGATCGTCCTCTCCCGACCGCCGCCATGCGCGCATGAAGGCAAGCGGGCCATCAGCGATCAGCGCGAGCGACGCCGTCGCGAGGCTTTTTGAGCGATAGGCGAGGGCGGGCGCATCTGCGGCGACAAGCCAGGTGCCGATATGTTCAGGGAAGACGATGATCGACCGTTCGTCGATCCATCCGCGCTTTTTCGCCTCATCGAGATGGCGTGCGAGCTCTGCCCGCAAATCTTCCGCCCGCCGGTAGTTGCGCGCTTTGAGCGCCGGCTCGACAAGAATCATGGCGCTATCGCCGCGTTCGCCGAATTCTCGCACCTCAAAGCCGTCACTTTCTTCAGCGGGGCGGGTCGGCCAGTAGAGATAGAACCCCCCTGCAAGAATTGCGGCGGCGAACAGGCTTAGGATCGTCTTCAATGGCGTGGAGGGTCCGGTCACGGCGCCATCCTATCGTCGCCCCGGCGCGGAGGCCAGCGGAGCCGTCAGGCGGGCGGTCCCAGCCGCGATTGATCGCGCAGGCAAACTCCGGTGAAGTCCGCGCCGAGCCGCATCAAGCGTTAACGCGCCATTGATCGGATGTAAGCAATATTACTTGCGCTTCGGCGATGTTGAGGGATCCGTCCGGATGGGAACCAAAACGAAAGAGGGCTCGCTGTCTCTGACGACATCACGGCTGTTCGCAAGCTGGCTTGCGAGCCGCAATGCGTCGATAGCTTTCACGACCTACCAGGCGGGGAAATTCTTTCTCATCGGCGTCAACGCCGAGGGATCAATCTCCGTCTTTGAGCGGACGATGGAGCGGCCGATGGCCCTCTGCGCGCGAGGCGGCGATCTTTATCTTTCAACCCTCTTTCAAGTCTGGCGCTTTGCGGCGATTGCGGGCGCGGGGGACTATCAAGGATACGATCGGCTCTATTCGCCGCGCCAGTCCTGGGTTACCGGTGACATCGATATCCACGACATCAAGATCGATGCTGAAGGCCGCACCATTTTTGTTAATACGCTTTTTTCCTGTCTCGCGACGCTTTCAACGACCGACAGTTTCAATCCGTTCTGGCGGCCGAAATTCATTTCAAAACTTGCCGCCGAAGATCGCTGCCATCTCAACGGCATGGCGATACGCGATGGGTGTCCCGCTTTCGTAACGGCGGTCGGCAGGAGCGATATCGCCGACGGCTGGCGCGATCACCGGCGCGGCGGCGGCGTTGTCATAGATGTTTCCAGCAATGAAATCGTCGCAAGCGGCCTTTCGATGCCGCATGCGCCGCGCTGGCGTGACGGCAGGATTTTTATCGCCAATGCGGGAACAGGCGAATTCGGCGAAGTCGATCTGGCGAGCGGAAAGTTCACGCCGATCACTTTTTGTCCCGGCTTTCTCAGGGGGCTCGATTTCATCGATGATTTCGCCGTCGTCACCATGTCGCTCCCGCGCGGCGACCGCACGTTCGAAGACCTTCCTCTCCAGGAAACGCTCGATAAGACCGGCGCATCGCCGCGTTGCGGGCTGGCCGTCATTGATCTTAAGACCGGCGATCTTGCGCATTGGCTGCGGCTCGAAGGCGCCGTCACCGAGCTTTTCGACGCCGTCATTCTCAACAACGTCAAGCGTCCGGCAGCAATCGGTTTCCGCTCGGATGAAATCCGGCGCGTCCTGTCGGTCGGACCAGCGGCATGACGGGGGTCGGCAAACTTGCCGCTCTCTTCGATCGCGCTGTTGAGAATCATCGCGCGGGTCTCCTAGATGCAGCGGCGACGCTCTACCGCGAAGTGCTGGCTTCGGCGCCCGACCATGCGGGCGCCCTTTCCAATCTCGGGCGGATTGCGCGCTCGCATGGCGATCTTCAATCAGCGATCGGCTATTACAGACGCGCCGCCTCGAACGCGGCCGCTCCCGCCGAAGTCCATTACAATCTCGGCAATGCGCTCGCCGATGCGGGCGCCAGCGTCAATGTGCGGCCGATGGCCGACGCCGCCTCGCTGCGCGCGTTTGCGCGCGACTGGGCCGCGGGACTGGCCCACCTGCCTGACCGCAGCGTCGTCGCTTC
>JBMOOR010000091.1:0-21567 GCA_049324555.1 Pseudomonadota bacterium | reverse complement strand
GAAAAGCCGCTTACACTTCGCCGCCCGCCGCGCTAAGGCGAGCCGCCCTTCAATCGGGGCGAGAGAAAACCCTAAAGGACCTCGCATCGCAACCATGGCTTCTTCGGTCATCACCCGATTTGCTCCCTCACCGACCGGCTATCTCCACATAGGCGGCGCGAGGACCGCACTCTTCAATTGGCTCTATGCGCGCGGCCGCGGCGGAAAGTTTCTCCTCCGGATCGAAGACACGGACCGCAAGCGGCACAATGAAGCCGCCGTCGCGGCGATCATCGACGGGCTTAGCTGGCTCGGCCTCGACTGGGACGGCGAACCGGTCTCGCAATATTCAAGGCGCGAGCGGCACGCCGAAGTCGCGCAGGAACTTCTTGCGCGCGGCGCGGCCTATCGCTGCTACATGACGACCGAAGAGATTGAGACGACGCGGCTCAACGCGATCGAATCAAAAGCGAGATTCGAGAGCCCCTGGCGCGATCGGGATCCTTCCAGCGCGCCTGCAGATCAGCCGTTCACTATCCGCTTTCGGGCGCCGCGCGACGGCGAGACGATCGTTCGCGATGTCGTGCAGGGCGAAGTCAAATTCCCCAACAGCGCGTTTGACGACCTCATCGTCCTCAGGAGCGATGGCGCGCCGACCTACAATCTCGCTGTTGTCGCCGATGATCACGACATGGGCGTGACGCATGTCATCAGGGGCGACGATCACCTCAACAACGCCGCCCGCCAGCAGCAGATTTACGCCGCGCTCGGCTGGAACATTCCCTCATTTTCGCATGTTCCGCTCATCCATGGATCGGACGGCGCAAAGCTGTCGAAGCGTCACGGCGCGCTCGGCGTCGACGCCTATCGAGATCTCGGCTTCCTGCCCGAGGGACTAGCCAATTACCTCCTTCGTCTCGGCTGGTCTCATGGCGACGATGAGATCATCCCGCGCGACAAAGCGCTCGAGTGGTTCGACATCACAGGCATCAATCGCGCGCCGGCGCGCCTTGATCTCGCCAAGCTCGAATCGATCAACGGCCATTACATGAAGGCGCTCAGCGACGCAGATTTCACCGACAAGGCCGCGCCTTTTTTCGAACGCGCGGGGTTCACGCTCGACGAGGCGCGTCGCGCGCGCCTTCTTCGGGGGGCGGCGTTCCTGAAGGAACGCGGAGCGACGTTTGTCGCTGCGGTCGAAGCCGCCCGCTTCCTCATGCTTGAAAGACCGCTCGACCTTTCCGGCAAGGCGGGGAAGCCGCTTGAGAAGGAAGGTGTGAAACCGCTGCTCGCCTCGCTCGCCGCCATGCTTGCGGGCGCAGACTGGTCATCAGCAAGCGCGCTCGACGCCGCCATCAAGAACGCCGCTGAAGCGCAGGGCGTCGGCCTCGGCCAGATCGGCCAACCGCTGCGGGCGGCGGTGACCGCCGGTCTTGCGGCCCCGTCCCTCGCGGAAGTTTTTCACTCGCTTGGACGTGAAGAATCTCTCGGCCGGATCAAGGACGCAATTTCAGAGCGATAACAAGAGGTTGTGATCATTAAGGCGTGGGAAAGCCGGCAACTGCAGATTGTGCGCGGCGGTCTGGAAACAAAAGCAATTCGCACTATGATCGCGCCGCAACATTTTATGCCGCACTGCACAAAAGGAGCGCCGCCATGGACAGCAAGCTGAAGCCGGCAGGCAAGATGACCCTCAGCTATGACGGCAAGACCACGGAATTGCCGGTATTCAGCGGCACGCACGGTCCGCGGGTCGTCGATTTCCGGAAATTCTACACCGACACCGGCCTATTCACCTTCGATCCGGGCTTCACCTCGACGGCGAGCTGCGAAAGCCAGATCACATTCATCGACGGCGAGGACGGCGTCCTCCTCTATCGCGGCGTGCCGATCGAACAACTCGCCGAAAAATCGAATTTCCTCGAAGTCGCCTATCTGCTGCTGCACGGCGATCTTCCGAATGCGGAGCAATCGAAAACTTTCAACCGGGCGATCACGCTCCACACGATGGTGCATGAGCAGCTGAAGAGCTTCTACAACGGCTTTCGCCGCGACGCGCATCCGATGGCGATCATGGTCGGCGTCGTCGGCGCATTGTCCGCATTCTATCACGACTCAACCGACATCAACGATCCGCATCAGCGTCAGATCGCAAGCCACCGCCTGATCGCCAAGATGCCGACGATGGCGGCGATGGCCTATAAATACTCGATCGGCCAGCCCTTCGTCTTTCCACGGAACGATCTTGGATACACCGAAAACTTCATGCGCATGTGCTTTGCGGTTCCGGCCGAAGAATATCTCGTCAATCCGGTGCTCGCGGACGCGCTCGACAAGATCTTTATCCTGCATATGGATCATGAGCAGAACGCCTCGACCTCGACGGTGCGCCTTGCGGGGTCGTCCGGCGCCAATCCCTTCGCCTGCATCGCGGCCGGCATCGCCTCGCTCTGGGGACCGGCTCACGGCGGCGCCAACGAAGCCGCGCTGAACATGCTCGAGGAGATCGCGACGCCTGACCGCATTCCGCATTATATCGCGCGTGCAAAGGATAAGGACGATCCGTTCCGCCTGATGGGCTTCGGCCACCGCGTTTACAAAAACTACGATCCGCGCGCCAAGGTCATGCAGAAGGCCTGCCATGAAGTGCTGAATGCGCTTGGCGTCAAGGACGATCCGCTTTTTGAAGTCGCCCGGGAGCTTGAGCGCATTGCGCTGTCCGATTCCTATTTTGTCGAAAAGAAACTCTATCCGAACATCGATTTCTATTCCGGCATCACGCTGAAAGCGCTCGGCTTCCCGACCGCAATGTTCACGGTGCTCTTTGCGCTCGCGCGCACGGTCGGCTGGGTCGCGCAGTGGCAGGAAATGGTCGAGGACGACAGCCAGAAGATCGGCCGGCCGCGCCAGATCTACACCGGCGCCGCCAACCGTCCCTATATTCCGGCCAGCAAGCGCTGACGCGGGTTGGCGCTAGCGCGCGAATTTCGTTCCGAAGAAGTCTCCGACGGCCCAGTCCGGCGCGACTGGCGCGTTGGCGAGCCCTCGCGCGATCCGGTAATTGAGATCGGAAAAGCGCGCGAGCGCATCGTAATCGATCGGGAGCGAGAGATCGTCGCTCGGCTTGTGGTAATGCTTCTTGAGGAAGGCGCCGAACGCTTCAGCGCCGCCATTGGCGAATCCCGGAACCAGAAAGACGGCCGGCGCGCCCTGTTTGACGAAGCTGTAGTGGTCTGAACGAACGAAGATGTTTTCTTCAGGGATCGGATCGGGCGAGAGTGCGACGCCCATCGACTTCGCGGCTTCAGCGACAACCGCCCCGATCGAGGACCTTTCGGCGCCGAAGGCGATCACATCCGTAAACGGATAAAGCGCAATCGGCATATCGAGATTGACATTGGCGACGACGCGCTTGCCGCCGAAGGCGGGATTGCGGGCGAGATAATCGGAGCCGATAAGGCCTTTCTCTTCCGCCGTCACGGCGGCGAATGCGATCGTCCGCCTTGGTCGCGTTCCGGCGCGGGCGAAGCGGCTCGCGGTTTCGAGGAGCACGGCGACGCCGCCAGAATTATCAAGGGCGCCATTGTTGATCGCATCCTCGCCGGGCTTTGCAGATTTTGAAATTCCGATGTGGTCGAGGTGGGCTGTCAAAAGGATGACTTCGTTTTTCAGCGCCGGATCCGATCCTTCGATCATCCCGATGATGTTCGCGCTCCTCGCATCGGCGAGAACCGAGCCGCCGGACAGGGAGCCGGTCTTTGTGAGATTAAAACCCGCCGGTGCGCCTTTTCCTTCAGCTTCCTTCGCCTGCAGCGCCGTATAATCGAGGCGCTCGCCGGCGAAGAGTTTTTCGGCGCCCGCAGCGCTGAGATTCGCGCTCGCCTTGATCGATGGCGCTGCGACGTGGGCGCGCCCGTCCGACTCGATGAAGGTCATGCCGGCGGTCGAGACGCCGTTGACCGCGCGGGTCCATTTGGTTTCATCGGCATCCTTCTTCGATGGCATGCTGATGAACCCGACGGCGCCGTGCGCCGCCGCCGTTTCGAGCTTTACCTCTCCGCTGCTGTAATGGGCCCGCTTTTCCGTGTTGAGTGCCGGGGGCGCTCCTGAAAATACGACGACAATCTTCCCCGCCGCGTCGACACCCGCATAGTCGTCGACGCCCTCCTCCGGCGCGCTAACGCCGTATCCGGCGTAAACGAGCGGCGCCTCCATGCTGAATGTCTCGTCGTTATAGGTGCGGCCGATGATGAAATCTTCGAGATGAACAAGGATTGCTTCTTCGGCGCCGACACTGAACGAAAGGCGCGCGGCGCCGAGATCGCGCTCGGACGATCGCAGCGGCACTTCCTGCCGCCATCCGGCGCGGCTCGCGGGTTTGAGGCCCGACTGCTTCATGCGCTTGGCGACATAACCGGCAGCCTCGTCGTAGCCGGCCGTGCCGGCCTCGCGTCCCATGCGGGCGTCGTCGGCGAGAAAGGCGACGTCTGAGCGAATCCGCCCCACGCTTGTTGCGGCCAATGGCGGCGCGCTGCTGGCGCATGCGGATATAAGCGCCGTCGCGGCGACAGCGAACAGGACCCGGAATTTGATCATGAAACCCTCTCACAAACCTCATCCATGAAAGGGCGCCCTGTCCGCCAGGGTCAAGGCGGCGGATTCCCGGCTGCGCCGGAGCGATCAAAGCCGGCGATCAATCGAATTGTCTTCGCCCATCAGCACGACGGTCGGTTTGAAGGACTTCGCTTCCTCCGGCGTCATCTGCGCAAAAGCGGCGACGATGACGATGTCGCCAGCGGCGGCATGGCGGGCGGCTGCGCCGTTCAGCATGAATTCACGCGAACCGCGAGCAGCCGGTAACGCGTAAGTGACGACCCGCTCGCCATTTGTGACGTTCCACACGGCGACCTGTTCATTCGGCAAGATGTTCGCCATTTCGAGGATGTCCTCGTCGATCGCGATCGAGCCTTCATAATGAAGGTCGGTCATCGTCAATCGGGCGCGATGAATCTTCGCCTTCATCATCGTCAGCAGCATGTCCATCCCTTCCCGACCGTCGTGATAGCGGGCGGGGTGCGCGCCCCGCGCCTTCAGGCTGGCTGCGCCTCAGCCGAATGCATCGACGGGCGCGACCGGCGATATATGCTCCCTCCAAGCGGAATTAAAGCGGCGGGACCTCGCTCGCGGCCCCGGATCGGCCTAATTTCAAGGCGATAGGGTCAAGGCCCAGTGCGGCGGAGGAGTTCTTGTCACATAAACTGGCGAAGCGGTCGGCCGGGGTGGCGGCGGCTGTCGTTCTTGCAGGAGCCGCTCTTGCGGGTGATGCGCCGACGAAAAGCTCTGAAGCACGCGCGCACCAGCTACTTCTTGGTCTTGGATTTTCGGCGCCCTTCAATCTCGAAGAACCGTACATCAACATGGCGCAGACGCGCGCAGCTGGCTGGCGGTTTGAAACAAAAACCGGGGCAAGGCTTGAAGGCGATGAAGCGCTAGAGGCAGGCTATATCGATCCTCTGACCTTCATGCCGACCAAAAAAAGCGCGGAGACGAAATACGCCGCCGCCGGAGTATTTCTGCCGGGTGCCGAAAATTTCCGCGACTATTATGCGGACGACTATGTGCTCGATTGGAAAGGCAAGGCGCGCGGAACGATGCAGCGCTGGGAGGAAAAAGCGCCAGGCGATCGCCGGTCGAACAGCGTCGCCTATTCCTTGAAGCCGGTTCAGGCGCAGGGCGGCGCGATGCGCTTTTCTTCGATCGGCGAGGACTTTCGCGACGTTCGCCTCTACCGGAGGAAATATTCGGCGCTTCTCGATCGCGGCGAGATCTGGAACCCCGCCTTCATCGACTATGTGAAGCGCTACGACATCGTCCGCACCATGGATATTCAGTCAACGAATAATATCCAAGTGCGCCGCTTCGATCAGGTCGCGACCATGAGGGAGCCATGGGGGCAACGCGCGACAATCTCCTGGCCGGAGCCGCCGTTTTTCAGCGCCCCGTATGAGATTCTCTTCAATCTCGGCGTCGAGGCCGACGTCGCCATCTGGTTGACGATCCCGCCTCAGCTGGGCGCGCCGATCAGCCCCGCCGATCCATCCCTCCGCCAAAAAGCAAAGCCGAGCCGCCTTGACCTCGAGCGTTTCAAATCGGCGGCGACGGAGAACGCGAAAAAGACGCTCGAAAGCCGCGAATGGGAAATTTTTGCAAAGGAGTTCGCGGATCGCTATCTCGCGTCCGGCTATCCGCTATCGCGTCCCCTTTATGTCGAAGTCGGCAATGAAATCTGGAATCTGGCGGCCGGCTTCGCCGTGTCGAGCAATTACGCGATCGGTGTCGCGCGCGGGCTCAATCCCGACTGGAAGATCGGTCACGGCTATGGCGCCTTGACCGCGCGCTTCATGATCGCGCTTGAGAAGGAATTCGCCGCACGCAAGGTGAAGCCGAATATTGTTTATGTCGTCGCCAGCCACACCGCCAATCCGTGGCGCACGAAACAGGCGCTTGATGGTCTTGCCGACTATCTTCGCACGCGCGGCGCCGATCCCAAGGTTTATTTGTCGAAGACGGCGGTCGCTGTGACCAATTACTATGGGCAGTTCGGCGCCCTTGGCGCGGCGTTGTTCGGCTCGGACAATCCCGCCATCTACGGGCCGATGTGGCTTGCCGCCCTGAAGGAAGACTCGGACGCGCTGGCGCAGCGCGTCTCCGCTCAATTGAAGGACGGCCCGGCGAGTTCAAAACTCACGGGGAAATGGATCGTCGCTCGATGGGCGGAGCATAAGGCGGTCGCTGAAAGGGCGGGCAGCCGATTTCTCGGCGCCTATGAAGGCGGGAGCCATCTTTTGCCGCCGAAAGAGCTCGCGAAGTCTAAGGATTTCGTCGACTGGTGGACGCTCTATCATTGGGGCGAAGACGGCGCCGATGTGGCGCGCGTCATCAACAGCCGCCTGGTCGACGCATTCCCGGACGCCGTAATCGCCAATTACGAAAGCATCGGCGAGATCAAGCCCGATGCGCCTTGGATCGACGGGCATTACGCGAAGCCGACGCCAATGCTGAAAATGTGGGACGAGTTTGCGCGGCCCGACCGACTTGAATGACGCCCGACGGCGCAAATGCTTGAAATCGGCGCGCTTTCACGGATTTGCCGAGGCGACGCCGAGACGCTAGATTAACCTTGTCGTGAGGGGGTGTTTATGGCGTCGGCAAAGTCGCTATTCAAATTCGTTACGGGGCTTGCTGCGTTGGGGGCGCTCTCCGCCTTTCCCGCGTTCGCTCAGTATAACGAGAACGGTTACGGACCTGATCCCGACGGCGACACCAACCCGGCGACGAAGACGCGCGCCATCGCCAATATCGGCGCGACGGACGTAAAGCTTGACCCGCGATTCACGATCCTCACCTTCGAGCCGCCGCCGGGCGCTCATGGCCGCGTCATCAAAAATCAGTATACAGAGAAATACGGCGTCGCGTTCGGCAAAGGCCTTGAGTGGCAAATCTGCGACGGTCAGCGCTATTTCGAGTACGACAGCCTGTGCACTTACATCCGCCCGCCGTCGGGGTCCTTCGCCGCTTATTATCGCGACGATTGGCGCCGCCCGTTAAGCGTCAGTTTCGCAAAGCCCGTTTGCGCGGTGATGATGTCGATTTATCCGACCGGCGGCAAAGAGGACGAACGGTTCAGAGCGACGCTCAAGGCGAAGAACGCAAATGGGGATGCTGTGGGCTCGGCGAAAATCACGTTCGCCTGGACGCAGGATACGTTCCGCTGGCGCGCCATGGTTGGCGGATTTTTCCTGAAAGAGCCGGCAGCGGACATCGATGTGATGGTTCAGCGCGTCGAGGGGGCCGGCGACGACATCCAGTTCCTGATCGACGACCTCGCCTATGTCGAAAGCGGCTGCGAAGCGATCCTTGAGCAGATCAAGGATGTCGCCGGTTTTGAAATCGGCGAAGACGGAACGCTCGTAACGCAATCGGCGCAGCAATAGGCGAGCGACTACGCCGTCTGATCCTCAGTCGCCGCGAGCGGCGCGACATGCATCGCGCTCTTGATGCCGCTGTCGCGCGCATCCTCGGACTCGTAGAGTTCGGACGTCCCGATGACCTGCTGATTTGCGGCTTTCAGCACGAAGAACGGCTTGCCGGACGCTGATGTCTTTTTCTCGAACCGGGCGAGCAGGTCGGAATTCTTCTTGACCGATTGAACGCCGTTGAGAGCTCCGGCCCGATCCCGATACCCCTCGCTCGCAAGGATAGTTTCCCCATTGCCGGACTTAAGTCGGAACCGGAACTCGCCTTTCTTGTCCTTGTAGATTTCGAACTTCCCCGGCATGTCAGCCTCCTTCCGCTTTACGGCGTTGAATTCTGGAGAGATTCGGCGCGTCCCGCTTGCGCCTTGGCGCCGTGCGCTTCTAAGGAATGTTCCAGAATCGTTCTCCTTTGGGTAAGTTCGGCCGGTGACCGTCAAACCTTCGATTTCAGAACGCGCGCGCGCCGGCCTCGGCGCCCCGCCGGCGGCTGCCGGCCGCGAGGCGCCAGCCTATCTCGAAGGGCTGAACGACGAACAGCGTGAAGCGGTTCTCGCGACCGAAGGTCCCGTGCTGATGCTCGCGGGCGCCGGCACCGGCAAGACGCGCGCGCTGACAACTCGCCTTGCCCACCTTCTATTCACCGGGCGCGCCAAACCCTGGCAGCTTCTCGCGGTCACTTTCACCAACAAGGCGGCGCGCGAGATGAAAGAACGGATCGGCGCCCTTATTGGCGAGAGCGTTGAGGGTCTTCAATGGCTCGGCACATTTCATTCGATCGGCGCACAGATCTTGCGCCGCCACGCTGAGCTCGTCGGATTGAAATCCTCCTTCACCATACTCGACGCCGACGACATGGTGCGGCTCGCAAAGCAGGTGATCGAAGCGGCGGGGCTCGATGAAAAGCGCTGGACCGGGCGCGGACTTTCCGCCGTCATCGACGCCTGGAAAAACCGCGGACTGACCCCCGACAAAGTTCCCGCAAATGAGGCGTGGCATTTCGCCGACGGCAGGGCGATTGCTCTTTATACCGCCTATCAAAACCGGCTGAAGGCGCTCAATGCCGCTGATTTCGGCGATCTTCTCATCCACAATCTGACGATCTTCCAGCAGCACGCTGACATTCTCGCGCAGTATCAGGACAAGTTCCGATACATGCTGGTCGATGAGTATCAGGACACCAACGTCGCCCAGTATCTTTGGCTGCGCCTTCTTGCGCAAAAGCACAAGAACATCTGCTGCGTCGGCGACGACGATCAGTCGATCTACGGCTGGCGCGGGGCCGAGGTTGAAAACATCCTGCGCTTCGAAAAGGATTTCCCGGGCGCCCGCGTCATTCGCCTTGAAAGGAACTATCGCTCGACGCCTGCGATCCTCGCGGCGGCCTCAGGCCTCATCTCGGCGAACAAAGCGCGGCTAGGCAAGACGCTGTGGACCGAGCAAAGCGAAGGCGAACTCGTCAAAGTGCGCGGCGTCTGGGATGGCGAGGAGGAAGCGCGCCTTATTGGCGACGACATTGAAAGCGAGCAGCAGAAGGGGCGTTCTCTTTCCGAGATGGCGGTTCTCGTGCGCGCGTCCTTCCAGATGCGCGCCTTTGAAGAGCGGTTCAACACGCTCGGCCTTCCTTATCGCGTTGTCGGCGGTCCGCGCTTTTATGAGCGCGAAGAAGTGCGCGACGCGATCGCCTATTTGCGGCTTGTTCGTAACGACGGCGACGATCTGGCTTTTGAGCGAATAGTGAATAAACCGCGCCGCAGCTTAGGTGAGAAGGCGTTGCAAACATTGCATAAGATCCGCGCCAACTTGCCAAGTGGACGATTATTTCCCCCAGATGACCCTTTGTTCGATTTGAAAACCGGTGATGTCGTAGACGTCAGTGACCTTCCCGAATTCGATCCGCCAAGTTTGATGCAGGCGGCGCGATGTGCGCTTGAGACCGAAGATGTTGGCGCAGCCGCCCGCAACGCGCTCCGTAAATTCATCGAGATGATCGACCGCTGGAAAGGCGAAGTCGAGCATATGTCGCCGCGCGACCTCACTGAGCTCGTTCTCGAGGAATCGGGCTATACGGACTATTGGCGTAACAATAAATCGGCGAAGGCCGATTCGAAACTCGACAACCTCAAGGAAGTCGTCAACGCCATTTCGGAGTTCGATACGCTCGCCGCTTACCTCGATCACGTCGCGCTCGTCGCTGACCACAACGAAGAGTCGGGCGACGGACAGATCTGGCTGATGACGCTGCACGCGGCGAAGGGCCTTGAATTTCCGGTCGTCTTCCTTCCCGGCTGGGAGGAAGGCGTCTTCCCCTCGCAGCGCTCGCTCGATGAAGGCGGAACCGCCGCGCTCGAAGAGGAACGCCGCCTTGCCTATGTCGGCATCACCCGCGCGCGCGAAAGCTGCTGCATCTCCTTCGCCGCAAACCGGCTGATGTATGGCCGCTGGCAGAGCGCGCTCGCGTCGCGCTTCATCGATGAATTGCCGGAGAGCGAAGTTGAAGTTGTCTCGCAGCCTGGTCTCTATGGCAATGCGGCGTCGCGTTTCGCCAGTCATTCGCGATTTGACGCGGCGAGGGTCGATGACGGCGCCTATTACGACAATCCGGGCTGGAAACGCGCACGGGCTGCGTCAGGCCGCACGGTCTCTGCGCCGCCGATGATCGAAGGACAGGCTCAGACCGTGTCGATCAACGCGCCGGGCAAGTCGAAATTCGCGATCGGCGCGCGCGTCTTCCACCAGAAATTCGGCTATGGCCGCGTCGTAGCGGCGGAAGGCCAAAAACTGACCGTCGACTTCGACCACTCCGGAGCGAAGAAAGTGGTCGACTCGTTTTTGACGGGGGCGTGATCATGGCGGCGGATTGGTCAAAAGCGGCTGTTCGGCGGGGCAAGATCAGCGATTCTGATCGCTCGTTCGATTATGAGTTCTGGCGCCGCCAGTCAGCAGAAATGAAGATGGCGGCGATCTGGGAAATGATCATCTTTCATCAGCAGGTGAAAAACCGTGATCCAGTTGAACTCCGACTTGATCGAACTGTTGGCGGTCTTCGAAAAAAACGGCGTTAGATATCTCATCATCGGCGGATATGCTGTCGGATTTCACGCCGAACCCCGCTTCACCAAGGATTGCGAAATCTGGATCGCGACCAATCACAAAAAATGCCGCCGCGGTCTTTAAGAGCCTCGTTGAATTTCAAGCGCCGCTCCGTGGGGTGACGACAAAAGACTTCGAGGATGAAGACGCCTTCTTCTTTTTTGGCGCCCCGCCGAATCGCGTCGATATCCTGCTGGGACCGCCTGGCGGCGATTTTGAGAAGTCATGGCTTCGACGCGTTGAGGCGACTGTCGGGGGCGTCAAGGTCTTCTATGTGAGCCGTGACGACCTTATCTCGCTGAAGAAAGCAGCAGGACGAGCAGTCGACAAACGCGACATCAAGGCGTTAATGGCTTCGGCCGAACCGAGCAAATCCAAAAAGCGATAATGCCAACCTTCAAAGCTGTCTGGATCGGAACTGAACCCACGCTAGAAAGCGCGGGCGTCCTGTTGACCGATGTTCTCTATCCGCCCGCCAACGCCGTCAGCCTGACGAAGCATGACGATACGGCTGCTGACGACGCAACGGCGTGGAAGCTCGAAGCCTACTTCACTGAAAGACCCGACGACGAGATACTGGCGACGCTTCTCACCGAAACGCGCATTGGCGCGCCAATGATCGAGACACTTCCCGACATCGACTGGGTGGCGCACGCGCTTGAAGGGCTTGGAATCGTCGAAGCGGGGCGGTTCCTGCTCTACGGCTCGCACGACGTGGACAAACTTCCCGACGACGGAAAAAAAATTCCGATCCGCATCGACGCCAACCAGGCGTTCGGCACTGGTCACCATCCGACAACCGCGGGTTGCCTCACCCTTCTCGATCGTTTCGCCGGCGCGCCGCCCGAGGCCGTCTTCGATCTTGGCTGCGGCTCGGCGGTGCTGGCGATCGCCGCGGCGAAACTTTGGGATGTTGAAGTTCTTGCGAGCGACATCGACGAGAAATCGGTCGAGATCGCGAAAGAGAATATCGCTTTCAATGGCGTCAGCGATCTTGTAAACGCGATCGCCGCGGACGGGTTCGCCGACCCGCGCATCCGCGTGCGCGCGCCTTACGACTTCGTCTTCGCCAATATACTCGCGGGGCCGCTCGTCGAATTCGCGCCTGCCATGGCCGGGCATGTTGCGCGCCGCGGCAGGATCATGCTGGCGGGGCTCATGGCGAATCAGGAAGCAGGCGTCGTTGCGGCCTATGAAACAGCCGGATTTAGGCTCCTCAACCGCCTCGACCATCGAACCTGGCCAGTGCTGCTGTTCGCGCGGATTTGAAGCAGGAGGTTTTAGGTGTCGGGTTTTAGGTGTTAGAGTATCTGGGTCGGCGCCGACGCCGGTCCTTAACCCTAAAACCCAACCCCTAAAATCTCATCATGTTCCAGCACTTCGACCCCGTCTCCGACCGAACGTTCGCCGGCAAGCATCTGCCGCTCTTGCGCGTAGAGATGAAGGCGTTGAATATCGACGGCTTCATTGTCCCACATGATGACGAATACCAGAACGAATATATCCCCGCCTACGCCGAGCGGCTGATGTGGGTCTCCGGATTTTCGGGGTCTGCAGGAGCTGCGATCATTTTCGCCGACAATGCCATCATCTTTGTCGACGGGCGCTACACCTTGCAAGTGCGCCAGCAGGCGGACGAGAAATTCTTCGCCTTCGAAGACCTCGTCGATACGCCGCCGGACCAGTGGCTCGCCGAGAAGGCGCCGACAGGCTCGCGCATCGGCTATGATCCGATGCTGCATACGAAAGCGGGCGTTGAAAAATTGGAAAGGGCGGCGAAGAAGGCGGGCTTCACGCTCGTCGCGCTCGACCGCAATCCGGTCGACACAGCGTGGAAGGACCAGCCGGCGCGACCGCTTTCACCCGCCAAGCCCCATGCGCTCGACCTCGCCGGAAGATCCTCGGCCGACAAGCGCAAGGAAATCGCTGAGGCGATCGCCAAAGCCGGCGCTGACGCCGCGCTCGTCACCTCGCCGCCATCAATCGCCTGGCTTTTCAATATTCGAGGGCAGGACGTCTCGCGCTCGCCCTTACCGCTCGCGCGCGCGCTGCAATGGAAAGACGGCAGGGCGACGCTCTTCATCGCGCCAGAAAAGGTTGGCAACAAGCTTCCCTCTTTCCTCGGCGATGACGTCGACATTCGCGCCGAGGCCGATTTGGACGCCGCACTTCAGAAATTCGGCAAGGATGGAAGGACGATCGCCGTCGATCCCGCACTGGCGCCGATGAAGTATGTGTCGGACCTCGCTACGGCTGGCGCCAGGATCGTCGATCTCACGGATCCTTGCGCCCTTCCTCGCGCGACCAAGAACGAAACGGAATTGAACGGCGCGCGGTCGGCGCATGTTCGCGATGGCGCCGCAGTGACAGAGTTCCTGCACTGGATCGCAACGAAAGCGCAGGACGGGTCCGTCGATGAAATCGCCGCGGCGATGAAGCTCGAAGGCTTTCGCGCCGCAACCGGCAAGCTCGTCGATCTTTCTTTTGACACCATTTCGGGAGCGGGAAAGAACGGCGCGGTCGTTCACTACAAAGTTTCGACCGCGACTTCGCGCAAATTGACGCCGGGGGAACTCTTCCTCATCGATTCCGGTGCGCAATATCAGGACGGCACGACCGACATCACGCGCACAGTCCCGATCGGAACGCCGACGCAGGAAATGCGTGAACGCTTCACGCTTGTCCTGAAGGGCCACATCGCTTTGGCGACCACGCGCTTTCCTTCCGGCACGACCGGTTCGCAGCTTGACGTCCTTGCGCGCAAGGCGCTGTGGGACGCTGGTCTCGATTACGATCACGGCACCGGCCATGGCGTCGGCTCGTTCCTTGGCGTTCATGAGGGCCCGCAGCGGATCGCCAAGGCGCCGAATTCGCAGGCCCTGAAACCCGGCATGATCGTCTCGAACGAGCCCGGCTATTACAAGACGGACGGCTACGGCATTCGCATCGAAAACCTTATCGTCGTCAGGGATGCGGAGGCGATCGCCGGCGGCGAACGGCCGATGATGAGCTTTGAGACGATTACGCTCGCGCCGATCAATCTCGATCTTGTCGTTCCCTCTTTGCTGACCGAGGCCGAACGCTGCTGGCTTAACAAATATCACGCACGCGTCCGCCAGACGCTGTCGCCGCTCCTGCCGAAGGATGTCGCCGAATGGCTGACGCGCGCGACGCGCTCAATCTGACCGCACTCCGAGAATGCCGCCGAGCGGAAAATTGACGGGGATTTCCCCAAACGCCGCCAGTTCATTCGCCAGCTGATAGCGATAGTCCTCACCCAGATTATTCGTCGCCATATAGACCCGGGCGTAAGACGCAGTGAGGAAAAGCCCTGCCGCGTCCGCCGGCGCCATCGGTTTTTCCATTGTCATGGAAAAGGTCGAAAGGCCTTTGAACGCGCCGCACGCTTTCATCGCGCGCGAGTAGTCAGCCTTCGCGCCGAGCCGCTTGTCCATATGCGGCGCCCAAAGCGCCCAGTGTCGCGCGAATGCCGCCTCCGCTGGACCGCTGACGAAGAATGGCCCGTATAGAAACGGGAAGAACACGCCGCCGGGTCGCAACCACTGCGCAACCTTCGCACAGACGACATCCTGTTCCATCCAATGGAATGCGGTCGCTGCAATCACGCAATCGACCGAACCCGCGGGAAACGCCGCTGCTTCCGCGGCGCAGTTGATTCGATCGATGCGAGCGGCGCGCGGCGCGGCCGCAAGCATGCGCGCGTCAGCCTCGACCGCCGCCACTCGCTCAAATCGCACCGCAAGATCGATGCTCGCCTTGCAGGGGCCGGCGCCGAGATCGACGGCGAGCCGGCGCGGGCCTTCAAGATGGGATTCGAGAAAATCGAACAGCTCCTTCGGATATGACGGGCGAAGATCCGCGTAGCTCGCGGCGACATCGCCAAAACCGAGCGCAGCATCGTCCGTCATGCTGCTGAGCCCCCGTCGATCAGCGAACGCCATTCCTCCTCGCTCAGCACCGCGACGCCAAGCGCTTCGGCGTTTTTCAGTTTCGACCCGGCGCCTGGTCCCGCCACGACATAATCGGTTTTCGCTGAAACCGAGCCAGACACTTTGGCGCCGTGTGCGAGCGCTTGCGCCTTTGCTTCGTCGCGGGTCATCGTTTCGAGCGTGCCCGTGAAGACGATGGTCTTGCCTGCGACTTTCGAGCCTGCTTGCGCCGCGTGTTTCATCTCCTGTGGACGTACTTCAATCAAGAGGCGCCTGACAGCGTCGCGATTGTGACTTTCCTTGAAGAACTCGATGACGCCGCCGGCGACGAGTTCCCCGACGCCTTCGATTGTGAGCATGTCGTCATAGGCCTCACCTGGCTTCGCTGCGGCGATCGACGCCTCGCGGAATGCCTCAAACGTTTTGTAGTGACCGGCGAAGAGTCGCGCATTCGTCTCGCCGATATGGCGGATCCCAAGCGCATTGATAAAGCGCTCAAGCGCGGGCCTACGCCGGTCATTGATCGCTGCGAAGAGGTTTTCAACTGACTTCGTGTTGGTCGGGGTTTTGGTTCCGTCCTTCTTTTCCTTGTAGGCATAGAGGTCGATTTCGCCCTTCTTCTGCCGCGACTCCAGGGTAAAGATATCGGCGGGCTCGGCGACGATCTTCTCGGCGAAGAACGCCTCGATCTGCTTCTCGCCGAGCCCTTCAATATCCATCGCGTTCCGCGACACGAAATGGCGCAGACGCTCGACCGCCTGCGCTGGGCAAATGAGGCCGCCGGTGCAGCGGCGCACGACTTCCCCGTCTTCGCGCACAGCGTGACTGCCGCATACAGGGCAGGTTTCCGGGAAGTGATAGCGGCGCGCGCCCTTGGGACGTTTTTCGAGAATGACTTCCACGATCTGCGGGATGACATCGCCCGCGCGCTGCACGACGACGGTGTCGCCGATGCGGATATCCTTCCTCTCGATTTCATCCTGGTTGTGCAGGGTCGCGTTCGAGACGACGACGCCGCCGACCGTCACGGGGCGAAGGCGCGCAACCGGCGTCAGCGCGCCTGTGCGGCCGACCTGAATGTCAATCGCTTCAAGCACCGTCGTTGCTCTTTCGGCAGGAAATTTGTGTGCGACCGCCCAGCGGGGCGAGCGTGAGACGAAACCAAGCCGCTCCTGATAGTCGAGCCTGTCAACCTTGTAGACGACGCCGTCAATATCGTAGCCGAGAGAGGCGCGCTTATCCTCGATAACGCGATATTTCGCGAGCATCGCATCGACGGTTTCGCAGCGAGTGATCAGCGGATTGGCCGGGAATCCGAACGACTTGAGGCGTTCAACCACTTCAAGCTGCGATCCTCCGAGCGCCGCGGACGCCTCACCCCAGCCCCAAAGAAAGAAGCGCAAGGAACGCGAAGCGGTCACGGCGGCGTCGATCTGGCGAAGAGATCCGGCAGCCGCATTTCGCGGATTTGCGAACACCTCCTCACCCGCAGCTTCGAGACTTTCGTTAAGCGCGAGGAAGTCCTTGTGGCTCATGTAAATCTCGCCGCGCACCTCGAGAACCGCCGGCGCCTTCTTCAGCGATTTCGGAATGTCGCCGACGGTCAATACATTCGCGGTCACATTCTCGCCGACCGCGCCGTCGCCGCGCGTCGCAGCGACTTTGAGGACGCCCTCTTCATATCTGAGATTGAGCGACAGCCCGTCGATTTTCGGTTCCGCCGTGAAAGCGAGCGGCGCCTCGGCGTCGAGCTTCAGGAAGCGCCTGACGCGGGCGGCGAAATCGGCGACATCCTCGTCGCTGAAGGCGTTATCGAGCGAAAGCATCGGCCTTCTATGCTCGGCCTTCTCGAACTTCGTTGACGGCGCGGCGCCCACCCGCTTCATCGGAGAATCGGCGCGCCTCAGTTTCGGGAATTCGCGTTCGATGAGCGCGTTGCGACGGAACAGCGCGTCATATTCCGCGTCCGTCATGATCGGCGCGTCTTTCGCGTAATACGCCTCGTCAGCGGCTGCGATAAGCTGCGCGAGCCGCGCAAGCTCCGCCGCGGCCTCTTCGGCCGTCAGGTCCTTTACCGGCTTTGTCGCGAGACCAGCCTTTTTCATGAGGGTGTCGTCACTGGATTCGACTATGAAAGCAGCGCTGCGGCGTCGCGCCACAGCGTGTTCACTAATTCTCCCGCTGGCCGCGCCTGCGCAAGCCTCGCGGCTTGCCCGGCCCAGGCCTGCATGCGCGCCGCATCATTGTTCTTGACCGCAGCGTTCCGCATGGCGGCGGTGAGGCCGCGCTGCACCGGGTAAGGCGCCGGTTGCGGCGCATCTATCGCCATCGCTGCGCGGGCATAGGCGGTTGCGAGCGAGCGTCCAGGCCGCCCCGAGAATGCGCGCGTGATGAGCGTGTCCTCTGGTGCGGCGGCCGCTAACGCATCGGCCCACGCGGGAGGAACGCCAGCTTCCGGACAACGGAGGAATCCGGTGCCGATCATCGCGGCGGAAGCGCCGAGCGTCAGCGCCGCCGCAATCGTCCGACCGTCTCCGACGCCGCCGGCGGCGATGACCGGAATGTTGACTGCATCGACGATCGCCGGGAGAAGCGCGAAAAGGCCGACCGCTGACCGCTCAGCGAAAGTCGCATCGAACGCGCCGCGATGGCCGCCGGCTTCTGCGCCTTGGGCGATGATCGCGTCGGCGCCCGCCGCCGACGCCGCGCGCGCTTCGTTGACCGTCGTCGCGGTCGCAAACCATTTGACACCCGCCGCCCTCATCCGTCGCACGTAGTCAGCAGGGAAAAGTCCCATGATTGACGAGATCACAGTCGGCCTTGCTTCGAGCGTAGCCTCGCATTGCGCGGTAAAATCGGGCAGCGCAGCATCACCCGCGTTCGCGACGACCGGCGGCCCCCAACCTGAAAGGAACTCAGCGACGCGCACCTCGTGATTCCGATCGCGCTTGGGCGCTGGATCTGGCGTCCACACATTCAATTGCAGCGCTGTTCCTCCTCCATAGCGATACGCCGCGACCCAATGCGCGATCTCGTCGGCCTGCATCATCAAGACGCCGCAGGCGCCCATGCCGCCTGCATTCGAGACCGCAATTGAGAGGGACGGCGGACACGCCCCCGCCATCGGCGCGAGGAGGATTGGGACGCCGAGACCAAGCATCTGCGCGTATTCGACGGCGCGGTCTGCGAAGACGCTCATGCGCGTTTCCGCCTTGCGGTTTTTTCAGTCGTCTGTGCGCCAAGCAGGCGGCGCGCGGCGGCGCGCGCTTCGTCGGTGACGACGGCGCCGGACAGCATTCGCGCAATCTCTTCGATGCGTTCGTCTTCACCAAGAACGACAACGCGGGTTGCTGTTTGATCCTTCGAGTGACTTTTCTCGACCCGCCAATGCGTCTTTGCGCGCGCGGCGACTTGCGGGCTGTGGGTGACGACCAGCACCTGCGCATCGGCCGCAAGCATTGCAAGGCGTTCGCCGACCGCATCCGCCACGGCGCCGCCGACGCCGGCGTCGACCTCATCGAAAATGATCACGGTGCGGTTTTCTTTGGCCGCAAGCGCCGCCTTCATCGCCAGAACGAACCGCGACAGTTCGCCGCCCGATGCGATTGTTTTCAGCGGCCCCATCGGAGCGCCGGGGTTTGTCGACACCATGAACTCGACGACGTCGATTCCGTTTGGCCCGGCCTTGTGTTCATCGGTCTCGATTGAGGCTGCAAATTGCGCCTTGCCGAGCTTCAAGGGCTCAAGTTCGCGGGCGACGGCGGCGTCGAGGATCTTCGCCGACTTGCGGCGGGCGTTCGACAGTTGGCGCGCAAGATCGAAATAGAGGGCGCACGCTTCAGCCGAAGCCTTTTCAAGCTCGCCGACCTGCGCCTCGCCTTCATCGAGAGCGGCGAGCGCACTTGACGCCTTGTTGAGAAACTCCGGCAATTTGTCAGGCGCAACGCCATGTTTGCGCGCGGCGGCGCGGATGGCGAACAGCCGCTCTTCCGTTTCCTCAAGCGCGCGTTCGTCAAGACCGAGGCGCTCGACCGCATCTTCGACGGCCGCCCGCGCTTCCACGCACTCGGAAAGCGCGCGATCGATGCGGTCAATAGCGGTTTCAAGAGGATTGGGATCGCGCTCGAAATGCGCCGACGCGCGCGTCAGGCGATGCGCTGCGGCTGCGAGTTTTCCTTCGAGGCCTTCTTCCGACAGTATTTCGGCGGCGGCGGCGAGGTCTTCCGTCACCTTTTGCGCAGCCATCATTTCAGCGCGGCGCGCGGCCAGCAACGCTTCTTCGTCCGTCTGCGGATCAAGGTCGGAAAGCTCGGCGACGACATGGCGTAAATAATCGGCCTCTTTCGCCGCCTGTTCGCGGAACTTGAGGCGCTCTTCGAGCGCACCTTCCGCAGCGCGCCAGTCGGCCCACGCCCGCAAAACCGCTTCGGACGCCTTCGACTGTCCGCTAAACTCGTCAAGGAGGCTCCGGTGCGTTCCAGAGGCGAGGAAGCTGACGCCGTCATGCTGCCCGTGGATTTCGATCAGGAGTTCGCCGACGGTCTTCAACAGGCCGATCGAGACCGGCTGGTCGTTGATGAAAGCCCGGCTCTTGCCGTCGGCGCCCTGAATGCGGCGAAGGATCACCTGATCATCCGCCGCTGCGACGCCATTCTTTTCGAGAAGCAGCCATACCGGGTGAACGGCGCCCGGCTCGAAGACGGCGGCGACGACGCCCCGCTCCGACCCTCGCCGGACAGCGCCGCGGTCCGTGCGCCCGCCGGCGGCAAGACCCAGCGCTTCAAGCAGGATCGACTTCCCCGCTCCGGTCTCGCCCGTCAGCGCCGTCAGCCCCTCGCCCAACGGCAAGGAGAGCTGATCGATAAGCACGAAATCCTGAATGTGAAGCGCGGTCAGCATCGATCCTCCGCGCCTCTCCCTTGTTAGCGTTGGCCTTCGGCTGACGGTTCGGTCGGACTTTCGATCGATTCTTCGAAAGGATCATCCGAAGGCGGCTCGATGACCGGCGCGCCCGAATCCTTCAGGCCCTTTGTTTCATACTTCTTCTGCCGTTTCTCGATCTTGCGGAGTTCTTTCTCGGACCGTTTCGGCTTTGACCCGGGTTCGAGCAGCCCATTTTTCCGCATCAGATCATAGGCGTCTTCATACCAGACCGAGCCCGGATAGTTCGCGCCGAGGACGGCGGCCGCCGAGCGGGCTTCCTCGATCACGCCAAGCTGCAGATAGGATTCAACCAGCCGATAAAGCGCTTCGGCCGTATGGTTCGTCGTTTCATAATTGTCGACCACCATCTTGAAGCGATTGATGGCGGCGATGTGCTTTCCGTATTTGAGATAGTAGCGGCCGATATACATTTCTTTGCCGGCGAGGTGGTCGAAGGTGAGATCGAGCTTCAGCCGGGCGTCGCGCGCATATTCCGTTTCCGGATAGCGGCGAACGACATCGTTCAGCGTCTGCACTGCGTTGTTCGTGAAATCCTGGTCGCGGCCGACATCGCGGATGCGCTCATACCAGCACATGGCGCGCAGGTAATAGGCGTAAGGCGCGTCCTTATTCCCGGGATGCAGCGCAATGAACTGGTCGAGCGTCGTCACCGCCTCGTCATAGTCGTTCTGCTGATACTGCGCGAACGCCTTCATCAGGATCGCGCGGCGCGCCCAGGCGGAATAGGGATGCTGCCGTTCGACTTCTCCGAACAACTCGACCGCATCGTCAAAACGCTTTCGCTCCATCGCGGTCGCCGCCTCCTGATAGAGGATTTCGACCGGGCGTTCGACATAGGCGAATTTCTGTTTCTTCTTTGAAGAGGACCCGCATGCGCCAAGGGCGACCGCGGCGAACAGGACGAGAAGCGCAACGCGAAAACGGAACATCATGGAAATGGAGAATCCTCAGCTTTGACAGTCGATCGCGGCGCTCACCCTAGATTGGGCGAATGACCGGGGAAAGCGGCGGCGAGGCCCTTCATCTACGAAGTTTCGGCGACCGGGGAAACCGCCTTCCGGGGCCTTTCGGCGGAATATCAGATCTTTGGAGCAATTCATTGACACATTGATTGAAAATCAGGCCGAATTCAGGCGCTGACCCGCGCCTCCGGAGCGTTGAGGAGGACGCGGTCATAGGCGCCGCGCTCGGCAAGGAGGCGCCTCACGAACCGCGTGTTCAGCTCGTGCCCCGGCCGGCGCGCCGTGATCCGCCCGATGATCGGGACTTCGGCGAGGCGGAGATCGCCGAGGAGATCGAGCGCCTTGTGGAGGACGAATTCCTTCGGATCCCTGAGGCCCGCGGGATTAAGGATGCGATCGCCGTCAATGACGATCGCATTATCGAGCGAGCCGCCAAGACTGAGGCCGGCGGCGCGCATCGCCGTCACATCGGCGAGACGGCAGAAAGTGCGCGCGTGCGCGAGGCGGCGCATCGCCGCCGGATCATCGAGGTCGATCGACATCGCCTGCGCGCCGATCGCCGGATCCTCAAAGTCGATTTCGATATCGAGCATCCGCCCGTCATGA
>JBMOOR010000090.1:0-22586 GCA_049324555.1 Pseudomonadota bacterium | reverse complement strand
TCTGCGCGGTTTCGACGGCCTTCGTGAACCAAGGGTGTTCGATCGATTCATCCGGCTTGATGCCGAAGCGCTTCAGCATCTTTTCCATGCCGGAGCCGAAGATGCGCATCAGGTCGTCTTCGAGCGAGAGATAGAATTTTGTCCCGCCGGGATCGCCCTGGCGGCCGGAACGGCCGCGAAGCTGGTTGTCGATGCGCCGGCTCTCGTGACGCTCCGTACCAAGAACAAAGAGGCCGCCCGCTTCAAGCGCCTTCTTCTTCTCGTCGGCGACCTTCGTCTCGATTTCGGCGCGCTTCCTCTTGATCGTCTCCTCGTCGTCGCCTTCCGCGAGACTGTCGAGGACCTGCTTGTCGACGGAGCCCCCGAGCTGAATGTCGGTGCCGCGGCCCGCCATGTTGGTCGCGATCGTCACGGCGCCCGGCTTGCCGGCTTCGGCGACGATCGAGGCTTCCTGCTCGTGGAAGCGCGCATTGAGGACGTTGTGCGGGATCGGGACCTTCTTGATCGCGAGCGTTTCGATATAAGCGGCCCGCTCAAGGAGATCCTTCCTGAGGTCCGCTTCCTTTTCCTTGAGTTCGTCGGCGCGCGTCTTCAAGGTTTTCGCGACCTCGCGCCAGAACGCCTTGTCGCCGAGAAGATTGGAAAGCTGCTCCGATTTTTCGATCGATACGGTGCCGACGAGGACCGGCTGGCCTTTCCGGTGGCATTCGGCGATCTGCACGGCGATCGCCTTGTTCTTTTCGGCGGCCGTCATGTAAAGCTCGTCGTCCATGTCGATGCGCGCGACGGGCTTGTTGGTCGGAACCTCGACGACGTTCAATTTGTAGATGTCGGCGAATTCCGCCTCTTCGGTGAGCGCGGTGCCGGTCATGCCGGCGAGTTTTTCATAGAGGCGGAAATAGTTCTGGAAGGTGATCGAGGCGAGCGTCTGGTTTTCCGGCTGGATCGCCGCCTTTTCCTTCGCCTCGACCGCCTGATGGAGACCCTCCGACCAGCGGCGGCCTTCCATCATGCGGCCCGTGAATTCGTCGATGATGACGACCTTGTCGCCGCGGACGATGTAGTCCTTGTCCTTCTGGAAGACCTTGTGGGCCTTCAAGGCCTGATTGACGTGGTGGACGATCGAAATGTTGACCGCGTCATAAAGGCTCTCGCCCTGAAGAAGGCCCGCTTCTTTCAGCATCCCTTCGAGTTTTTCGTTGCCCTGTTCGGTGAGGGTGACGGAGCGCTGCTTTTCATCGATCTCGTAATCGCTCGCATCAAGGCGGGGGATGAAACTGTCGATCGCGATGTAGAGTTCGGACTTGTCGTCGGTCGGGCCGGAGATGATGAGCGGCGTGCGCGCTTCGTCGACGAGGATCGAATCGACTTCATCGACGATCGCATAATGATGGCCGCGCTGGACCATGTCTTCGCGCGTCGCCTTCATGTTGTCGCGAAGATAGTCGAAGCCGTATTCGTTGTTAGTGCCGTAGGTGATGTCGCAGGCGTAGGCGGCGCGCCGTTCGGCGTCGGAAAGGCCATGCACGATCACGCCCGTCCTCATGCCGAGGCGCTCGTAGACACGGCCCATCCATTCGGCGTCGCGGCTCGCAAGGTAGTCGTTGACGGTGACGACGTGCACGCCCTTGCCGGTGAGGGCGTTGAGATAGACGGGAAGGGTCGCGACCAGCGTCTTGCCTTCGCCCGTCTTCATTTCGGCGATATTGCCTTCGTGCAGGACCATGCCGCCGACAAGCTGGACGTCGTAATGGCGCTGGCCGAGCGCGCGCTTGGCGGCCTCGCGGACGGTCGCGAACGCTTCTTCAAGGACGGCGTCGAGGCTTTCCCCGGCGGCGACGCGCGCCTTCAGGGCGTTCGTCCGCTCGATGATGCCGGCGTCGGTCAGTTTGGAAAGGCTCTCTTCGAGCGCATTGATCGCCTCGACGCGGCGCCATAGAGGCTTGATGCGGCGTTCGTTGGAGGAACCGAAAATCTTTTTCGCGAGGCCGAACAGCGCCATGAATGAACGCACCTTCAGTATGAGTGTCCCAATGGCCTGCGGAAAACCGAAATCGCCGGCTTCAGGCGGCGGGTGCGGCGAGCGAGGCGGCGGAGCCGTTGTGACGGGCGCCGGAGAGATAGTGAGCGGCGTCAGGGCTGTCAACGAAGTCGGGAATTTCTCCCATGGCCCAACATCTTAGCGATCGAGGCGCCGAAAAAGGCGCGGTCCGGACGCCTGACGGGCAGGTTTTCACAACGCGCGCGACAGCCGGGCGCTGGCGCGCCGTCGCCGCCTTGATCGCCCGGAGCCTGCGCGGCGCTGTCTCAGGGCTCTGGACCCTTGTCAGAACCGTCTGGCGTCTTGCCGAAGCGCTCGACAGCGCGCTGTGGCGAGGGCTGAAGCTCAGCGTCCGGTCGATCGCGCGCTTCATCGCCTCGACCGCGCGCGCATCCGCCGCCGCCTTCGCCGAAGTCTTCCGCTGGCTGCCCTCGCGCGGGGGACGCGCCTATGCGGCGGGCTCTTCGGTCGTCCTTGTTCTTTGCGCACTGTGGGCGGCGGATGAAATCCGCAACGCTCGCACGGACGCCGCCGCATTCGATTCGCTCTTTCGCCCGCCGATCGACCTTGACGATCCGATCGTTGCGCGCATCGACGGGCGCTTCGTGCATTTGAGCGAGATCGAGGCGGCGGCGCGGGCCAGCGGCCAGGCGCCCGAAGGCGAAAAGCTCACCGTCGAAGCCGCGTTCGCGCGCGAGCTCGTCAGCGCCTATGTCGAACAGAGGCTGCTTGCGCGGGCGGCGATCGAGGAAGGGATGCAGCGCGATCCTTCCGTGCAGCGGCGCCTCAACGCCGCGCGCGACCGCATCCTCGCCTCGTCCTTCATGGAAGACCGCATCGCCGCCATGGTGACGCCAGAGCGCGTCAAACGTCTTTACGACAGCCAGGCGGATGTGACGCGCCTCGGCGATGAAGTCAAAGCGCGGCATATACTCGTTGGAACCGAGGAGGAAGCGCGCACGGTCGCCGACGAGATCAGGGCGGGCGGCGACTTCGCCTCCTATGCGCGTGCGCTTTCACTCGACCGCGCGACGGCGCCGCTTGGCGGAGAAGTCGGATGGTTCACCAAGGATATGATGGCGCCCCCCTTCGCCGCCGCCGCATTCTCGACTGCGGTCGGCGAAGTCGCCGAACCCTTCGCGACCGAATTCGGCTGGCACGTGCTTGAAGTGCTCGATCGCCGGTCGACCGGCGGCGTCCCTTTCGCGGCGGTCGAGGACAACGTTCGCCGGTTCTTAACCATGCGCACGATCACGCAGACGCTTGATGAGTTGAAAGAAGACGAGGACGTCACCTTCTTTCCGCCGAAAGCCGACGCGGAATGACGAATGGTCGCTAAAATTCAAACAATCTTCGCAAGTCGCCGGTAAGGCGGGCGGCTTATCAATTGGGGCGGAAAGATGGCAAGGCTGCTGATTGTGGCGGCGGGTGCGCTGATCGACGGCGATGGGCGGGTGCTGCTCGCGCGTCGTCCGGCAGGAAAAGCGATGGCGGGTCTCTGGGAATTTCCCGGCGGCAAGCTGATGGCAGGCGAAACGCCTGAGGGGGCTCTGGTGAGAGAACTGAACGAGGAACTTGGGATCAGCGTCGAGACGTCCTGTCTCGCCCCGATCGCGTTTTCCTCAACAAGTTCAGCCGACTTTCATCTTTTGATGCCACTTTATGCGTGCAGGAAATGGAAGGGCGTCGCGCGCCCGCTTGAAGCGGACGCGCTGGCCTGGGTGAGGCCGACGGAATTTCAGGGCTATGAAATGCCCCCCGCCGACCGCCCCCTCGCCGCGCAGTTGAGGGACCTTTTATGAGCAAGTGCAAATGCAGGCGGGTTGTTCTTCCCTCCCTGTTCGACCGCTTCGCGCGGGACGAAAGCGGCGCGACGGCGATCGAATACGGGCTGATCGTTTCGCTGATCTTTCTTGCGATTGTCGCTGCGGTGAATGATTTCGCCGGCAAGTCGAACGATATGTATTCCGATATCCAGAGCGCGCTGACGAATTAGGCGGCTAGAGCAGAGCGCAATTATCCTGGATCGTTTCATCCTGAGGAGCAAAAATCCTTCATCCTGAGGAGGCGCCCCCGGGTCCGGCCGAAGGCCGGCCCGAGGATGAACTCCGCGCCGTCACGAAGGACAATGCGATCCTGATTTATTGCGCGAAGCTCTAGCGGCGATTCAGGAACCGCTCCAGCGAGTGTTGCGCGGAGCCGGGCGTCAACGGTTTGGGCTGGCTCGGATGCGGCGCCCAGCCGGTCAGCGTGACGAGGTCGAACGTGATGGGCCCCGCTTCGGAGAGCCGCGCCGTCGCAGCAGCGAGCGTGTCCCGCCGCAATCCCTTTCCGCGCCGGAAAAGACAGTTCGTCTCCCCCATGCCGCGAAGATCTTCGATGAGGCGTGAAGGCGATCGATAGCGAACGCCGACATGATCGACGTCGGCGACGGGTAGCGCAAAGCCGGCGCGCTGGAGAGCGCCGCCGAGGTCCCGGACGCTCGCAAAGGGCGCAATGCGCGGAGAAACGCCGCCCGCAAACTCAGCTTCCGCCTCATAGAGCGCTGCGCGCAATTCCTTCAGCGTTTCCTCGCCGAAGAGGACGGCGATGAGGAGGCCGTCCGGCTTCAGCGCAAGGCGCATCTGCGTCAGCGCGCCGATAGGGTCATTCGCCGCGTGCAATGTCAGCAGGCTGACGATAAGATCGAAGGAGGAGGGCGCGAGGGGCGACGCCTCTTCGTCGAATATGATCGATGCGCCGCCTTCGGAGAGCCTCGCTCCAGCGCAATCGCCCTCAATGATTTCCTCAACGCCGCAGCGCGGCGTCAGCATCGATTTCAGATCGCCGACGCCGTAAAAGAGCGCTTGCGGGAAGTTGCGCGTCACGCTCTCCAATCGATCGACGATGTCCTCCATGGCGCGCCGATGCAGGAAATCGTGCGCGTGAAACGCCGTCGCGCTCCGCGCGCGCCGGCGCGCGTAGAGCTGGCGGTCGAAAATGAGGGGCGGCGTCGGATCGGCCATGCGAGGGCTTTAGAGCCTCGCCGGGGCCGGAGCAATCAACTGACGATCAGGACGTGCAGGTCGCCGGGTCAGACGTCTGGCAAAGCTGCACGCGCGTCGATTTTCGCGGCCATCGCTTGGCTTTTTGGGCGAAGTTGAACGGGGTGGTGAAGACGCGCCCGGAGAGGCCGGAATTGTAATCGTAGTCGAATTCAACGACGAGCATCGAAGCGTTGCTGTTAATCGTCTCATCGTCGTCAAGGCCGGCATAGACCGACCCCGCGGCGTAAGGCGTTGCGCCATTCTCGTCTCGGCTCCAGTGGACCGTCGCCGGATCGCCGGGGTTAGGTCCCCTGACGAGGCTGACGACGCGGATTGACAGCGTCGAGGTGTCGGTCGGCTCCAGAAGCCGCGTGACGCCGATGACAGAATCGTCAAGCTGCGCGACTGTGATCGATGGCTCCTGCGCGATGAGATCGACAAGCGAGTTCGACGCGTTCGCGAGGCGACGTTTGACGGTGAGGAGATCTGAAGCTTCGAGCATGCCGAAGAACAAGAGCGCCATGATCGGCAGAACCATCGCGAACTCGACCGCGGCGATGCCGCGCCGGCAGGCGGCCGCCTCGCTGAGGGAGCGCTGAAGCGCCGACCAGGGAAGGCTGCGAATGTTCATGGCCGATTCCATCAGACCTGATTGCGCGAAAACGGTTCGTTGCGGAAGAGATAGGAGCCGTAGAGTTTGCGCGTGCCGTTTGCGGTTTCCGAAAGATTGAGCCCGATCGTCGGGTTGATCGTGTTGTAGATGAGGCAAAATCGGACGCGGACGATTTCGTTGTCGAGGCCGGGGTTATAGGGGATGGCCGCGATGTCTTCGGCGCTGTCGGTGCTGCACACGGCCGCGGAATTGTCCGCGGCGAGTTCCGCGAAGGATGCGAACGTATCGACTTCGACAGTCAGCCGCTCAGAGCATTGACCGAAAATTTCAAGTCGCGGGCAGACATGATTGTAGAAAGCGTCCTTGTCGAAGCCCTGCTCCTGCGCCTGACCGGTGCGGATGAAGCGTGAGGCGTCGAGTACGGCGGCGTCGAGCTGCGAATTGGCGAAATAGAACCATCCCGCCTCGAAGGTTGAAAACATCAGCGCGAGAAAGGCGGGCGCGACGATGGCGAATTCAACGGCTGTCGATCCGCGCCGATCGCTGATCGCTCGCCGAAGGCCGGGCGTCCTCTTGATCGGGATTGTCGATGGGCGCTTCATCGATCGGCCTATCTGCTGACGTGAAGATTGACGAGGTCCTGGGCGATGTCGCCGAATGCCTGTTCAAGATCTTCGCCCGATGGCGCCACGAAGTAATAAGGTTCGGTCGGGCTCGTCGCGCAGGATTTGAAGACCTTTTCGGTCTCGCTGTCGTTGAGGTCGAAGATGATCGTGTAGACGAGAATCCCTTCCTCCTTCATGCGGCGGCAGATGCGCAGGAGCTTTTCGTCGAGTTGATCGCGCATGTCGTCGTTGTTGTAGGTGTTGGGATTGCCGCGATCGCCCTTCGAGACGTTCTTGCCCATGCGTTCTTCGATGGCGAAGCCGTAGACCGACGGCGACGACAGCCAGTGCGTGGAGGCGTTGCCGATGGTGTTCTGCCCGTCGGTCATGATGACGACAGCCTTCTGCCAGTCGGTGTTCGTCTCCGATACGCCTTCGGTGAACGGCGCCTTCGACGACAGGACGCGCCAACCCCAGACTGCGCCGTTCGCCGAATTGGTGTTCCCGTTGGGGAAGAGCTCGGCGAGCTTGTTCTCGACTTTCGTACGGTCTTGCGTCAGCGGCAGGATCGCCGCCGGGCAGTCTTCATTGGGACCGCGCGTTGTCTGGTCGGTGTCGCTGATCGTCTCGTCGATAGAGGGCGAGAGATTATAGCGATACTTGTAGGTCCCTGTCGCCGGATCCCACCAGCCGGGATAGGCGTTGCGCAAGACGTATTCGTCTTTTGTATCCGATGTTGCGCCCATGGCGTTCAGGAAAGTCCTGAAGTCCTGATCGAACGAAGGGGTCTGGAGCGTCGACTGGAAATATTGCGCGATCTTCGCGTAACGCGGCGTCTGCTGGCCTTGGCCGTAATAGATGAACTTTCTGTCGTCGATGAAATTTTGATTGCCGTAATGGCTGCGGTTCTTGCCGTCGTCGTTCGGGTCGTGGAACCAGCGGCCGTGGAAAGTGACGCTGTAGGGAGTTCCACCGACCGTATAGCTCTCTGTCTTGTTGGTGTAGGCGCCTTCGCAATATTGAGTTGAACCGCTGCTGGGGCAGTCCGGTTCGTCGGCGCGGAACATCGGCACCCAGCGCGAAGCGGCGACAGAAGCGACGACGGTCGGATTGAGCGAGAGCTGCGGCGCGCGGGCGTAAGCGTCGCGCATGCGGCTGTCGGGCTCTTCGGCGGCCGACAGCGGCGTGTTCGCGGTCGTGACATAAGATTCCTGCACGCCCAGACCCGGAACGGTGTCAAGCTCGTCGAGCGGGTAGGGGCGCGCTTCGACGCAGCCCATCCACGAGGCGCCCGTCACGCTGTCGAAGAGGTCGAGATGATTGACCTTTCGCGTCATGTCGATGTCGCCATTCTCGTCGACGTGGAAGAAGCGCGCGCCGTGATAGGGCGCTTCGGCGTTCTCATCCGTCCACGCATCGTTCCAGCTTGAGGCGCCCGCAGGGTTCACATGCGCGTTGAACGGGACGACGCCGATCTTGATATCGTCGCTGTAAGTGTCCGCTCCATACATGACGCCGAGGAGGTTATCGACGGCGTTTCTGAGGCTGACGATCTTCTTGTCGCCGCCGCCGTTCGGCGCATTTTTCATCGAGCCCGTCACGTCGAGAACGAGCGCGAGCTCGATTTTGCCCGAACCGCGGCGCGTGATCTCCGTCTCTGTCGCAAGGCTCAGAAATTCTGCGCCGTCGCCCGGCGTTCCCAGCAGGTCGTAGGCCAAATGCAGAAAAAGCGTCCTGATCTGTCCCTGCGCTGTCGGCGTGATCGTCGCCTTCGTGATGTCGAAGTCAACCGAGAGGCCGTCGATGACGTTTTCGTGGGAGAAGTTCTCGTGGAAGAAATCGCGGCCGTAGTCCTTGAGGTATTCCTCGCGCGCGGCGTCGCTGAGATTGCGGATTTCCGGGCCATTCATCGCATCGAGTTGCGCGATCGCAAGGCCCGAGGCGTCGAGCGATTCGACGAGGTCAGCCCTGACGGCATTGTATCTGGTGAAATCAATTGCGCCGCCGGCGAACAGGACCAGGAGCACAAAGGTGAAGGCGAACATGATGGCGATATTGCCGTCGCGGTCCGCGAGAAAGTTTCTTAACACACGCATCACGCCCACTCCCGGTCAAATCGCCGACTTTCGGCGAATTTGCTGCGCCCGGAGGATTGATTACACGCGCGTAATTGATGGAAAATTAGGAAAGACGGTTAACCGGCGCTGAACGGAAGGAGGACAATCGCATGCGGGTGGCGGAAGAGGAAGGACAGCAATCGCCAGCGTCTTTTCGCCGTGCGCAAATCCTCGACGGTCTCGCCGCAGCGCCGTCGCGACTTCTTGACGCGCTCGCCCCGCCGCTCTGTCCGGCGAGCGGGGAAACGCTGGCGGCGCCGGGACGGTTATCCGCTTCCGCCTGGGCGAGGCTGCAGTTCATCGACGATCCTGTCTGCAAGCGGTGCGGCGCGCCGTTCGCGCATGACTTTGGCGAGGGCGCTGAATGCGCGCGGTGCATCGCCGAGCCGCCGGACTTCGACAGCGCGCGCGCCGCGGTCGTTTACGACGACGCGAGCCACGGGCTCATTGTTTCGTTCAAGCACGCCGACCGCACGGATCTCGCGCCGCTGCTTGCAGGCTGGCTCCTCCGGGTTGGCGCGGGGTTGCTGGCGCCGGGCGCCGTCCTTGTTCCGGCCCCGCTTCACCGCAGCCGCCTGTTCTCCCGCCGCTACAATCAGGCGGCGATCCTCGCGCGGGCGGCGGCGAAGGCGAGCGGGCTCGCCTTCGAGCCGATGCTGCTTGAAAGGACGCGCGCGACGCCGCCGCAGAAAAATCTCTCGCCCGACGCGCGGCGCCGCAATGTCGCAGGCGCGTTCGCGGTGCGGGCGTCCAAGGCGCCGCTCGCGAAGGGCGCGCACATCATTCTGATTGACGATGTCCTGACGACCGGCGCGACCTTGTCGGCGTGCGCCCGCGCCCTCAAGAAGGCGGGCGCGCGGCGCGTTGACGCGCTCGTTCTCGCCCGCGTCGTCAGAGCGGGCGTCGCTCTCGCATGATCCTCTGAGAAATCCCGGAGGCGCCTGCGCTTTTCCCGGGATGCGCTCTAGCCGCTGGCCGAAAAATCGGAGATCATCCGAAGTCATCCGTTCGTGAGGCTGCGTCGTCGATGAAGGCCGTGACTGTCTATACCAAGCCGCTTTGCCCCTATTGCGTGCGGGCGATCATGCTTTTGAAAAGGAAGGGCGTTCGGGTGAACGAGATATCGGCGGCGTTCGACGCTGAAAAGCGCGCGGAGATGCTCAAGCGCTCGAACGGCGCGCGCACCTATCCGCAGATTTTCATCGGCGAGACGCATGTCGGGGGCTCCGACGAACTCTATGCGCTCGAAGAGGCGGGAAAGCTCGACCCGTTGCTCAATGAATGACGCCGATGACAGCGATCGCACCGTCTTCAAGGCGGCGTGCGTCCAGATGCGGTCCGGGATAGACCGGACACGGAATATCGCCGATGCGACTGCGCTGATTGCGGAAGCGGCCCGGAAGGGCGCGCACTTCATCGTGACGCCGGAGATGACGAACGCCGTCGACCGCGACGGCGAACGCCTCGCCGGATCGCTTCCCGAAGGCGAGGATATCGAGGAGGTGCGCGCCTTCTCCGCCGCCGCCGCCGACAATGGCGTCTGGCTCCTTATCGGTTCGATGGCGATCAATCGCGGCGACGGGCGCCTCGCCAACAGGAGTTTCCTCTTCGGTCCCGACGGCGAGATCGCGGCGCGCTACGACAAGATTCACATGTTCGACGTCAGTCTCGAGAACGGCGAAAGCTGGCGGGAATCGCGCCTTTACAAGGCCGGCGAGGCGGCGGTCGTCGTTTCAACGCCTCTCGCCGCTTTCGGCTTGTCGATCTGCTACGATGTCCGCTTCCCGCATCTTTATCGCGCGCTGGCGCGCGCCGGCGCCGAGGTCCTCTGCGTTCCGGCCGCTTTCACCCGCCAGACCGGCCGCGCGCACTGGAAGACGCTGCTGACGGCGCGGGCGATCGAATGCGGGGCCTTCGTCATCGCCGCCGCGCAAGGCGGCATACACGAAGATGGCCGCGAAACTTTCGGCCATTCGATCATCATTTCTCCGTGGGGCGACATTTTGACCGAGGCGAAGGGCGATGAACCCGGCGTTATCCTTGCCGAGATAGATCCCCTCCGCGTGAAGAAGGCGCGCGCGCAGATCCCGAGTCTTGCCCTTGAAACGCCGATCAAAGTCCTCAATGTAGAAGCATGATCAAGTATCAGTTGAAGTGCGCGGCCGGGTGTTCATTTGAGGGCTGGTTCCGGTCGAGCGCCGATTTCGATGCGCAGGCGGACGAAGCATCGCTCGAATGCCCCCTTTGCGGGTCGACCGAAATCGAGCGAGCCATCATGGCGCCGGCGATCGTCTCGGGCGCAGCGGGCCGCTCGGAAAAGCTCGCGGCGATGCGTGAGACGATGGCGGAGGCTGCAAGGCGCGCCCGCGATTACGTCGAGAAGAATTTCGATTATGTCGGCGACCGGTTTCCGGAAGAAGCCCGGAAGATCCACTATGGCGAAGTGAAAGAACGCTCGATCTACGGCGAAGCGACCGGCGCGGAAGTCAGGGAGCTCGTCGACGAAGGCGTCGCAGTTGCACCGCTGCCCGCGCCCGCCGTTCCAGCCGAAATCACGAAAAAGAAACTGAACTGACGCTTGCGCGACGCCGCGCCCTTGGCGCTTGCGCCTTGCGCCGCATCGGTTTCTCATCCCGGCATGCAGACTGTATTCGACCGATGCCGGGAGCTTTCCTATTTCAAGGCGTTCGACGACGCATCCCTGACGGCGCTGATCGAACGCGGCCGCTGGTTTTCCCTGTCGGGCGGGATGGCGCTCTTTCGTCAGGGCGAACCGGCCGACGCGGTGTATTTCGTGCTGACGGGACGGCTGATCGTCGTCCGATTGAGCGCAGCCGGCGAGGAGGTTCTCGGTTACGTGCGATCGGGCGAGCCGGTCGGTGAAATGTCGGTCCTTGCGGGCGATGCGCGTTCGGCGTCGGTCTATGCGCTGCGCGACAGCGACCTTCTGGCGATCGACAAGAATGAAGCGGAACAGCTTCTCGACTGCTGCGCCGACTTTTCGCATGCGCTCGCCAACTCGATTGTCAACCGGGCGCGCCATCCCAATGACAGCTTCAAACACGCAAGCCCTCGCGTCTTCGCGCTGATCGGGTCGTCGCCCTCGATTGAAATCGAGGCCCACGCACGCGCGCTTGCAAAAACGATTTCCGCATTCGGGCGGCGCACGGTCGTCATCGGCGATCCTGAATCCTACGGCGACGGCCTTTTCGACGACCTCGAAGCCGCAAATGACGTCCTGTTGCTGACGGCCCGCGTCGGTGAATCCTTCGCTTATCGCTTCGCGCTTCGCCACGCCGATCGCTTCTTCGTATTCGCTCGGCAGGACGCGCGTCCCCCGCGCCCGTTTCCGCTGACGCTGACGGAGGATGCGCCGGCGCGGAAATTCAGGCTCGTCGACATCGTCATGCTGCATGAAGGCATGAAAACGGGAAGCGTCGTCGACTGGGTCGATGCGGTCGACGCCAACCGGATTTTCCATGTAAGCGGGCCGAGAACGGAAGAACGCCTTGCGCGCGCGATCGCCGGGCGCACGGTCGGCCTTGTCATGTCCGGGGGCGGCGCGCGCGCCTATGCTCACATCGGCGCCGTAAAGGCGCTCCGCGAGCGCAAGGTTCCGATCGATTTTCTCGCCGGCGCCTCGATGGGCGCGATTATCGCCGCTTGCGTCGCCATGGGGTGGAGCGACGCCGAAATCGAGGCGCGCATCCGCGACGGCTTTGTTTCATCCAATCCGCTCGGGGATCATGTGCTCCCCGTCGTCGCGCTGACGCGCGGGGCGCGCGTCGAGGAAAGGCTGAAGCGGCATTTCGGCGACACGCGGATTGAAGATCTCGAAATTCCATTTTTCTGCACATCGTCAGAAATCACGCAGGGCGTGACGCGCGTCCATCGGCGCGGACTGCTTCGCGACGCCTTGCGCGCCTCGATCGCGCTGCCGGGCATTCTTCCGCCTGTCGTCATCGACGGGGAGCTTCTCGTCGACGGCGCGGTTATGAACAATTTCCCGACCGATCTCATGACCAATATCCACCGCGGCGTGACGATCGGCGTCGACGTCGCAAGAGCGGGCACGATATCGGCGGGCCTGTTCGTCGATCCTCCGAATTTCCTGGAATGGGTCTGGCGCCACGGCTTCCGCTCGGCGCCGCCGATTGTTTCCCTGCTGATGCGGGCGGCGACAGCGCGTCAGGAATTGCGGCCCAAGGACAGTCCCGCCGACATCCTGGTGACGCCCGAAGTTGCGGGCGTCGAACTCCGGGACTGGAAAGAATACGACCGGGCCGTCATTGACGGCTATGCGGCGACGCTCGGTGCGCTTGATCGCGAATGGGCGAAACTGGCGCCGATCGCCGGACTGGGGCATCCTGTATAACTAATTGATTTTACTTTGAGATGCCAGAGCGTGACGATTCGTCACGCATCGTCGCGCGCGAAGTTTATTTCATACTGATCAGTCTAGTATGATATTGGGCGTTGTTTTTTCGGGTCCCTGTTCGATGAAGAAATACGTGATGGCGGCCGTCGCCGCTGCGGTCCTCACTGTTGTGCTGGTTTTCGGTGTGCGTTGGGCGACGCACGGCCGTTTCATCGAGATGACGGACAACGCCTTTTTGAAGGCCGACACGGTTGTCGTCGCGCCGAAGGTCGCCGGACGTATTGCGCGCGTGAAGATCGAGGACAATGCGCTCGTCCATGCGGGCGACGCGCTCGCGGTCATTGAGGATGAAGATTATCGCGCCGCCGTCCGTCAGGCTGAAGGAGAGGTCGCCGCCCGCCAAGCCGCGCTTGACGCGATCCGGCTGAAAATAGCGCAGGCGGGCGCGGAAGTCGCCGGCGCCGCCGCGACGGTGAAATCGACGCAGGCCTCGCTCGCGCTGCAGAAGATCGAGCGCCAGCGCGCCGTCGACCTTGCGAAGGAAAGCTTTGCAACCAAACGCACGCTCGATCAGGCGAATGCGGCGCTCAAGGACTGGAGCGGCCGGCTTGAAGGCGCCGCCGCCGGTCTCGACGCTGCGAAAGCTTCTGCGTCGATCGCCGAGGCGCAGCAGAGGGAAGCTGAAGCGGCGCTCGCGATCGCCGAAGCAAGGCTTGATCTTGCGCGTCAGGATCTCTCGAACACGAGAGTTCGCGCGCCGAAGGACGGCGTCGCCGGCAATCTCGCCGCGCGCGTCGGTCAGTATGTCAGTCCGGGCCAGAGGCTCGTTTCGATTGTTCCGCTGGCGGAAGTTTATGTCGTCGCCAATTTCAAGGAAACGCAGATCGGCCGCATCAGGCCAGGCGCAAAGGTCGCGATCGAGATTGATGCATACCCAGGAGCTGAGATTGAAGGCGAAGTCGAGAGCCTCGCGCCTGCGAGCGGCGCTGAATTCAGTCTCCTGCCGCCGGAAAACGCGACCGGCAATTTCACCAAGATCGTGCAGAGAATGCCGGTGAAAATCAAAGTGACCCACGCGCCGGCGAGCCTTGCGCTTCTCCCCGGCCTTTCGGTCACCGCGGCGGTCGACACGCGGGGCGGGGAAAAAGGTCCGCCGACGGCGCTCTTTTCGCCGCGCCGCGAAGACAGCGGCGTCGAAGAAGAATCGAGCCTGTGACGATCGCGACGGCGCAAGCGGCCTTGCCGCCGCGGCAGGATGCGCAGGATCGGATTGATCCGGGCAAGCTCGCCGTCTTCACGATGATGACGCTCGGCATGTTCATGGCGATTCTCGACATCCAGATCGTCGCCGCGTCGTTGCCGCAGATTCAGTCAGGACTTGCGGCGAGCGCCGACCAGATCAGCTGGATTCAGACGTCCTATCTCATCGCCGAAGTGATGATGATCCCGATCTCGGGTTATCTGGCGCGGGCGCTTTCAACGCGCGTCCTCTTCACCCTGTCCGCTGGCGGCTTCACGCTTGCAAGCCTTGGCTGCGGCTTCGCCTGGAACATGGAAACGCTGGTCATCCTGCGGGCCATACAGGGGTTTGTCGGCGGCGCGATGATCCCGCTCGTGTTCTCGACGTCGATCACCGCATTCCCGCGCTCGCGCGCCATGCAGTTATCGGCCGGGATGGGATTGATCGTAACGCTTGCGCCGACGATTGGGCCGACTCTCGGCGGCGCGATCTCGGAACACTTAAGCTGGCACTGGCTCTTTTTTGTCAACGTCATACCGGGCGCTCTTATTACGGCGGTCGTCTGGCTTTACGCGGATTTCGATAGGCCGAACCTGTCGATGCTGAAACGTTTTGACGCCGCCGGTTTCGCCTTGCTGGCCATCGCGCTCGGCTTCACGCAATTCATCCTCGAAGAAGGTCCCGGCGAAGACTGGTTCGACAGCAGCCTGATCTCGACCCTGACGATCGTCGCGATCGCAGCGGCGGCGGCGTTCTGCTGGCGCGTGCGAGGCCAGGAATCGCCGCTCGTCGATTTCTCGGTGTTTCGCAATCCGAACTTCACCGCCGGCAGTCTCGTCGCAGCCTCGACTGGCGTGTCGCTGTATGGCCTCATCTACATCCTCCCGCTTTTTCTTTCGCGGATTGGGGGACTGAATTCGCTGCAGATCGGCGAAACGCTTCTCGTGACCGGTGCGGCGATGTTCTTCGGCGCTCCGCTTGCGGCCTACGCGGCGCGGCTGTTTGATCCTCGCGCCGTCGCGGCGTCAGGCCTCATCGTCCTTGCAATGAGCACGCGCGACCTTGTTGCTGTCACCTCGGAATGGTCATTCTGGGAGCTCTTCTGGCCGCAGGTCGGCCGCGGCCTTGGGCTCATGCTGACAATGGCGCCGCTCAACGTCATCGCGCTCGGCACGCTTGACGCTTCGAAGGTCCCGGGCGCGTCGGGCCTCTTCAATCTGTCGCGAAATCTTGGCGGCGCATTCGGCCTCGCCGTCATCAACACGATCCTCAATGACCGCACAGTCTATCATTCGCGCGTGCTCGCCGACAATTTCGACATTTCGCGCGCGGCTTTCTCAGAGCGCCTCGCATCGCTCACCGCCTACTTCGCTGGGCAGGGCCATGCCGATCCCGGCGCCGCGGCGTTGAAGGCCCTCGCCGACATCGCGCGCCGCGAGGCGTCGGTTCTCGCCTTCAGCGATATTTTCCAGCTGATTACGCTCGCCTGCCTCGTGACGGCGCCGCTTCTTATCATCGCGCTGCCGCCGAAGGTCGGCGCCGCTCCGGGAGGCCATTGATGGAAGCTGTTGCGCGCAAGGGCCGCCGCGCCGACCCGCAGAAGGACGAAGCGATTCTCGACGCAGCGAAGGAGTTGTTCCTCGAACGCGGATACGGCGTTGCGATTGACGACATCGCGGCGGCGGCGGGCGTCTCGAAACAGACGATCTACGCGCGCTACGCCTGCAAGCACGATCTTCTGGCGGCGGTTGTGCATCGGGTCGCCGAGAGCCTTGTCAGCACCCTGCTTGTCGGCGCCGCCGCCGCCGAAGACGCGCTTGCAAGATTCGGCGAGAGATTCGTCGACGTTGTTTTCGATCCGCGCCGCATGGCGCTGCAGCGCCTCGTCATCGCGCAATCGGCGCAGTTTCCCGAACTTGCGCGCCTTTATTACGAGAGCGGGCCGTCGTTCGTCCGCGAGAAACTCGCGAGCTATATAAAAGCGGAAGCGTCAGCGGGGCGCCTGGCTGTCGCTGATGCGCATGAAGCGGCGGCGAATTTTCTTGGACTGATCCTCGGCGCCGACCATCTGCCGGCGCTGATGGGGTTGTTGACGCCGCCTTGCGCCGAAGACCGCCGCCTGCGGGTAAAATCCGCCGTCAACGCCTTCCTGAAGCTCTACAAAAAAAACTGAAGACGCAGCGCTGTGTTGCGCTGCGCCTCGTTCAGACCTTTTGGCAGGCCCGCTGGAAAACGCAAAACTTAGGCGGCGCGACCTTAGGCGGCGCGACCAAAGAGGCGTGCGAGCAATGACGGGCGAACGCCGTCGGCGGCGTGATGCTTCTTGTGGTGGTCGTCATCATCGTCGTCGTGATGGCCGCCCTTGCCGCTGAACGCGGCGTGATGCTTCTTGTGGTGATCATCATCATCGTCGTGATGGCCGCCCGAATGATGCTTGTGATGATCGTCGTCGTCATCATGGCCGTGGCCGCCGGCCGAATGATGCTTCTTATGATGATCGTCGTCATCGTGATGGCCGCCCTTCGCGGAGAAGGCTGCCTGCATCGACGCGGCGCACGCGTCGTTATGGCGAAGGAACGCGTTCTCGATGGAGGCGTCGCGCGCCTGCAGCGACAGCTCGACTTTTTCCGCAAGCCGCTTGACCTCGCTTGCGAGTTCCTGGCTGGCGGCGAGTCGGACTGAGGCTTCCGCCTGCGCGGCGCGGCCGGCGCTGGCGATACGTGAGGCGATGACGGCGAGAACGGCGCCGCCGATAAGGAAGATGACGCCGGCGCTGATGAGCCCGGTCTGCAACAAGGAAGATGACATTGATACGACCCCTTCAAACCCCCGAAGGCGGGTTTTTTACTAGGCGGAAATTACAGGGTCTAGCGTCGCCCGCGGCGGGAAAAAAATTTTCTGCAACCGCACAATCCCCATTGACGAGAGACGATTCGTTCCCGGAACAGCCTTTCGGCCCGGCATGGCGCGCCCATGGTTTTGTGAGAACGCTCAGCGCTTTATTGCTGTGACGAGGTAGTTGACGTCAGTCTCCTCAACGATTTTCCAGAGGTCCATCAACGGGTTGTAGGCGACGCCCGCGCGCGCTGTGACCGTCATTCCGGCGCGCGACAAGGCGTCTTCGATTTCGGACGGCTTCAGGAATTTCGACGGATCGTGCGTCCCGCGGGGGAGCCAGCCAAGGATGTATTCCGCGCCGATTTTCGCAAAAGCAAGCGCCTTGATGGTCCGATTGATCGTCGCAACGACCATGAGGCCGCCGGGCTTTCCAAGCGACGCAGACAAGGTGAGGAACCCGGCCGGATCGGCGACATGCTCGACGACTTCGAGGTTGAGAATGATGTCGAACGGCGGCTCCTGGCCTTCGACCAGCGCCTCGACCGTCGTCGCGCGGTAATCAATGTCGAGCCGATGCTCGCTCGCATGCGCCAGTGCGGTCTTGACGTTGCGTTCGGACGCGTCGATCGCGACGACCTCGGCGCCGAGCCGTCGCATCGGTTCGGCGACGAGCCCGCCGCCGCAGCCGACATCGAGCAGCCTTAATCCTTCGAGCGGCGCGGGCGCCCGTCGGTCGCGGCCGAAATGCGCGCAAGCCGCGTCGCGGATGTAGGCGAGACGGACTGGATTGAACTTGTGCAGCGGCTTGAACTTGCCGAAGGGGTCCCACCACTCGTCAGCGATCCGGGAGAATTTCTCGATTTCGGCCGGATCAACGCTCGTTCGACCAGTTTCCATCAGGGACCGCTTTCAATAAGCCTCATCGTCGTAATAGTTTTCACCGACTTGCGCCGACCTTGCGCCGGAAGATAGAGAGGGCGCCGAAGAAGGCGCCGCCCAAGGCGTGCTCGGCGACCAGGCGGCGGCCGCTTGATTGCAGAAAACACGCTCCCTGTGAAGGATCGGCGCGCGCCTGTCGGGGCCGCGATTGGGCGGCTGAGAAGGCGGCGGGCGCATGGCGCGCATAGTCATGAAATTCGGCGGCACGTCGGTCGCCGATGTCGAGAGGATGCGGCGCGTCGCAGCGTTCGTGAAACGCGAGGCGGACGCCGGCCATTCGATCGTCGTCGCAGTCTCAGCGATGGCCGGCGAAACCAACCGGCTGGTCGCCCTGTGCGCCGACGCGGGGCCCCCTGACCCCGCGCTTGATGTCCGGAATGTCGAATATGACGCCGTCGTCGCCAGCGGCGAGCAGGTGACGTCGGGCCTCGTCGCCCTGATCCTTCAGAAAATGGGCTATCGCGCCCGCTCCTGGCAGGGCTGGCAGGCGCCGATCAGGACCGACGCCGCTCACGGCAAGGCGCGCATCATGGAAATCCCCGAAGATCCGCTCGGGGAGGCGATCGACAACGGCGAAATCGCCATCGTCGCGGGTTTTCAGGGCGTTGCGCCGGAAGGACGCATCTCAACGCTCGGCCGCGGCGGGTCGGACACGACGGCCGTCGCGCTCGCCGCCGCCCTCGGCGCGGAACGGTGCGACATCTACACCGACGTCGACGGCGTCTATACGACGGACCCGCGCATTTCCAAGCAAGCGCGACGCCTTGACAGGGTCTCCTATGAAGAGATGCTTGAAATGGCCTCGCTCGGCGCGAAAGTTCTCCAGACGCGTTCGGTCGAACTCGCCATGGCCTACAGGGTTCGCGTGCGCGTCCTATCGAGTTTCGAGCCGCCGGACCTGCCGACGCCCGGCACGCTCATATGCGACGAGGAAGAGATCGTGGAAAAACAGATCGTCAGCGCGGTCACGCTTTCAAAGGACGAAGCGAAAATCAGCCTGATGTCGGTGCCGGATGAGCCGGGGCGCGCCGCGCTCATCTTCGGCCTCCTCGCTGACGCGGGCATCAACATCGACATGATCGTGCAGAGCCCGTCGCGCCAGGCCGGCGCGAATATCTCTTTCACCATGGCGGAATCGGAACTCGCGCGCGCGGTTGAAACGCTGATGCTCGCCAGGGAGAGGATCGGCTACGTGCAGATGCTGTCCGACCGCAACGTCGTGAAGGTCTCCGTCATCGGCGTCGGCATGCGAAGCCACACCGGCGTCGCATCGACGATGTTCCGGGCGCTCGGCGAGAAAGGCATCAACATCCAGAATATCTCGACGTCCGAGATTAAGATCAGCGTGCTGATCGCTTCCGAATACGGCGAACTTGCGGTGCGCGCGCTGCATCAGGCTTACGGGCTCGACCGCACGCAGGGCGCCGCCTGATGCGCCGCTACGCTTCGGTCAGACCATGAGCGGACGGGTAAGGACGACGGCGCGGGAGAGCGACGGGATCGCAGGCCTCTTGCGCAGCATGCACGACGCGGTCGCCGCCGCCGTGAGCGCGCAGGAGCGCCTCGACCGGCTGACGCATGTCATCGCGCGTCACGTCGATTCGGACGTCTGCTCGATCTATCTGAGATTGCCGAGCGACGAACTGGAGCTTTATTCGACCGAGGGTCTCAATCGCGAGGCGGTTCACAAGACGCGCCTCAATTGGGGCGAAGGACTTGTCGGCGTCGTGGCTGAAACGCAGCGCCCGCTTATCACCTCCGATGCGCCGCTGCATCCGAATTTCGCCTATCGGCCCGAAACCGGCGAGGATCCGCTCCATTCGTTTCTCGGCGTTCCCCTCATCCGTTCCGGCAAGTCGCTCGGCGTTCTCGTCCTTCAGAACCAGGAAAGCCGTCGGTATACGGATGAGGAACTCGGCGCCGCGCAGGCGGTGGCGACGCTTCTTGCGGAAATCGCCGCATCGGGCGAACTCTTCGACCCGCGAACGACCGAGGAAGTCGGCGCGATGCTGCACCGGCCGGAACGTCTCGCCGGGGTCGGCGTCGTCCCCGGCGTCGCTTTCGGCCGCGCGGCGTTCCACGAGCCGCCGACGCCGAAGCACAAGGTCTTCGCCAAGGACGTCGCGAGCGAGGCGGCGCGTCTTGAAGAAGGGCTCGCCAAGCTTCAGGCGTCGGTCGATGCGATGCTCGCCAATTCGGCGCTTGAAGATGCGCCGCGCGAAGTCCTCGAGACCTATCGGCTATTCGCCTACGACCGCGGCTGGAAGGAGCGCATGCGCGCCGCGGTGGTCTCCGGCCTCACCGCTGAGGCCGCCGTCGAACAAGTGCAGGCCGAAAACCGCGCGCGTATGGCGCAGGTCAAAGATCCCTATCTCCGCGAGCGCATGCACGATCTCGACGATCTGTCGAACAGGCTTTTGCGCCAGCTGACTGGCGAGCCCGCTTCACCGCCCGACATGCCGGATGAAGCGATCCTGATCGCGCGGATTCTCGGGCCGGCGGAACTCCTTGAATACGACCGGCCGAAGCTGAAAGGGCTCATTGTCAACGAGGCCACGACGACGTCGCACGTTGCGATCGTCGCCCGCGCGCTCGGCGTTCCGCTGGTCGCCGGCTTTGACAATGCGATTTTGCTTGCCGAACCCGGAGACGTCGTCATCATCGACGGCGAGGCCGGCGAAGTTCATATTCGTCCGAACACTGACATTATTGCGAGCTATCGCGAGAAGCAGGCGCTCCGGTCGGAACAGCAGGCGTCATACGCCGCCGAGCGCGATCTGCCGAGCGTAACGCGCGACGGCGTTTCAATCGATCTCCTGATGAATGTCGCCATTCCGCTCGACATGGCGCATCTTCAAAGCGCCGGAGCTGCGGGCGTCGGCCTCTTCCGGACTGAGCTCCAGTTCCTGATCGGCGCACAGCTGCCGCGCGCGAGCGTTCAGGAAAGACTCTATCGTGAAATTCTCGACATGGCGGACGGCAAACCCGTTGTCTTCCGGACCGCCGATCTTGGCGGCGACAAGGCCGCCTCCTACATGAAGCGGCGCGATGAATCGAACCCTGCGATGGGCTGGCGCGGCATGCGCATGGCGGTCGACAGGCCGGGGCTTTTCCGTCCGCAAATCCGCGCCTTGCTCGCGGCGGCCGCAGGTCGCGAACTCGACGTCCTCTTTCCTATGATCACGCTTGTCGGCGAGATTGACGCGGCGCGCGCGCTCCTTGATCGGGAGGTCGCCTTTCGAGCCAAGCGAGGCCGCCCGCTCCCGACCGCCATCCGTCTCGGCGCCATGATCGAAACGCCGGCCGCCGCCTGGCGGACAGCCGAGATCGCGGCGCGGGTCGACTTCCTTTCGATCGGCGGCAACGATCTCGCCCAGTTCTATTTCGCGGCGGATCGCGATTCGGAAATGACGCATGGGCGATTCGATCCGCTCGAGCCCGGGTTCTTGACCTTTGTCGGCATGGTTGCGTCCAAGGCGCGCGCGGCCGGCAAGCCGCTCACCTTTTGCGGAGAGCAGGCGTCGGACCTCCTGATGGCGGCGGCGCTCATCGGCGTCGGCGTAACCCGCTTTTCCTCCGCCGCGTCGTCGATCGGCCCCTTCCGCCGCCTCGTCCGGTCGATTGACGCCGCCGAAGTCTCGAAATGGCTCGCGGCGCGGTTCGACAGTCCGCAGACGAGTCTTCGCCGCGACTTTGCCGCGATGCTGCGCCAATCGGGCGCTGCGCTCTCTTGAGCGTTCATTGGCGCAATTAATGCTTTTGGCGGATTGAGGGGCGTCAACGCGATGTTAACGCTCATGCGGGCTAGAAATTTCAGCGGCGCGCCGGTAGCGGCGTCGTCGCGCATCGGCTAGGTTAACAAACGGCGGCGTAGGGCGCTTTAAAAGTGTCGGTGAAGAACGGTTCGGCTGAAATCTTCGAATTGGATGATGCGCGCGCGAGGCTGCGCGCCTCCGAAATCGACCCCAAGAATTTTCTCGCGGTCGGTCCCTATCTTGAGGCGGTGCGGACGCAACAGGGCCTTTCGATTGCGACCCTGAGCGATCGCATTCACGTCAAGGCGGCCTATCTCGAAGCGATCGAACAGATGACGATCGATGCGCTTCCATCGAAGCCCTATGCGATCGGTTTCCTGCGTGTTTACGCCGAAGCGCTCGGGCTCGATCCGGCGCCTGTCGTCGAGCGCTTCAAGGATGAGGCGGGATATTCCGCCGCAAGGAAGGAACCGGAACCGACAAAGGCGGCGCCGGCGCCTGCCGAGCGTCCTGAGCCGATGCGGCTGTCGCTCCTCGCCGTGCTCGCCATTCTCGGCTTCATGATCTGGTGCGCCTATCTGGTGACGCATCCGAGCCCCGATGCGATCAAGAAGCCGCTGAAGCTCAGCGGCGTCCCGTTGGCGGTTGAAGCGATCGATGCCCGGCCGGCGGCGGATGCGCCCGCAGCGGCTGCGCCGGCGGTGGAAACGCAGTCGTTTGAGCCGGGGGCGGTTCCCCCATTGCCGGTTATCATCGAGGCTCAGCTCGTCGAGCGCATTGAGCCCGTCTATCCGCCGGGCTGCGAAACAGCGGCGGCGGCTGTTGAAACGGTCGACCTCGCCTTCACGATCACGCCTGACGGCGCCGTCGTCAGCGAGCGCGTCACTTCCTCCTCGAACAGTTGTTTCGATCGGGCGGCGCTCAACGCGGTCAAGCGCTGGCGTTTTTCGCCGCGCACCATCGACGGCGAGCCGCGCCCGGCCTTCGAGCAGCAGGCGAACTTCCGCTTCGAGCGACCGTCATAGAGGCATTCG
>JBMOOR010000089.1:0-22701 GCA_049324555.1 Pseudomonadota bacterium | reverse complement strand
CCTTGATCGCCTCTCCCGCCTTGGCGCCGTCAGGCCCTCCCGCCTGCGCCATGTCGGGACGCCCGCCCCCGCCCTGCCCGCCGATCGCCTTGGCGCCGGCGCGGGCGAGATCGACCGCGGAGAGCTTTTCCTTGAGATCATCGGTGACGCCGACCGCGAGCGAGGCTTTGCCGTCCGTCACGCTGACGAACGCGGCGACGCCGGAGCCGAGCGACTTCTTTGCGTGGTCGACGAGGCTACGGAGGTCTTGGGCGCCAATTCCTTCCAACACACGTCCCATGAACTTGACGCCTGCAATTTCTGCTACGTCCGCGATCGATGCAGTCATGCTCACGCTAGGCAGTGCGCCGCCGCTGCCGAGCGCGAGTTTCTTCCTCGCGTCGGCAAGATCGCGCTCGAGCTTTTTCTTCTCCGCGAGCAGCGCTTCGACGCGCGCCGGAAGTTCGCCGACGGGCGTCTTCAGGGCTTCCGCCGCCGCGCGCGCAAGGCCCGCCTGCTCGTCGAGATAAAGCCTTGCGGCCTCCCCGGTCAGCGCCTCGATCCGGCGGACGCCCGCTGCGACCGCGCTTTCGCCGGTGATCTTGAAGAGCGCGATGTCGCCGACGCGCCGCACATGCGTGCCGCCGCAAAGCTCGACGGAATAGGGCTTTTCGCCGTCATTTCTTCCGGACTCAATCCCCATGCTCAGCACACGGACGTCATCGTCGTATTTCTCGCCGAAAAGCGCGATCGCGCCCGACGCGACCGCGTCGTCATAGGGCATGACGCGCGTCGTCACCTCGTTGTTCTGGCGGACGACGGCGTTGACTTGTTTTTCGATGTCGGAGATTTCCGCCGCCGCCACCGGCTTCATATGCGAGAAATCGAAGCGCAGACGATCCGGCGCGACGAGCGAGCCCTTCTGGGCGACATGATCCCCCAAAACGTCGCGCAGCGCCTTGTGCAGAAGGTGCGTCGCCGAATGATTGGCGCGCGTGCGATTGCGCCGCGCGGCGTCGATTGCAAGACGCACCGCCTCTCCCTTCTTCACCGCGCCCTTGACGACGCGCCCGACATGGCCGCTGAGCGCTCCGCCTCGCTTTTTGACATCGATGACTTCGAGGAGGAGACCCGCATCGGACGTGATCGTTCCCGCGTCGCCGACCTGGCCGCCCGATTCGGCGTAGAACGGCGTTTGATTGACGATGATTTCGACTTGATCGCCGACGTCCGCCGCGTCAATCTCGGCTCCCTCCTTCACGATCGCGAGAACGACGCCTTCAGCGGCCTCATGTACATAGCCGAGGAAATCGGTCGCGCCGACGCGGTCCCTGAGATCGAACCACAACGCCTCGCTCGCCGCATCGCCCGAGCCGACCCAGGCGGCGCGCGCGGCGGCTTTTTGCGCCTTCATCGCCGCATCGAACCCGGCGGCGTCGACGGCGATGCCTTTCCGGCGCAGCGCGTCCTGCGTCAGATCGAGCGGAAAGCCGTATGTGTCATAAAGCTTGAAGGCGGTCGCGCCGGGAAGCGTTTTGCCGCCCCCAAGCCTCGCGACTTCCTCGTCAAGCAGTCTGACGCCGCGATCGAGCAGCGTGCGGAACTTTTCCTCCTCGGCGCGCAACGTCTCGCGAATGAGCGCCGACGCGCGATGAAGCTCGGGGTATGCCGCGCCCATTTCGGCTTCGAGGACCGGCGCCAAGCGCGTCATCAGCGGCTCGCGCGCGCCAAGGGAATGCGCATAGCGCATCGCACGGCGCATGATGCGGCGCAGGACATAGCCGCGGCCTTCGTTCGACGGCGCGACGCCGTCGGCGATCAGGAAAGAGGACGCTCGGAGGTGGTCGGCGATCACGCGATGAGCCGGCGCGGCCTCTCCCTTAGCGGCGCGTCCCGTCAATTCGACCGAGGCGGCGATGATCTTCCTGAAGAGATCGGTGTCGTAATTGTCGTGGACGCCCTGCAGCACCGCAGCGATCCGCTCTAGCCCCATGCCGGTGTCGATCGAGGGCTTCGGCAGATTGGTCATCGTTCCGTCGGCGGAGCGCTCGAACTGCATGAAGACGAGATTCCAGATCTCGATGAAGCGATCGCCATCCGCATCCGCCGTTCCCGGTGGGCCGCCCGCGATCCCGGGGCCATGATCGTAGAAAATCTCCGAACAGGGCCCGCAAGGGCCGGTGTCGCCCATCGACCAGAAATTGTCATTCGTCTGGATACGGATGATCCGTGCGTCGGGAAGACCGGCGATTTTCTTCCAAAGAGCGGCCGCATCGTCGTCGGTGTGGTAGACGGTGACCGTCAGCCGGTCTTTCGCAAGACCGAAATCCGTGGTGACAAGCGTCCACGCGGCGTCGATCGCTTCCTCCTTGAAATAATCGCCGAAGGAGAAATTGCCGAGCATTTCAAAGAAGGTGTGATGCCGCGCCGTGTAGCCGACGTTGTCTAGATCGTTGTGCTTGCCGCCGGCGCGCACGCATTTCTGCGAGGAGGCTGCGCGCACATAGGGCCGCTTTTCAGCGCCTGTGAAGACATTCTTGAACGGCACCATGCCGGCGTTCGTGAAGAGGAGCGTCGGGTCGTTCTGCGGAACAAGCGGCGCCGACGGGACAACCGTGTGTCCGCGAGCTCGAAAGAACTCGAGAAAGCCGGTTCTGATGTCGTTGAGGGACGTCATGGGTCTTGAGGCTGTCCTTAAGAGGGCGATTGGCGCGCAAAAACGACCGCGCCGGGAAGCCTCCTCGCTCCCCGGCGCGGCCGGTTTTCATAGAAGGATAGCGCGCCTGCGTAAAGCGAGGCCGCCGGAACCAAATTCCGGGACCCTACATCTTCATGCAGAAGCAATTCAGCTTGTTGCCGTCGGGGTCGCGGAAATAGCCGGCGTAGAAGGTCTCGCCGCGCGGGCCCGCCGCCCCCTCGTCGATCGCGCCGAGCGAGATCGCCTTCTTGTAGAGCTTGTCGACCTTCTCGTTCGAATCCATGACGAGCGCGACCATAGCGCCGTTGCCCCACGTCGCCGGCAGCCCGTTATGGGGCTTGATGACGCCGAGGCCCGGCTTGTCCATCGCAACGCCCCAGGCGATGAAATTATCGCCCTCCATGATGCGCTTGGCGCCGATCTCGCCGAGAAGTTCGTCGTAGAACTTCGCGGCGCGCTTGATATCGTTCGTCCCCAAAGTCACATAGCCAATCATCGTCGTTCTCCTTGCCTTAGCTTATCAACTGAACATCACCGCACAAACTGCGGATCGACAAAATTCCCGCCGGCCTCGTCACATTCGCGGATCGCCGTCATCACCGCCTTGAGAAGACATAATCGGCGAAGGGGTTGCAAGTGTCGGCGACGCAGGCGTCGATCTTCAACGTGAAGCTGTCGTCGTTCAAAAACTCGAAGTGATCGCTGAACACCGCCTCGCCATAATCGAAGGACAGGACGAAGCCCCCGTCCGTCTCCTCTCCGAAGCCGACGACCCGCGCGCCATCGGCGCCGAAATTGTCGAGCCAGTGCGCGACGAGATCACCCTTACTTTTCGATTTCGAGATGTAAACAGTCGCCTCGTATCGGGGATTCTTCGCGGCGTCCATCATGGAAAAACGCAGATGTTGCCCCATCAGGACCATGCGGCCCTCGGCGCAGTAGGTCACAGCCTCGCCCTCGACCGTTCCCTTCGCGCGCCATTCGCCTGTAAGACGCGAGAGTGGCGGTTCATCGGCTCCAGCCGGCGTCGAAACCACAACGATGGCGGCCAGCAAGGCGAAGCGTCTCATCAATCCTCCATGGCTGGCGGGGCGCGCCGGCTGGCAGAGCAAATCACCCCTCCGCCGCCTCGCCAAGCCCATCCTCCTCGCCTTCGCCGGCGAGCATTTCGGTCGCGACGAGCCCCGCATTCGCGCGGACGGCCGCGGCGATCTGCGCTGCAATCTCCGGATGATCTTTCAGGAATTGCTTGGCGTTCTCGCGGCCCTGACCGATGCGCTCGCCATTGAAGGAAAGCCAGGCGCCCGACTTTTCGACGACATTCGCCTTGACGCCGAGATCGACGAGCTCGCCGACATAGGAAATGCCCTCGCCGTACATGATATCGAACTCAACCTGCTTGAACGGCGGCGCGACCTTGTTCTTGACGACCTTCACCCGAGTCTGGTTGCCGACGACCTCGTCGCGGTTTTTAATCGCGCCGATCCGGCGGATGTCGAGACGCACCGAAGCGTAGAACTTGAGCGCGTTGCCGCCTGTCGTCGTTTCGGGAGAGCCGAACATGACGCCGATCTTCATGCGGATCTGGTTGATGAAGATGACAAGCGTGTTCGATTTCGAGATCGAGCCTGTGAGCTTCCTCAGCGCCTGGCTCATCAGCCGCGCCTGCAGGCCGGGAAGCGAGTCTCCCATTTCGCCTTCAAGCTCGGCGCGCGGCGTCAGCGCAGCGACCGAGTCGATAATGAGGACGTCGATTGCGCCCGAACGCACCAGCGTGTCGGCGATTTCAAGCGCCTGTTCGCCGGTGTCCGGCTGCGAGATCAGAAGATCATCGAGATTGACGCCGAGCTTTTGCGCATAGATCGGATCGAGCGCGTGTTCGGCGTCGATGAAGGCGGCGACACCGCCCTTCTTCTGCGCTTCGGCCGCGACCTGCAGGGCGAGAGTCGTCTTGCCCGAACTTTCCGGTCCGTAGATTTCAACGATGCGCCCTTTCGGCAGGCCGCCGATCCCGAGCGCGATGTCGAGGCCGAGCGAGCCCGTCGAGATAGCCTCGATGTCGACAACCTCGCGATCGCCGAGGCGCATCAAAGAGCCCTTGCCGAACGCCTTGTCGATCTGAGAGATCGCCGCCTCAAGGGCCTTCTTCTTGTCCACGCCTTCCGCCTCCACCAGCCGCAATCCGGGTTTGTTCATCGCCGTCTCCCTTGCCCAACAGGCCATCGCCCGTCAATTGCGGTCTTGTACCCGTTTTGTTCTCGCTTGGCAAGATACAATAACTATATGGTTATAAAAAGAAATTCTAGATCCGTTCTTTCTTCGTTCAAAAAATTCACTACGCGCCATCCACAGGCTTCGCCGCAACGATGAGATCTTGGCCCAGCGGCGCGATTCCAGGCTCCCATACCCCCTCGCGAAGTCCCTCGCGGAAGTAGCCATGGACGTTGAAACTTTCGCTGAAGACCTGCTCGAGATTTTTGCGCGACTGGTAGACATCCCAGAGCGATCCCTGCATGCGCGTTGCAAGATGGGCTTCCGCGTCCTCGCTGCCGATGACGAGCGCGCCGCTTCGCTCAAGGTCTTTCCGGCGCTCGTCGGAAAGGGACGATTTAAGGCATTCGCTCATCACCGTCGCGAGGAGAACCCCGCCGGGGCGCAGGATGCGGCGCATTTCGGCGAGCCATGCGGTCTGCCTGTCCACAGGAATGTGCGTGAAGACCGAGTAGGCGTAGACGATGTCGACCGCGTTGGTATCGATGAATGCGAGCGGCGGATCAAAACCGTTCACATGGTAGTCAGGACCCGGAAGATTTTCCCGGCACCACGCGATCGCTTCGGCGCGCGTGTCGGAAGCGATGAGACGCAAGCCGGAAAGGCCGCGCAGATGCCGGAGGACGCGTCCCTCGCCGCAGCCGAAATCGAAAACGCATTTTGCGTTTTTGAGCAACACGCCAGCCTCGCTCGCGCGCAGGAGGAAGACATGAGCGGCGTTGAGGCCCGACGACACATAGACGTTCCGGCCGAAAGCGGTTCCGGGGCCGCGGCGCGCAAATCCCTGTTCATCCTTGGCGTTGGTGCGAATGATCTGTTCGCTCGGCGGGAACGGCGCATCGGGCGTCACGCGGTGGCGGTCGCCGAATTCTGCGTGCAAGAATCGCTTGAGACTCTGGCGCGCGATCTCCCGGCGGATCGCCGACCGGAGCCCTTGCGGCGCGACCTTGCGAGCGATGGCGCCTACGGCTTCTGACATGACAGACCCCTTCCCCCTGGAGCGCTTGACGGCCAAGGTGCTGTCGCGCCCGCGGCCTGTCAATGTCAGCCGGACGCCGGCGCGAAAATCGCGCGCCAGATCCAGAGCTCATAAACCGCGAAGAGCCCCGCAGCGGCAAAGAACGCGTAATGGACCACGCGCCAGATCGACCAGCCGGAACGGACGAGAGCTGGAACGATCCCGACCGCCGCGAGGATCGCCGCCAGCGCCGCCACGTGGGCGGTGATTTGCACTGCAAGGAGCGGTCTCGGCGGCCAGCCGGTTTCCTGAAGGTCGGCCAGTTCCTTTGCGCCGAGATCGACGCTCGCCCAGACGAGGACGCCGATGAAGGCGAGCCAGACGAGAGCGGCGAGCGCATGGCCGATCGCAAGCCAGCGTCCCGCTGGCGACGTCTCGACGCGTCGGCCCTGCCGCCGCCATGCGCCGACAAAGGCGAGCAGCGAGAATGCGCCCGCAAGGCCTAATGCGGCGTTGAACCCGTCCGATGACTGAAGGAAGGATACGGGCTCGGCCGTATCGGTTCCCAGCGATATCGATATCCGTTTCACCGACCCGTTCTTACCGCGATAGACGAAGAGGCGATCGCGCGAGCGGTCCGTCCAGAGATCCTCAGCCAGCGGATAAAATCGCCTTGTCGATCCGTCGGCGATGACAACGAGAGAGCCGTCGTCTCTCGCGGCGATCCTGATCTCCGATCCCATTGAGGCGAGCTTTTCAAGCCTCGCTTCGATGCGGCGATTGGGGGCGTAGACCCCGGCGACGGATTTCGCCGCCTTCTTCATCTCGTCGTCCGCTGCGACGGGCCAGCGCGAGGAATAACTGTTCTCGCCGGCGAATTGTTCGATGACCGCGCGGCTGACGAGATCGGGAAGACGCGGGGCTTCCGCGCCGTTGGCGACGACAAGAACGCCGATCCCGAGCGATGGCATGATCGTCATGTCGGCGATGAAGCCGGAGAGCGTCCCGCCGTGACCGAAGGCCGTATGACCCGCAATCTCCGTTTCCATGAAGCCATGAGCAAAGTCCGGCGCCGAAGGGCGATCGGGGAACGCCCTCAGGCGCATCAGCGTGAACGCTTCGGGCGAGAGGAGCCGCTTCTCGCCAGCGACGCCGTCGTTGAGGAGAAAACGGACCCAGCGGCCTGCGTCATGAGCGTCAAACGCAACGGCGCCGGCCGCATGAAGCGGATCAAGCGCGTCGTGCCGCATCGCCGCCGGCGCGCCGGCGGCGAGCTTGTGCGGGGCGGCGAGCCGCGCATCGAGTTCGACGGGGTTGAGCGCCTTTCCGGCGATCGACGCCGGATCGTGGAGGATCGTCGACGTCATGCCGATCGGCGCCAATATCCGGGTTCGGACGAATTCGTCATAGGGCATGCCCGAAACCTCGGCGACGATTTCGGCGGCGAGATCCGCGCCCCAGTTAGAATAGGATGTCCGCTCGCCGGGCGGGGCGATGCGCGCAGGCCGCGTTCGTTTCAGCGCCTCTTCAAAACCGCGGCCGCTTTTTGACTGGAAGAAATCGCCGAGCGTGTCTTCAAATCCGGCCCGATGCGCCATGAGGTCGTTGAGGGTGACGGGCCTGCCGAACCGTTCCTTGACTTTGACGGACCTGAGATAGGAATTGACGTCGGCGTCGAGATCGAGCTTGCCTTCATCGGCGAGCATCGCAACCGAGATCCAGATAAACGTCTTTGAGATCGAGCCGATGCGAAAGAGCGTCTCGGTTGTCGCCTTTTCCCCGGTTTGCGCGTCTGCAAGGCCGTAAGCCTTGACGAAGACCTTGTCGCGGGTCGCAACGGCGACCATCACCCCCGGCGGATACTGATCGGCCATCGCGGCGGCGACATAGCCGTCGAGGAACGCTTCGATCGAGGCGGGATCGGACAGCGTAGCTCTCCCGGCGGGACCGATGTGAAGAAGCCTTTCGGCGCCGCTTGCTTCCTGCGCTGCGCCCGCCCCTCCCGCCAACAGACCGCAGAAGAAAAACTCCGCCGCGAAAACCGCGAGCGTCCGCACGATCGTCATCATCACCCCGCACCCTCCGACGCCGAAAGCCCCGGCGCACCCTGAAGCTGGCGGCTCCCCTCGCCCCGCATTCGACCGCGATCATAGTTGCATTTCGGCGCGGTGTCTGTCGCGACCGACGGGCGTTGCCGCAGCGCAATACGCGTTGAAAATTCTTCATCAAAGATACGTCGCGCTTCAACCTCGCGCAGTGGTAGAATTCTTCCCGCGAATGGGCTTAGGTCCTCGCAATTCGGCTCTTGAAAAGGGAAGCGACGAACCATGGGGAAATTCATCGCGGCGCTTGCAGCGCTGATCATTCTTGTCGCGGCCATCGTCGTGCTGGCGCCCAATCTCATTCCGGCGAAGACCTACAAGGGCCGGCTTGAGGCCGCCGCATCGACCGCGCTCGGCCGCACAGTATCGCTGGGCGACGACATCTCGTTCAAGATCATCCCGCAGACGGCGTTTTCAGTCGGCGATCTCGTCATCGCGAACGCGCCGGGGTTTGAGGGCGACTATTTGGCGAAAGTCAAGCGCGCCGATATCGGCGTCAAACTGATGCCGCTCTTTTCCGGGCGCGTTGAAATCTCGCGCTTCGTCCTTTCCGAACCCGATCTCAACCTGCAGAAGGCCGCGGACGGCGCCGTCAACTGGAACCTTGCGGCCTCTAACGCGCCCGCCGACGGCGTGAGCGGCGCCGGCGCAGTGAAAGAGATCAGCCTCGGCGACGTGCGCCTGACGGACGGGCGCGCGGTCTACGCTGATGCGGCGGCGAAAAAGACCTATACGGCGGAAGACATCGACATGACGGCGCGGCTTGCGAGCCTTTCCGAGCCGCTCGAACTCGACGGAACAATGAAATTACAGGGCGCGCCCGCGACGGTGAACATCGTTCTCACCAATCTGGCGGACGTCCTCGCGAAGAAGCAGTCCAATCTGAAACTCGACTTGAAGCTCGGCGACGCGACGATCGGCGCTGATCTCGCTCTCGCGGCGGGCGAGGTTCTCGGCTATTCGGGTCCGGTCAGCCTTGACGCGCCGAACCTTCCGGCGCTCGCCTCGCTGTTCGACGTCAAGCTCGAAGACGCGCCCGGCTTCGACAGATTGTCCGTATCGGGACAAGCGACGGGGACACCGCAATCGTTGAACCTTTCCGGCGCCGAGATCCTTTTCGACGCGATTGACGCGAATGGCGATCTCAAACTCGACTGGTCGAAGGCAAAGCCGATGGCGACCGGAAATCTCGCCGCTGGGTCGCTCGACCTTCGGCCCTATATGCCGCCGCCGGCGACGAGCGCGCAGGGATTCCCGGCGTGGTCGACGGAAAAGATCGATTTTTCGAGTCTGCGCAATCTCGACGCCAACCTCGATCTTAGCGCCGGCAAAGTATTCCTCAATGATATGGAGGCGGGAGAATCGCGGCTCAATCTCAAGATCGATAACGGCCGCATGACAGCCTCAATTCCGCAGCTCGGCTTTTACGGCGGCGGCGGATCGGGAACGCTCGTCGTCGATGCGAGACAGTCGACGCCCGCGATCGCCGGCAAATTCGCAATGAACTCGGTCGAAGCGCAGCCTTTCACGATCGACTTGATGAAGCTCGATAAGCTTTTGGGGCTTGGCGGCTTCAACATTGAGTTCAATGCGACAGGATCGTCTCAGGCGGCGATTATGCAGTCGCTCGACGGCAAGGGCGGATTTGATCTCAACGACGGCGCCATCAAGGGCGTCAACATCGTCAAACTGGCGAACGCGGTGGCCAAGCTCTATGAGGGGGGCCTCGCCAATCCGGCGGCGGTGACCGCCGCCGTCGCCGAAGCCCGTCGCGCCGACGAAAAGACCGATTTCTCGAAATTCCTCTCGAATTTCACGATCACCAACGGCGACATGCAGGCGCCTACGATCTCGCTTGAAGGACCTTATCTCGCCATGAGCGGCGTCGGGCGGGTCAACTTGCCGGGCCAAACGCTCGATCTCCGACTGCTGCCGAGAGCCTCGACATCGGCCGACGGCAAAACGGGGCGCAAAATTGCAATCCCGCTTAAGGTCGGCGGCAGTTTCTCAAAGCCGACAATGTCGATCGACGTCGAATCGCTCGTCAAAGGCAAGGCGGAACAGACCGTGCGCGGCCTCCTCGACAAAGCGCTGAAGCCGAAAGAAGGCGAGGAAGCCGATCCCGCCGCCGGCCTTCTCGAAGGCATTCTCGGCGGAAGCAGACCAGCGACCGGCGCGGCGGAGCCGACGACAGGCGCGGTCGATGGACCAACCGGCGCTTCGGCGACGAAACCCGCCGCGAAAGACCCGACCGAAGCCCTGATCAATCAGGGAATCGGCGCCATTTTCGGCAAGAAGAAAAAGCCGGCTGAAGAGCCGAAAGAGGAAGAGGCCGAGCCGAATTAGGCGTGTTGAAAATTTGCCGGGCGTCGCGCGGCGAATTGAGCCACCCTCCCCTAGCTCTTCCAAGCGAACAGAGTACATATTGTGAGCTTGGCGCGGCCCATAACCAGATATCGTATGAGTTCGCTTGGGTCGTGACCCGGCGACTGGCGGGTTTTCAGGAGTCACAATGAGGCTTGGGGCTAAAGATCGGCGAAAGCTCCTCAAAGCTCTCAGGCTTTCAACTGCCCTTGCTCCAATCGCGACGGCGCCTGCTGTGGCGCAAGCTCCAGAAACCACGGTCGCGACGCCCGAGCCCATCCTCATCGTACTTTTCGCCGCCGGGGCGCTCGCTGTCGCGGCCGTCGCCTGGGGTCTGAGGGTCCTCGCCACCTCGCGCAACGCGTCCGTCATCTGGACGAAAAAGCTCGCCGAGATGGAAGCGCAGCTTGAAAAGTCGGACGCCGTCCTTTCCGCCCATCCGGGCCTCGTCCTCGTCTGGGAGGACGATTACGAATCGATCGAACATGGCTGGGGGGCGCCGAAAATACTTGGCGGGCCGGCCGCGCTCGCCTCGCTCATGTCCTTCGCCAAGGATCTCGACGATCGCGCCGCAACGCCTGTGACGCGCCTCCTTAATACTCTTGGCGATCTCCCGCTCGAGGACGACGGACCGCATGAGGAGTTCAGGAAGCTTAAGGACAAAGTTCGCGAACTCCGCCAGCACGGCATCGCGTTCTCCGGGTCCGTAATGACGAATGAAGGCCGCGCGATTGAAGCGGACGGGCGCGTCGCCGGCGGACAAGTAGCGCTGTGGTTGACCGACCCTGCCGTTCGTATGGCCGAAGACACCGGCATCATGGGAAAAGTCCGCGAGAAGACCGCCGATCTTCACGGCGCACTCGCCCAACTCGAACGCGCGCCGATCCCCGCTTGGCGGCGGACGTCCGATCTCGCGCTCGCTTGGGTTAACGCCGCCTATGTCGAGGCGGTCGAAGCGACAAGCGCAGGGGTCGTTCTCAAGGATCAGATTGAACTCGACGCCGCCGTCCGCAAGATCGCCGAGCGCGCCGCTGCGGAACGCCGAGCGGTCGAGGGCCGCGTCCTCGTCAACGTCAAGGGCGCGCGCCGGGCGCTCAAGATCACCGAAACGCCGGTCCACGCGGCGGGCGACGCGGCGATCGCCGGGTTTGCGGTCGACATCACGGAACTCGAAAAAGCGCGCGCCGATCTTTCGCGCCATATCGATTCCAATCGCGCGACGCTCGATCAGATTCCAACAGCGGTCGCGATGTTCGGCGCGGCGCAGAACCTCGTCTATTCAAACGCCGCCTTCCAGAAGCTTTGGGGTCTCGACGACGCCGACATTGCGCAACAGCCTAGCCACGGAGAAATTCTTGACCGCCTGCGCCAAGCGGGACGGCTTCCCGAACAGGCGGACTATTCGGGATGGAAACGCCGCCAGCTTGCTCTCTATACGGAGGGAATGGCGGCGCCCGGCGCCGAGCGCGACGGCCGCGAGCCAGACGAGATCTGGCATATTCCCGACGGAAGGACATTGCGCGTTGCGCGCTCGCGTCACCCGCTCGGCGGCGCGCTCATCGTCTTCGACGACATCACCGAAAAGATGAAGCTCGAAGCGCGCTTCAACACCCAGATCAACGTCCAGCGCGCGACGCTCAACAATCTCTCCGAAGGCGTCGCGGTCTTCGGCGCCGACGGCAGGCTCCGCCTTCACAACACCGCTTTCCAGAAAATGTGGCGGCTGGATGAAACGCTCCTCGGCCAGCGCCCGCATATCGAGGCGGCGATAGCGGCGATGGGCGATCGCGTCACCGCGGGCGGCGAGTTTCTCGCCCTCGCCAAGCGCCGCGCGACGTCAATGTCGCCTGAAGACAGAAAACCAATTCGCGAAGAAATCCTCGCCCTGTCGGATGGCCGCACGATCTCGCTCGGCGCAGAACCGCTCCCGGATGGGGCGACGCTTCTCTATTTCCTCGACGTCACCGACAGCCGCGAGCGCGAGAAGGAACTCAAAGAGCGCAATGCGCTCCTCGAAGACATCGACCGCCAGAAATCGAAATTCGTCGACCGCGTCTCCTACCAATTGAGAACGCCGCTCGCGACCATCATCGGCTTCACCGAGATGCTCGACGGCCAGATGTTCGGCGTTCTCAACGACCGCCAGAAGGATTACATCGCATCGATCCTTTCCGCATCCTATCATCTGCGCGATCTCATCACCGACATCATTGACCTCGCTGCGATCGACGCCGGCAAAATGACGATCGACGCCGAAGACGTCGATATTCGCGAATTGCTGACGAACGCTGCGACCTACGCCGCGCTCAAGGCCGAGGACACGCAGGTATCATTGTCCGTTGAATGCGAGCGCGATGTCGGGATCATCAAGGCCGACCCGCGGCGGCTGAAGCAGATCCTCTATAATCTTCTATCGAACGCCTTCGCCTATACGGGCGCCGGCGGCTCGGTGACGATCGGCGCCGATCGCGCGCCGGGGCTCGTGCGCATCTGGGTCGCCGATTCGGGTCGCGGCGTGTCGCCGGACGATCAGGCGCGCGTGTTCGATCCTTTTGAATCGAGCGGCCCATCCGCCGGCGCGGGCCTTGGATTGTCGCTCGTGCAGCGCTTCGTCAGCCTCCACGGCGGCTGGGTCAGGATGGAATCGGCGCCCGGCGCGGGAACGCGCGTCACCTGCTTCCTCCCGGCGGAACCGCGTCAGCTTGAGATCCCGCCCGAATGCTCCGGCAATATCGTGGTGACGAAGCCGGGTGATCGTTCGAAGGCGCCGAGCGGCGGCGCATCACCCGCAAAACCGTCGATCCGGCGCCAGGCCAAGCGCGCGCCGACCGCGGAAGCGGCGGAATAGCCCGCCCCTTTCCCGCCGCATTCCTCCTCTTTAGGGTGAGCGCATGAAAACGCTCTTCGCCATCGCCTTTCTCACGACGCCGGAAGCCCCGTTCATGCCGGCCTACCTTGACCGGATCGAGGGGACGACAGCGCGCTACGCCGATTGCGTGAAACTCATCGCCGACGATCTCGAAATCGGGCGGCGCGCGGCGGAAACGTGGGCGACCGAAGGCGGCGGGGCGCCGGCGCTCCATTGCCTTGCGATCGCTGATCTCGCTGCGGGATTTCCAAAGCTCGCCGCCGTCCGTCTCACAGAGATTTCCGAGCGGGGCGACGCGGGCGATGCGCGCGCCCGCGCTCGCCTCCTCGCCGAAGCGGCGCTCGCCTTTCTCGACGCCGGCGATTCTCAGCAAGCGGAGGAATCAGTCGCGGCGGCGAAGGGATTGGCTCCTGATCTTCCCGAACTCGATTTCGTCGCGGCGAAGGCGTACGCTGCAGGCGGCAAGTGGCAGGCGGCCGCCGACGCGGTGACGGCCGCCGAAGACGCCGGATTGAAGGCGCCGGAGGCCTATGTCATTCGCGCCCGCGCCCATCGCGCGCTTGGGAAGGATTTCGACGCCGCTGACGACGTCGTCTCCGCCCTTACGCTCAATCCTTACGATCTCGACGCGCTCGTCCTTCGCGGCGAGCTGCAGCAGGCAGGCGTCGAGATCGAGGCCTATTATGGCGATGACGAGGCGAACTGACGCGTGACCGCGGACGAAGTCATCGCGCGCCTCGCATTGAAGCCTCACCCCGAAGGCGGTCATTACGCCGAGACGTTTCGCGACGATGCGATGCGCGACAGACGTCCCGCGTCAACCGCTATCTATTATCTCCTGAAACGGGGAGAGCGCTCGCACTGGCACCGCATCGATGTAGTCGAAATCTGGCATTATTATGCGGGAGATCCCTTGCGCCTTGAAATCGCCGATGATGCCGGCGCGCATGAAATGATCCTCGGGCGGGACATTGCAAAAGGCGAACGCCCGCAAGGCGTCGTCCCAGCGCGCGCCTTTCAGGCGGCGCAATCGCTCGGCGAGTGGACGCTCGTCGGATGCACCGTGGCGCCTGGGTTCGATTTCTCACGCTTTGAGCTTGCGCCAATTGGCTGGTCTCCGGAGTTCAGCCGTTGAGCCGGCTAGAAATCCTTTTGCGTTCCGGCCAGGACGCGCTTAATCGCGGCGATTTTGTGAAAGCCGTCAATGACTTTATCGACCTGACGCAGCTTGCGCCGCGCGCGCCGATCGCATGGTGCGGTCGAGCCGCCGCCTCTTACGGCGTCGGCGATTTCGCCAGTTCCCTCGCTGCGGCGAAATACGCACGCGACCTCGCGCCCCATGATCCGCGTCCTTATTTCGTTCTTGCGCCGCCGGCCTACGCCCTCGCCGACCGGACGTTCATTTCTCTGTGCGCAAACTTTGTCGGCGCGCTCGATCCTCAATCCGGACGGAACATGGCGTCATTCTGGTCCCAACGGCTTGCCGAGAAGAATTTTTTCGGCGAAGCCGCCGACGCATTCGGGTTGTTCGCCCTCAAACATCCCAATGAGATCGGCATTGGCTTTCAGTATGTCGATCTTTTGCTCAATGCATTTCGGCTTGAAGAGGCCGAGAAGATTCTGATGCGAATCAGCGCGCTTGGCGCGACGCCGGCCGGCGTCGATGCGCTTTTCGCACGAATCCATGTGGCGCGCGGCGATATCAAGGCGGCGAGCGACTCAGCCGCGCGCGCGATCACGGCGGATCCTGATTGCATCGTCGCCTATGCAGTGCTCGCCGACGTTGAGCCGGGAAGGGTCGACGGGGCCGGCGCCGCCCGCCTCGAAAGGCTGATCTCCTCCGACGCCTGCCCCATCGACAAGCGGATCGTCGGCGGTGTCGCGCTCGGGCGTGTCTTTGAAAAGGAGGGCGACATCGACAGCGCTTTCGCTGCTTTTACGAATGCGAATAAGCTTTCCGCCCAGTCGCTCGCCGCAGCGGGCATGCGCTATGACCGATCGGCGGGCGAGGCCGATGTAAGGCGCGAAATCGCCCGGTATCCGTCGCCGCCAGACGCCGCTGAGACGGAAGACGCGTCGCCGCGTCTTCTCTTTATCATCGGCATGCCGCGTTCCGGCTCGACGCTCGTCGATCAGATTCTTTCCCGCCACAGCGCCGTCGCGAGCGTCGGGGAAAGCATGATCGTCCCGCAATTCGTCGACCGGATTTCACACAGGGCGAAGGCGAGCGGCGGGTCCTCTCGCGATTTCCCCATTGGACTGCGCGAAGAATTCATGAGCGCCTATGCAAAGGCCGGCGCCGCCGGCCTTGTCGTCGACAAGAACCTGTTCAATTTTCAGCACTGCGGACTCATCGCCGATCTCGATCCCGGCGCGCGCTTCATTCTGGTCTTGCGCGATCCGGGAGACGTCGCGCTTTCGATTTTCCGGATGAAGTTTCTCGCGACGCATCCATGGTCGAATGATCTCGACGACATTGCCCACACGATCGCTTGTTTTGAGCTTCTGACCGATCATTGGCGGCGCCTGTTCGCCGACCGAATGCGTGTCCTGCAGTACGAAACGCTGGTTAAGGACTTCGAAGGCAACGTTCGCGCACTCCTCGATTTCTGCGGTCTCGGTTTCGAGCCCGAATGCCTTGAATTCCATGAGGGCGAGCGCGCCGTCTTCACACAGAGCGCCACGCAGGTGCGGCGGCCCCTCAGCGCCGAAGGCATCGGTCGCTGGCGTCGCTATGAACGTCATCTCGAAGGGTTCTGGCGCAGTCTCGACGACTTCCGGCGGAGGCTGCGCGTGGACGCATAGACGCGCGCCGCAAATCACCGCAGCTTCTCGTATGTTAACGACCCGTTAACGCCGTCCGGCGCTTAGTTGCGTCGTCGCCCCGAACCCGAACTTGCTGTGTCCCATGACGAAGGCCCTTGCGACCCCCTCATCGCCGGAAGGCAAGACCGTTCAGGAATTGCAGTCGCTCGCGGCTGAAGCGGCGCTGAGCCATGCCGGGCCAGCGTCGCGTGAGGGGCTTTCGCGGGGCGCGCGCCTCCACTTGATTGACCAGCTTTCACGCTGGGGTGGGTCGGGCCTTGCGTTTTTCGCAGGTTCGGCGATCTTCATTGCGCTTGTTGTCGCTCGCGATCTGCCGCTGCGCTCTGCCGTCTGGGCCGCCCTCATTTTCAGCGCGCTTTACCTCGGCCGCCGGTATCGAAAGGAATTCCGCCGCGGCGACCGTATCGCTTCGCACCCGTTTCGCTGGCAGGCCTATTACGCATCGACCCTCGCCGTTATCAGCGCCGCGTTCGGCGCCGGCGCCTTTCTTCTCATACCGGACAGCGTTGCGCCCGGCGCCGCGATGGAAACCCTCGCGCTGATGCTGGTCGCCGCCATCAGCGCCGCAGCGTTTCAAGCGGCGCACGGCCCGAGCGCCGCCGCCGCGGGCCTTCCCGCCCTCGCCGCAATCGCGGGCGCCGCGCTTGCAACATTCGGGTTCGATCTCTTCACTTTGAGCGTCCTCTTCGCGGGCGCCGCCGGCGCCGCTTTTGTCGCCCTTGCTTCCGCCGAAATTCGAACGCGGGCGGCGGCGCGTTTCCCGCGGACGACGCTTGTTCGTCGCGAAATCGACCGGCCCGCCGCCGCAATGCGACCTGCCGCCGCCGAGCGAGCCATCGCAAGCTGAGCATTTTCACGCGGCGAAACCCTGCGTGGCAACAGAAAATGCGCACTCGCAGCATTCGCGGAATCGAATAGTATCATTTCGTCCAAGCAGGCCGCAAAGGCCGCTGATCGCCCTTACTCCATAGACTTCTTTGAGCGCCTTAAGCTAAGACCCCCGACAAAATAGCCCGAAATCGAGGCCGCTTTCGCCGCCTCAGGCTAGGGGCGCACTGACGCCGCGCGCTCGCGCGGTCCTGGGAGAAATTTTCATGGCTGAAGGCTTTCACTCGGCGGCGGATGCAAAGACGCTGAAAAAAGTTCTCGATCTTGCGCGCGCGCATAATGAGGCGCCGAAGACCGCGAAAGGCGATCTTGCGCCGGCTTTTGAAAATTACATCGAGCAGCTGGTCCGTTTTGCAACCGGCGAGGACCGCTATTGGGACGAGCCGGCGAGCCTTCTCACTCGCGCCGTCGAAGCCTGGAAAGCAACCGAAAAAAGAAAGCGCGGAACGCCGGCGGTGAGCTTTCGCCTTCACAAGGGGAACGATTGGCGCGAGACGCGGCTCGTTCTCGAAATCGCGACGGATGACATGCCGTTCATCGTCGACAGCGTGACATCTGCGCTCGCCGAGGCGGGAAAGCCGCTCTCGTTTTTCGTCAACGCGGTCGTCAATGTCGCGCGCGACGCCAAGGGCTTGCGCGTCATTGATCGCGATGGGCCGACGATCTCCGAATCGATGATCCACGCTGAAATGGATCCGCCCGTTGAAGACGGCGAAATCGCCATGCTTGAGGCGGACATAAAAGGCGTGCTCGCCGATGTCGCGATCGCCGTCGCCGACTTCGAGGCGATGCGCGCCCGCATGAAGGAGGCGACCGATCAGCTCGAGCGCGCGAAACCGAAGGGCGTCGACAAGGAAACGCTCGCCGAATCGGTCGAATTTCTGAAGAAACTTTGGGAGAGCAAGTTCACCTTCCTCGGCGTTCGTCGATATGATTTCGCGACGAAAGGCGGAAGGAAGACCTTCACGCGCGACGAGCATGCCGATCTCGGCATTCTCAAAGACAGCGCGCGACGCATCCTCAAGACCACTTTTTCCGACGAGGGCGAACTCTCCCCGTCCGTCGCCGCCTTCATGGCGTCGAACGAGCCGTTGATCATCACCAAGGCGAATGCGCGCTCGACCGTCCATCGACGCGTCCACATGGATTATATCGGCGTCAAAACCTACGACGACGCCGGCAAAGTAATCGGCGAGGAGCGTTTTGTCGGACTTTTGACGTCCGATATGTACAATCGTCCAGCATCGGACATCCCGATCTTGCGCGTCAAGGAGAAACGGGCGGTCGAGGCGGCCGGACTTCGCGTGGGCGGGCACAATGCGAAGGCGCTCGTCCACATTCTCGAGAACTTTCCACGCGACGAGATGTTCCAGACCGATATCGAGACGCTGCGGGAGACGGCGCTCGGCATCCTGCGGCTCTATAAGCGGCCGCGCACGAAGCTCTTCCTTCGCCGCGACCGCTTCGGCCGTTTCGTCTCGGCGCTCGTTTATGTGCCGCGCGACCGCTTTTCATCGACGGTGAGGGAAGCGATCGGCGAAACGCTCGCCAAAGCTTTCGGCGGCCATGTCGCCGCATTCAATCCGCATTTCGGCGACGCATCGCTTGTCCGCGTCCATTTTATCGTCGGCGTTGCGCCCGGCGCGCCGGAAGGGCCCGGCGTCGCTGAACTGACGAGGCGCATTCGCCAGATCACCCGCAACTGGTCGGACGGCCTCCTCGATGCGCTCCGCGAGGCGCATGAGGGCGCGAGCCCGATCGGTCTCTTCAAGCGCTGGGAATACGCTTTCGACGCCGCCTATCGCGAACGCGTGTCGCCGAAGGAGGCGCTCGATGACATCGCCGTCATCGAAGGCATGGGCGAGGCGCGTCTTGCGCTGCGCGCGTACCGGCGTCCCGGCGCAAATAACACGGAAATCAACATCAAGCTCTACACACGCGGCGAGCCGATGCGGCTTTCCGATCTTATTCCTCCGATCGAACATCTCGGCCTCAATGTCGTGCAAGAGTCGCTTTTCGGAGTCAGGCCGGGCGAAGAAGACGCGGCATTCTCCCTCCATGATTTCCAGACCGAGGACCGGCGCGGGCGTGCGATCGACGCATCCGCCGTCAAGAAGCTGCTTGAGGACGCCTTCAGCGCCGTCATCGACGGCCGTACGGAGGATGACGGCTTCAACGCGCTTGTCGTTTCAGCAGGACTCAACTGGCGCGAGGCGTGGTTCCTGCGCGCGGCCGCGAAATACCTGCTGCAGGCGGGCATCCCCTTCTCGCAGAGCTACATAGAGGAAACGCTTGGCAGGCACCCCGAAATCGCGCGCACGCTGATCGCGATATTCCACGCGCGTTTCAATCCGGCAGGGCCCGCCAAGAAAGAATCGCGCATCAAAGAACTCGATGCGGCCGTCACGCGCATCAAGTCTCTCCTTGAGAACGTGCAGAGTCTCGATGAAGACCGCATCTTCCGCCGCTATCTCAACCTCATCCTTTCGACCGTGCGCACAAACTACTACCAGCGAGCAGAGGACGGCACTTTCAAACCCTATATCTCGTTCAAGATCGTCAGCGCCGGGATCGACGATCTTCCCGAGCCCCGTCCCTACCGTGAAGTCTTCGTGTCGGGGCCCAAGGTCGACGGCGTTCATTTGCGCTTCGGCGCCGTCGCGCGCGGCGGCATTCGCTGGTCGGATCGCCGCGAGGATTTCCGCACCGAGGTCCTGGGGCTCGTCAAGGCGCAGCGTGTAAAGAATGCTGTCATCGTGCCGACGGGATCGAAAGGCGGGTTCTATCCCAAAGAGCTCCCTGTCGGCGGCGAACGCAACGCAGTCTTCGAAGAAGGGCGCAGCGCCTACAAGCAATTTATCCGCAGCCTCCTCGATCTCACCGATAACATTGTCGGCGGCAAGACCGTCGCGCCGCCGAATGTCGTGCGCTGGGACGATGAAGACCCTTATCTTGTCGTCGCCGCCGACAAGGGAACGGCGACATTTTCCGACACGGCGAACGAAATTTCCGCCGAATATGGTTTCTGGCTTGGAGACGCTTTCGCATCGGGCGGCTCGGCCGGCTACGACCACAAGGTGATGGGCATCACGGCGCGCGGCGGCTGGGAAGCCGTCAAGCGCCACTTCCGCGAAATCGGTAAAGACATACAGAAGGAGCCATTTACTGTCGCCGGCATCGGCGACATGTCGGGCGACGTCTTCGGCAATGGAATGCTCCTCTCGGAGCAGATCAGACTGCTCGCCGCCTTCGACCATCGCGACATTTTCATCGACCCCAATCCGGACGTGACGGCATCCTTCGCCGAAAGGAAGCGCATGTTCGTCTTGCCGCGATCGTCCTGGGCCGATTACGACGGGAAGCTGATTTCCAAAGGCGGCGGGGTCTTTTCGCGCAGTCTCAAATCCATTCCCTTGAGCGCCGAAATGAAGGCGCTCCTCGAACTGAAGGCGGACGCCGCGACGCCGCAGGAAGTGATGCGTGCGATTTTGAAATTGCCGGTCGAGCTTTTCTGGCTCGGCGGCATCGGCACCTATTTCAAGGCGCCGCACGAAGACGACGCCCGCGTCGGCGATCGCGCGAACGATTCAATCCGCATCACAGTCGAGGAAATGCGGATGAAAGTCGTCGGCGAAGGCGCCAATCTCGGTCTGACGCAGGCGGGGCGCATCGCCTTTGCGCTCAAGGGCGGGCGGCTCAACACCGACGCCATCGACAATTCGGCGGGCGTTGATTCCTCGGACCATGAAGTCAATATCAAGATCCTGCTCTCGGCGGCGATCGAAAACGGCGAACTGAAAGCGGGTGTGCGCAACAACCTTCTAAAGAAGATGACGGAAGACGTCGCTTCGCATGTCCTCGCCCATAATTACGACCAGACGCGCGCGCTATCGCTGATGCAGGTGACGGCGGTAGAGGATATCGACGCCTACGCAAGGTTCATGGTCGCGCTTGAAGGCGAGGGCCGCCTTGATCGCGTTGTCGAAGGCCTGCCAGACGACAAGGCCGTCGCCGCGAGGAAGACGATGGGCCAAGGCCTCACCCGGCCGGAACTCGCGGTGCTGCTCGCCTATGCGAAAATGCATATCTATGAGGAGCTCCTCCAATCAAAGGCGCCGGATGATCCCTCGCTCGAGCGCGAGCTCAATCTCTATTTCCCGGACGAGACGCACAAATTTGCAAAAGCGCTCGCCGGCCATCGCCTCCGGCGCGAAATCATTGCGACGCGCCTTTCAAACGAGATCGTCGACACGTGCGGCGCGACTTTCGTCAACCAGTTGATGGAAGTCTCCGGCGCCGGCGTCGCCGACATCGCATTGAGCTATGAATCCGCTCGGCGGATTCTCGAACTTCGCGACTACGGCGCCGCTGTCGACGCCCTCGACAATAAATCGCCCGCCGCGCTGCAGACCGACCTCTATAACACCGCCGTCGATCTGCTCGCCGAGCAGGTGAATAAGATCGTCAGCGACGTCGAGGCGTCGAATGCGCTCGCAAAACGCGGCGTCAAAGGGCTTGTCGATCAGTACAAAGAGCCGATCCAGGCGTTGAAAAAGGCGCTGCCCGACATTCTGCCGCCCGCCGCGGCGCAGGCGCTGAAATCGCGCATCGCGCAGTGGCGCGAGCGCGGCGCGCCGGAAAGGCTCGCCGAGCAGGCGGCGCTGATGCCGGCGCTCGAATTCGCCTTCGACATCGTCAACCTGTCACAGGTCGTAAAATGGTCTTCAGGCGCTATCGGCGGGCTCTTCTTTGCGGTGGGCCATCGTTTCCAGATTGAGCCCGCGCGCGCCGCAGCCCGAGCTTCCATGCCGGAGGGCCATTTCGACCAGCTCGCCGCCCGCCGCCTCAGCGAAGAACTGTCGCTGCGCCAGGGCGCGTTGACGAGATCGCTTGCGGCCTTCGCAAAGACAGAGCCGAAAAGCCCGGCCAAAGACTGGCTCGATCCGCTTTTCGCCGATTGGCGCATGAAGAACGCGCTTGCGGTCGAGCGCTATGAGAAATTCGTCGCCGAACTCGATATCGGCGCCGGCATGAGTGTTGGGAAGCTCTCGCTTCTAAGCACGAAACTCGCCGATCTCGTCGAGAGGACGCGCGGGAAATAGCGACGTCAGCCGCCGGCTGGTCCGCGGCGTTAATGCCGAAAATGCCGCATGCCGGTGAAAACCATGGCGAGGCCCGCCTTGTCGGCGGCGGCGATCACTTCATCGTCGCGCATCGATCCGCCGGGCTGGATGATTGCGGTCGCGCCGGCTTCCGCCGCTGCGAGCAATCCGTCCGCAAACGGAAAGAAGGCGTCGGAAGCGACGACGGAGTCCTTAGCGAGGGGCTCTGAAAAGCCCGCCGCTTTCGCTGCATCCGCCGCTTTTTGCGCGGCGATGCGGCTTGAATCGACGCGGCTCATCTGCCCGGCCCCGATACCGACGGTCGCTTCGTTCTTCGCATAGACGATGGCGTTCGACTTCACATGCTTGGCGATGCGGAATGCGAAGACGAGATCGCGCATTTCGTCAGCGGTCGGCGCGCGCTTTGTCACGACCTGCAGATCCCTCTCACTGATGCGGCCTGAATCGCGCGACTGCAGCAGGAACCCGCCGGCGAGCGGACGCATGACGAGCCCTTTCTCAGCGGGATCAGGAATTCCGCCGGCGGCGAGGACGCGCAAATTCTTTTTCGTCTTCACGATATCAAGCGCGTCGTCGTCGACTTCCGGTGCGATGATGACTTCCGAGAATATCGCGGTGATCCT
>JBMOOR010000088.1:0-22770 GCA_049324555.1 Pseudomonadota bacterium | reverse complement strand
CAAAGTCCGTGCATGACGAAAGACGGGACTTGTCCCGCGCGATCATCTTCCAAACTTCGGGGGAAAACCTCCCCGCGAAAACGAGACCCCGCGCCCAAAGGTTCAAAGGCGCGGGGTTGTCGTTTCGGCGCGCGCTTGCCTCGCCTCGTCGCAAGGGATGTGTTGGGCCGCCCGCGCCGGGTGTCGAATGACGAACGAACCGGAGAGATATTCCGTATGCGCATGATGTTCGCCGCCGCCTTGCTCTCGATCGCCGCGCCCGCGGCGTCGGCTGAAGAGGGCCTCTTTGAACTGACCTGGCGCGAGGTCGCAAAGGGCGTCTTCGTCGGCGGGCGCGAGGACCCCTTGCGCTATCCCGTCGTCGCCAACACGACGATCGTCATCGGCAAAAAGGGCGTTCTCGTTTTCGATGGCGGCGGCTATGCGGCGCAGGGCGAACAGGTGCTTGCGAAAATCCGCGCCGAGACGAAAAAGACGGTGACGCATCTCGTCATCAGCCACTGGCACGGCGATCATCATCGCGGCGCCTTTCCGATCATCGAGGCGTTTCCCGACGCCGAGATCATCGCGCACCGTTTCGCCTGCGCCGCCATGGCCGACGGGCCGGAGGCGCGCGTTGAAAAGGGCGAGGCCGCGCTCGACGATACGTATAAGGCGGTCGCAAGCGCTGTCGAGAAAGGCGAATGGTTCGACGGCTCAGCGCTTAGCGAGGCGGAGAAAGCCTATTTCTCGCGCATGGTCGCAGACTATCCCGAATACAGGGCGCAGCTCTCCCGCATGAAGGTGATGACGCCGACGATCGCCGCTGATGAAACGATGACGATCGACCTTGGCAAGCGAAAGGTCACGCTGCTTTACGCAGGCCTCGCCAACACCGCGGGCGACATCGCGCTTTATCTGCCCAAGGAGAAGTTTCTCGCGACCGGCGACATTGTCGTCGCGCCGGTTCCCTACGGCTTCGGTTCTTACCCGCGCGAATGGGCGCGCGTCGTTCGTCAGCTTGGCGCCCTGCATGCAAAGACGATCGCGCCGGGACACGGGCCGATCATGACGGACAAAACCTATCTTGAACGACTTGCCGCGCTCCTTGAGGATGTCGCCGCGCAGGCGGAATCGGCAAAGTCGGCCACCGCGGACGCCGCGCCGAAATTCTCCTTCGGCGTGCATGAGGCGGAATTCGCCGCGGGCGACCCGGTGAAGGCGCGGCTCTTCGACATGTTTTTCGAACAGCCGATCGTCGATGCGGCGATGAACGAGGCGCGCGGCGAGATTGCGAAAAACGAGCCGCTCGACGGCGAGGCGGCGGCGTTGTGCCCGGCCGATTGACGCGCGCGTCAGTGGAGTTTGAGGACGGCGGGCGGCGGCGTTTCCGCGCGCTCCGCCGCGAGCCAGAAGGGGCGCATCTTCCGTCCAAAGAGGAATGCCGCCGCGACGCCGGGGACGAGATAGAGCGCGCGCGCCGGCGTCTCGAAGGACGGCGCAAGGCCGATCGCTGCGAGGATGAGGAAGCTCAAGGCGAAAGCCGCGAGCGCGTAGGGCCACATCTTGCGGATTTTCGCCCTCTCAAGCGCGCGATAGAGCGGGATGCCGACCGCCGCGGACGCCGCGAAGCCGGCGAGGAAAAAGAGAAAGGCGTAGCCGATCGCGTTGAAAAGCTCAGTCCCGGCGCCGACGATCGAAAATGCGCCGGCGGCGATGCGCCCGCCGAGGCCGATCATGAAATGCGCAACGCCCGCCGGGCCTGCGACTGTCAGCGCCGAGACGATCATTTTTTCAAAGACGATATTGGCCCGGATCGAAGCGACGACAGCGTCGTTATCGGGAGGATGCGCCATCGCCCGAGTTCATTATTCCGCCGCCATTCTCGCCGCGCCGGACGCAACCGCGGAGCACTCCGCCATCGTCTTCGACGCGCGCGCGATCGGGTTCGTCATGTAGAAATCCCTGACCGGCGAGCGGAACGGCTCCGACGATACGCTTCCCTTGACGCCGACCCTGGCGAGATCGAGCGGCGCGGCGCCCGTCGGTCCCTGGTCGATGCGGCCGAGCGCAGGCGCGTCTGCAATCATCGCCTGACGCAGCGCGAAGAGATCGTCATAGGGAAGCGTCTTGCCGATTTTATCGGAAAGGGCGCGGATGATCGCCCAATCCTCACGCGCGTCGCCGAACGGGAAATGCGCGCGCATCGCGAGCTGGGCGCGGCCCTCCATATTGGCGTAGACGCCGCTCTGTTCGACATAGGATGCGCCCGGAAAAATGACGTCCGCATGGCGCGCGCCGACATCGCCGTGATGACCCTGATAAACGACAAAGGCGCCCTTGAGTTTCGAGGCGTCAAACTCGTCGCAACCAAGATTGTAGACGACGTCGATTGCGCGATCGGCGACGCCCTTCACGATGCCGGCGAAATCGCGCCCGCCGGCCTTGGGCAGGAAGCCGAGATCGAGCGCGGCGACACGCGCCGCCGCCGTGTGCAGAATATTAAACCCGTTCCAGCCGTCCTTGACGACGCCGGCGGCGGCCGCAAGCGCGGCGACTTCAGCAAGCACGGCTGCGCCGTCGCCCCGCGCAAGCGCGCCCATGCCGATAATGACCATCGGCCGTTCGGCGCCTTTAAGGAAGTCGGCGCCATTGGCGAGACTCTCCGCCCCCGATCCGAGATGGTCGTAAGTGTAAGGGAGATTTCCCTTCTCGCCGATGACCGCGACCTTGAGGCCGAGATTGGCGAGCCACGTTTTGCGGATACGGGCGTTGACGAGCGGGGCTTCGACGCGCGGATTCGTTCCAAAGAGAAGAATGCGGTCGGCGCGCTCGATCCCGGCGATCCCGGAATTGAAGAGATAGCTTTCACGCGCCCCGCCGAGCGGGGCCCCGTCCTGCCGGCAATCCGTATGCGGAGAGCCGATCGCCGCCATCAAATCTTTCAGCGCCTTGATCGCCTCGGCGGGGACGAGATCGCCGACGATCGCGGCGATTCTGTCGGTTGGCGTCGCCTTGATTTTCGACGCTGCGGCGGCGAACGCCTCATCCCAGCGCGCGGGGCGGAGCTTACCGTTCTCACGGATATAGGGGCGATCGAGACGCTGGCGCCTGAGACCATCCCAGATGAAGCGCGTCTTGTCGGAGATCCATTCCTCGTTGATCTCCTCGTGAAGGCGCGGAAGGATGCGCATCACCTCGCGCCCGCGCGCATCGACGCGGATGTTCGACCCGACCGCGTCCATGACGTCGACTGTTTCGGTCTTTGTGAGCTCCCAAGGGCGCGCGCTGAACGCGTAAGGCTTCGAGGTCAAGGCGCCGACCGGGCAGACGTCGATAAGATTGCCGGTCAGCTCGCTTTCGATTGCTTTCTCGAGATAGGTCGTGATCTCCGCATTCTCGCCGCGATTGACGAGGCCGAGATCGTCGACGCCCGCAATCTCCGTCGCAAAGCGGACGCAGCGCGTGCACTGGATGCAGCGCGTCATGATCGTCTTGATCAGCGGTCCCATGTATTTTTCTTCGACCGCGCGCTTGTTCTCCTCATAGCGCGAGCCGTCGCGGCCGTAGGCCATCGCCTGATCCTGCAGGTCGCACTCCCCGCCCTGATCGCAGATCGGGCAGTCGAGCGGATGGTTGATGAGGAGGAACTCCATCACCCCCTCGCGCGCCTTCTTCACCATCGGCGTATTGGTGAAGAGTTCGGGCGGCTCGCCGTTCGGCCCGCCGCGCAGGTCGCGGACATTCTGCGAACAAGAAGCGACAGGCTTCGGCGGTCCGCCCTTCACCTCGATGAGGCACATCCGGCAATTGCCGGCGACCGACAGTCGCTCGTGATAGCAAAAGCGCGGGATCTCCTCGCCCGCAGCCTCGCAGGCCTGAAGGAGCGTTAGGTTTGGCGCGACCTCGATTTCGCGGCCGTTCACTTTGATTTTGCGGGCGTTTGTCATGGGGCTCGGACGTCAGGCTGGCGTTGGGAAAACGGGGCCTGTCTAGCGGCATTTTCGGAGCCTTGCCAGCCTTCGCGGTCCGGGCTGGCCGAGAACGCTTTTTCCAGAGATTTCAGCGGGTTGAATGGGACCCTCAGAACCAGACGCTTGAACTTTCCAGCGGCCCCTCGCAATTGACGAGATCTGCCTTCTTCCGGCGAATCCGGAAGTCGCCGTCCTTCTCCACGAGATCATGGGAATAGGCGCCGCCGAAAAAGCGCTGCGCGCCCCGGCGGTATTCGATCATCAGGAATCTCGAACTGACGGCGACTTCCCCATCGGCGCCGACGCGATCAATCATCACGTTCGTCACGAGATGAGCGGTCCGCGGGAAGGGCTGCAGCGAGTAGGCGACGGGACTTGAAAAACGCGCGATGCGGACCTTTCGCAAAAGCTGGTCGTCAAAGATCAGCGACACGTGATTGATTGGATCCGGCTGGCCCGCCGTCGCCGGCGCCCAATAGACGCCGTCCTCCAGAAAAAGCGCTTCCCATTCGTTCCAGCGCTGCTCGTCGAGAAGACGCGCTTCATGGAACAAGAACTGCAACACGCGATGATGCAGCAAGAGATCTTCGTTCATGTCAGCGCCCCTCCTCGCTCATATAGCGTTTCCAGGCGCGCCACTGATTTCGGAACGAAAGATCGCTCGACCCTTTGGCGCAGATCTCGCCGTCGCCGACATCCTCGTCGCGGCTGAAATCGCGATGCATCGCGACCCAGTTGAGGCCCTGCGATTGGAGCCCCATCTGCTGGCGGCGATAGCATTCCTGATCGTCGGGCCCGACGAGATTGGCGGATGAATTGATGAGGTTGCAGTAAAGGATCGAGCGCTGCAGCATTTCATCCGGCGCGCCTTTGAGGCGGAATGTCCATGATTCGATGATCGTCCTGTCGACCGCGACCGGCCGGACGACGCGCATCGTCTGGATCGCGCCTTTGATCGTCGCGCTTGGATAAAAGACCGTGTTGTGGCGATTGACCGCCATGATTTCGGTGAAACGCTCCTTGCCGTAGGCCGCTTCCATCCGCGCATTGTACTCGGGAATGTCAGAGTATTTCGCGTGGATTGAGGTCTTGCCCCCGGAATAGCTGTGGCCGTAGTCGAAACAATGCAGGCCCATCTCGTCGAAAAAGTTGTAGCTCTCGGTGAAGGGCGCGATGATCTCTAGCGCGGATGGGACCTGCGCCGCCGGATCGAGTTCCTTCTTTGCGACGACGCGCGCGGTAAGGCTTGATGACTGGTGCGCTACCATCGGGTGCATCATGTCATTGAGATTTTCGATAAAGAATTTCCAGTTGCAATCGTGCTCATAGCGCAAGACGCCGCCAGCGACTTCGAGCTCGCCTTCCGGCGCGCGTTCGACCATGTTGTCGATCGACGAGGCGGCGCCGCCGAGCCAGGTCTTCAGATCAGGTCCATCAGCGGCAAGACTGGCGAAGACAAACCCGCGATAGGACGCCGCGCGCGGAACGCGCGCCATGTCCGCCTCCGGTCCGCTGCGATCAAAGCGCGTGCCGTCATAGCCCTGCTCGAGCGGAATCCCGAGGAGCTTGCCGTCGAGATCAAAACGCCAGCCGTGATAACAGCAGCGGAGTTCCTTTGCCTTGCCGCAACGGTCGCCGACAAGTTGCGCTCCCTTGTGCGCGCAGCGATTGAAGAGGACATGGAACTTTCCGTCGGAATGACGCGTCAAGAGAACCGGCTGACGACCGATCGTCGTCGCATAATACCGACCCGGCTCGCCGATCTGACTTTCGTGGCCGACGAAAATCCACGCCCTCCCCCAGATGCGCTCCATTTCGAGATCGAAAATCGCCGGATCCGTGTAAACCGAGCGATGAACGCGGTCGTCTTCGACAAGCGCATCGACATCGATCTCGCGCCGAGGGCGTTCAATCAGGGTCGCCATTGCCGCCTCCTTCAGATTACGACCGAGCCGATGCTGGTTCCGCCGCACACATAGAGCGTCTGACCGGTCACAAATCCCGCTTCAGCCGAAAGAAAAAACGAAACGGCGTGCGCGACGTCTTCAGGCGCGCCGATCCTTTTGACCGGAATGGCGTCGGCGAGCTTCCTCTTTCGTTCGCTCCCCTCCGGAACGATTTCGTGAAACATGTCGGATTCGATGGGGCCCGGCGCGACGCAGTTTGCGGTAATTCCATATGGCCCGAGTTCGAGCGCCCATGTTCTCAGCACGCCGATCATGCCGGCTTTCGTCGCAGCATAGTTGGTGCGCGTCTGAAGCCCGAGCGCGCCGCGCGAGGATATGCCGACGATGCGCCCGAACCGCACCTCCTTCATCGACGGCAGCGCCGCCTTCACGAGCGTCATCATCGATGCGAGATGGAGTTCGACGAGATAGTCGAGATCGTCGAGCCTCGCATCTTGGATCAACGCCGGACGAATGACGCCCGCGTTGTGCACGATGCGGAGGACTTTCTCTTTCCTCACAATTTCCGACGCGGCCTCCACCGTCGCCTGGCGATCGGCGAGATCGACGCCGACGAACGAAAGCCGATCATGCGCAAATTCAAGCGGGCGGCGCGCAATCGAGATCACGCGCGCGCCTTCATCGAGCAGGCGGCGGCAAATGGCGGCGCCGATTCCGGCGCTGCCGCCCGTCACGACGGTCGCGCCCTCGTCGAGTTTCACGGCTGCTTCTCCACCATGGCGAGAACGCGCAAGGGACTTCCCGACCCCTGTTTGATCTTCAGCGGCGGCGAGATGATGAGCGCGCCCCTTGGCGGAAGCTGGTCGAGATTTTTGAGACATTGGAGCCCGAACTTGCCGGCGCCGTGCATCAGTGTGTGCGCAGGGTAAGGCGGATCGAACCCGCCGCCCTGTCCCGCATCGGTTCCAATCGTCTCAACGCCAAAGCCGACGACATCGCGCTCGATGAGGCAGCGAACAGCGCCGGCGTCGGGACCGGGCGAGTGCGCGCCGTCTGGTTTGAGATTGAGGTAATCCCTCCAGTCGCGTTTCGACCAGTCGGTGCGGAAGAGAACCCAATTCCCGCGCGGGATTGCGCCATGCGCCTTCTCCCACACCTTGATGTGATCGGCCGTCAGGATGAAATCAGCGTTCGCCTTTGCTTCTTTCGAGAAATCGAGCACGCAGGCAGGCCGAATGAAATTCTCCGCAGGCAGCGTGTCGACGGACGAATTCGGAAGGTCCTTGCCGGTCACCCAATGGATTGGCGCGTCGAAATGCGTGCCCGTGTGTTCGTTGCAGCTGAAATTCCGCCAATACCAGGCCGGGCCCTTCGCATCATAACGGGAAACCTCCTCAATCCGGAACGGTGCGCACTGCCCGAACTGCGGGGGCAGGACGAGCACCGGGAAATCCGGATCGAGCGTATGCGTCAGGTCAATCGTCCGGACTGCGCCTGACATCACGGCGGCGCTGAATTTTTCAATGATGCTCACTAGTTCCTCCCGTTGCCTCTCTAGTTTATTAGATCTGTGACTCGCGCGTCAGATTGAGCAGCTTTGGATCCGTCAGGATTGCGTCCGATGCTTCCGGCAGCGCGATGAGAACGCCGCGCCCTGCGAAATCGCTCCGCGCGATCACGCGCACGCGCGCGCCTTCCCGCGCATCATCCGCCAAATGAGCAAGGACAATCGGGCCCGCATCGAGACCGACGCTTCCGATCCGCCAGGGGAGCCGCTCGCGAAAGAATGTGTCCAGCGACGCATGAAGCGTCGTTTCGGCAATTAGCTTGCCGAACGGCGAAACGGCCCGCCATTCAAGACCCGTTGACCAGCACGATCCGCAAATCTCGCGCGGCGGCCAGAACACCGCCCCGCATTCCCTGCAGGTCTGCAATTCAAACCGCCCCTCGGCCGCAAGCGCGGCGAAGGCATCCGCCGTAGAATTCGCACATTCGATGCGCGCCGCTTCTTCATCCATGCGCGCCTCCGCTTGCAAGAATCGCGGCCGCGGAACAAACACCTCGATCGTAGTTGATCATGCCGAAACCTGAAACGACGCCGATCTTCGCGTCCTTCACCGCGCGGCCGAGCGGTTCGCCCGTCAACTGGCGCAGCGCTTCGACAACGCCAAGATAGCCGCCGGCGGCGCCCGCCTGTCCGACCGACAACTGCCCGCCCGACGTGTTGTGCGGGAATGTTCCATCGACAGTCAGCGAATGGCTGCGCGCGAAATCCTTCGCCTCTCCCTTGGCGCAGAATCCGAGATCTTCGATCTGCATCATCGCGATGACGGGGTAATCGTCATAGGTCTCGACGAAATCGACATCGCCCGGCGAGACGCCCGCCATCGACCATAATTCATCCCTATCAACCGCCCAGCCGCCGCGAAGCTGAATCGGATCTTCAGCGAATGCATTGTGGCGTTCAATCGTCGAGAGAATGCGCACATGGCATAGATTGAGCGCGCGCGCCCTCTCCTCGCTCATGACGAGAAAAGCTTCGGCGCCGGCGCAAGGCATGACGCAGTCGAACAGATGGAGCGGTTCCGCGATCGGCCGCGCCGACAGATAGCCCTCCATCGACAGCGGCTCTTTCATCAGCGCCATTGGATTGGCGAGCGCATTCTCGCGCTGCGCGATGCAGAGCCTACCGAAGTCTTCGCGCATTGCGCCAAAGGTCTTCATATAGGCGCGGGTGATGAGCGCGAACGGCGCGTTCGGGCCGGCGGCGCCGTAAGGGAAAACCGCATCGCACGAAAACCGACTGAAATTGGCGACAGTGTCGCGAAACGATCCTTTCTCATTCGTGTCGCCGGCGATGCAGACGACGATCTCGGCGTCGCCGGATTGCACAGCGCGCGCGGCGCGGCGGAGCGCGACGATCCCGGACGCCCCGCCCATCGGAATATGATCGAGCCAGCGGGGCGATAGACCAAAATGCTGCGTCAACGCGATAGCGGTGTCAGACCCCAGGGTGAATGAAGAGATGCAGAACCCGTCAATGTCCGCCGGGCGAAGTCCTGCCTTGTCCGCGAGCGTTCTCAGCGCGCGGCCGATCCACCAATGGGCGCTCTCATCGGAATAGCGCTCATAGGCGATCGTCACCGGCGCCGCGACGACAACGCCTTCATAGGATTTGCGCATCGACGATGGGCGTTTGATCGCGCGCGCCGGTCTTTTCTCATCCGTGAAATCGAAGCAATCCCTTTGCTCGACCAGCACGCGTCCGATCGCTTTCGCTTCACCGCGCTTGACCTTTTCTGTCGCTGTCATCGGAATCGCCTCGACAAAAGCGATGTATCCGGGCGCCTTGAAGTAGGTGAGATTTTGAAGCGCGAAGTCGAAGATCGCGCGAGCGAGCGCCTCGTCTCCCGATCCTCTTTCGGGAACGACGAGCGCCATCACTTCCTCCCCGCGCAGCTCGTCAGGAACCGGAACGACGACCGAAGCGGCGACTGCGCGGTGACGCGCAAGAACGCTCTCGACCTCGATTGCTGCGATATTTTCCCCGCTGCGGCGAATGACGTTCTTCAGGCGGTCGACGAAATAAAAAGGTCCCTCCTCATCGACCCGAACGGCGTCGCCCGTGTGAAACCATCCATCCCGCCAGGCATCTTCGGTCGCGGCGTCGTCCTTGAAATATCCGCTGAAAAAATGCCGGCGCGGATCTGCGCCGCTTCGCCTCACCAGCAATTCGCCGGCTGCTCCCGGCGCCGCCTCCCGCCCTTCTTCATCGACAAGACGCCATTCAAGCCCCGCCGGCGCTCGGCCGAAGCATCGCGTCCCGATGTGGCGTGGCTCGTGCGCGGCGGCGATCCACGCGCCTGCGCCCGTCTCGGTCATCGCCCATGCTTCAATGAGCGGGACGCCGAATCTTTCTTCAAACGCTTTGTGATGCTTTGGATCGCACCCGGCGCCGAACGCGAACCTCACCTGATTGCTGAAATCGTCGTCAGCGTCGGGCGGCGCTTTCAACAGCATCGCCGGCATGACGCCGAGATAATGCATGATCGTGGCGCCGCTCTCGCGAACCGAACTCCACCAGCGCGATGGATGGAAGCGATCAAGTTGAATGAGACAGCCGCCGGTCTGCAGAGCCGCCATGAATGAACACGCGAGCGCGTTCATGTGCGTAACGGGGAGCGGCGTAATGATCCGGTCGCGGCCTTCGTCAAATCGGATGAGGCCGCCGAGAGTCGTGTAAAGATCGCCGATCGCCGTGAAGTAATCGTTCGAAAGAATGCAGCCCTTCGGTCTTCCCGTCGTTCCGGAGGTGTAGAGGATTGCAGCTTCGCGTCTCGCGGCGTCCCGGGCGAGCCCCACGCGTCTCGAAAGCGCTTGCGAATGCGCAATTTCCGACGGCCCGACGACGCATGGCGAATTCGCCGTTTTCGCCGCGGCGCGCACGACGCCGGAACGATGCGCCGGCGTCGCAACAATCATCGCACATTCGCTGTGATCGATCTGAAAAGCGAGCTCTTCCGGCGTCATCGCACAATTGAGCGGCAGGGCGCTCGCTCCCAATTTGTTGACAGCGAGGAAATGCAGGAAGAATTCCGGCCGATTTTCAAGCGCGAGGCCTATGCGATGCCCGGGACCGCAGCCCAGTCTGTCATACGCCCGCACGAGGTCTTCAATCGCGAGGCGCGCTTCTTCGTAAGTGTAGTCGGCGGTCACGAGTTCGTAGGCGGCCCGCGTATGCGACGGAGCGTGAAGGAAAGGCCGATCGGCGTATCGGCGCGCTGTCTCAAAAAACAGATCCGCGATTGAACGGGGCGATGTCATGATGCGCGCACTCGCATGGCGGCGCCGATTGCCGGAACATCGGCGGAATCGTAAGGCGAGCGGCTGAGATTGGCGCGGATGCGACGAAGGATTTCGATCATCGCCGTCGCTTCTTCGGCGCTGACGCCCTCAAACGCGCGTTCAAACATTTTCTGTCCGATTGACTGAACGGTCCGCAACGTCGCCGCAGCCTTGGGCGTCATCGTCACCTGAACGACGCGCTTGTCTCCTTCGAGCGAACGCCGGGTGATCAGCCCTTCATCTTCCATTCGGATGAGAACGCGGGTCAGCGTCGGCATCTTGGTGACGGAGCGCTGCGCGAGTTCGCCGACCGAGCTTGGGCTCTTGTCGTTGAGGAGCATCAGGACGCGCCACTTCATCGTATCGAGCCGGTAGCGCTTCAGGGCTTTCGACATCTCCTCATTGTAGGTCGCGCTCGTTCGCACAAGATTGTAGAGAACATAATCCTCAAGCACGAAGCCGGATTCCGCAGGGCCGATCTTCGACTGATGTTTTTTTCGACCATTCACGCCTTTTTCTTTCACGCTGCGCTCCGTGTGCTGAGCGCCGCCAATTCGGCCTTTAGCGCCGCGCCATCCTCATCCTTGAGCGCGGCGTCGCGCAATCTCGCAAGCGCTGCAGCAGGCGAAGGCTGCGCCTTGACGAAGGGAAGCGCGTCGATGATGCGGGCGTAATTCGCAAGGCCTCGCTCATGCGTCTCGCCATAGCCCTTGATGAGCCGCTGCAGCGCTGCGATCTCGCAGGCGAGCGCGTAGTCGCGCAGCGCTGTCTCCGCTATCAGGGCGAGCCAATTTTCGGTGCGCTCTTCTTCAATGCGGAAGCGATAGCTTCCGCGGCGCAGGAAGCGCATCGATGCGAGCATGCGCAACATGAGGAATCCGCTGACATTCGTCGTCGCGATGCGCCGTCCTCCGCCCAGGACGGCGCCGATGGCGCGCCGCGGGCCCTTTGAGCCGAGGATCGCCTTCGCCATCGCCGCCGGCATCAGGTCGCAGAATTCCTCAACGCGCGGGTGCATGTACTCCCACACGCGCACGATCTGGCCTTCATCCGCACGAACGTCTTCACGAAATCGCGCAAAACGGCTCGCGCGCGTCTTGAGGTCGGCGACGCGGACGACGTCGTCATAAGCCATGAAGAGCGCAAGATGTTTGGCGACCGCTCTCGTCAATTGCAGAAGTTTTGCATCGCCGCCGTTCGCGCGATCAAGCTCAAGAACTTTCTCCAGGCGGTCGAGATAGAGCGCGCCGTAACGCGCATCCTGAAAGTCGGCCGCCCGCTTGACGCCTTCGCGCGCGAATTCCATGACGCCGCGCGGAAGCGCGCTGAGGCGAGCTGCAAGCGATGCGACCGCCGGCGCCGCGTTTTCGAAACCACTCAACGGCCCGACGCGCGTCTCAGGCGCTGAGGATTGAGCCGCCGGATTTGCAGCGTCAAAACCGCGCTGAAATCCATCAAGATTTCGTTCGACCGCACGCCCCGTCTCGCGAATGGTCTCCTCGAAACTCGCCTTCGGCAAGGACGTTGCGCCCGATCCCGCGAGGGCGCCGAACATCACCGCGCTGATGACGGCGCCCGCATCTTCGGCCGCCCGCTCCATGTCGAACCAGATGCAGCGCCCCGCCGCCGCCTCGGCTGCGGATTTCACTTGGTCCGTATTCTGACGGCCATCTCCCATCGCGATCTTCTCTCCGATCGCATAGACCCTGTGCTTCGATGCAATCAGCGTCGTCCTGGCGGAGACAAACCCGCGCATCAGCGCGCGCCCAGCTTCCATCATTTCGGAGGCGATGAGGACGTCGACGTCTCCAGGCGCGGGCATCAGCGCGAGGATAGGAGGTTTTCCTCTTGCTTCCGCGACCGCCCTTGGAAGGAGCTCCACGTAATAAATGGTTGCGCCGGTCCTTTGGGCGACGCCCGGAACCGAGGTCGATTGCGCGATAAAGCCTGATCGCTCGCCCGCTTTTACGATCCACTCGGCAAGGACGCCGCCGCCCTGCCCGCCAAGCCCCATCACGGCGATCTTGATCGGTTTTCCTCCGGCGCTCGCCGACATCACCAATCGCTCATCCCTGCGAACGCCGGGATCGAGGCTTGCGCCTATCTTTGCGGAAAGCGCCGGGCCCCGGCTTTCGCCGGGATGGGCGGGATTGGTGAGTTCCGTTCGTTGAAACAAGCCGATGATCAAGCCGCGGGCCTTCGCCATAAATTTGTCGACGGCTGACGGATTGTGGATAAGCTCCGCGCGATAGAACGACGGACACAGGATCGCCGCGTGTGCGTTTTCTCCGCAGACGCCGCAACCGACGCAGTCATTGTTGACATAGGCGACCGGGTCGTCGCGCAAGAGATCGGGGTTATCCTTGAGCGTCAACGAGGGGCAGCCGGACAGGCGCATGCAGCTGTGATCGCCCGTGCAGGTGTCGGGATCGACGCCGTAACGAGCGCGGATGACGCGCTTTCCTTCCCTGATCGCCTTATCGCGCAGCGGTTTTTCGCGGCGCTGACGGTTCAGCATGCATTCAGCCTGCGCGATGATGACCTTCGGGCCTTTCGCCGCCGTCGTCATCGCGTCCATGAGGACGCGCTTCATTCTGCCAATATTGTAAGTGTCGACTTCCTCCACCCATCTGACGCCAACCCCACGAACGGCGGCGGCGATCGGGTTGTTCGTGCTTTTCGTCCGGTTTTCGGCGCGAGAGGACAGAATGTCCTGTCCGCCGGTCGCCGCGGAATAGCCATTGTCGATGATGACGAGAACGTTGTCGCTTTTGTTGAATACTGCGTTGCCGACGCCGCTCGTCAGTCCGTTGTGCCAGAAGCCGCCGTCCCCCATGACGGCGACCGTTCTTTGCTTTGCGACAGCGCCGAACGCGGACGCGCCTGCCCAGCCAAGCCCGTAACCCATCGTCGTGTTGCCGATGTCGAACGGCGGCAGAATCGAAAAGAGATGGCAGCCGATGTCGCAGCTGACGTGAAATTTGCCGATCTCTTTCTGGACAAGCTTCATCGCCGAAAAGACCGGGCGTTCCGGGCACCCCGTGCAGAAGCCAGCCGGTCGCTGCGGCACGATACCGGCGTGCGTCCCTCCGCCAGCGCCAACCTCAGTTCGCAGCGCGAACTTTGGTGCAAGATGCGGCGCCTGCTTCGCAAGGAAGCTGCGAACGCCTTCGAAGAGAACGCCGCTCGTATATTCGCCGGCGCGCGGCAGGACTTCCTTGCCGATAATTCTTGTTTGAATATCCGAATTGCGAAGGATCGAGTTGACGGCCTGTTCAATATATTCAGGCTGCCCTTCTTCAACCAACAGCACCGCTTTCTTGTCGAGGCAAAATCCCTTCACCTCATCGTCGATCAGCGGATAGGTGACGTTGAGGCAGTAGATTGGGATCTCCGTGTCGCCGAACGCGTTGGAAAGTCCCGCGAGTTCGAGCGCCCGGTTGAGCGTGTTGTAAAGCCCGCCCTGAACTATAATGCCGACTTCGCCCCGGTCGCCGCCGAGGAACTCGTTCAGGCGATGTTTCCTGATGTAGTCGACCGCAGCGGGCCAGCGCTTTTCGATCTTTTCAACCTCGTGAACGAAGTTGGAAGGCGGAAGAACGACACGGCTGTAGTCGCGCGCCGGATTTTCCATAGCGTCGCGGAGCGAGAATGACGGTTTGATGTTATCCTTGGCGACGAACGAGCCGTAGACGTGACAAGCGCGAATTCTGAGTTCGAGCATTACCGGGGTGTTCGAGGCTTCCGACAGTTCAAATCCGCGTTCGACCATGGCGACGATCGATTCAAGATTTGGCCGCGGATCGAGCAGCCACATCTGCGATTTCATCGCGAAGGCGTGACTTCTCTCCTGCATGATCGAGGAGCCTTCGCCGTAGTCCTCTCCGACAATGATGAGCGCGCCACCAAGAACGCCGCTTGACGCAACGTTTGCAAGCGCGTCCGAGGCGACGTTGGTTCCGACGGTCGATTTCCAGGTGACGGCGCCGCGCAGCGGGTAATTGACCGAGGCGGCGAGCATCGCCGCCGCGGCCGCCTCGCTTGCGCTCGCTTCAAAATGCACTCCGAGCGAGGTGAGAATTTCCTGCGCGTCCGAGAGGACATCCATCAGGTGAGAAATCGGCGCGCCCTGATAGCCGCCGACATAGGAGACGCCAGACTGAAGCAGCGCCTTGGTGACGGCGAGAATCCCCTCTCCCCGGAACGTCTCGCCGGCACCGAGGCGAAGATTCTCGACTTCCACTGCAAACGAGCGCTCGGCCATAGTTGCTCCAGCCGCCCAACGAAATCGACTGCAGCCTAAGCGGGACTATTTGATTTTTCAATTGAATTATGGGCTCAAAACGACGCGCGCTTCGTCGCCGCGCGGACGCCGCCGTCGAGCGGCCAGTCCGCTCAGAGCTTCAGTCTCGATTCGATCGACTTCAGCGCTTCCGCGTGTGCGAGGCTGATCTGCTTGGCGTTGTCGGCCAGCAATTTGATCCGCGTTGTCGTTTCGGCAATTCGGGCGATCTTGTCATAGGCGAGCGACACCCGGCTCTCGATGGTCGCAAGCGCTTCTTCAAGGCGCGCCTGACTCGATGAAATGCTTTCGAGCGCGGCCAAAATCACCGAATTCTGTCGTTGCTGTTCCATCCAAACTTCCTCATGATTCTCGGTCAGATTGAATCTCCAAAAGTTTCCATTTCGTCAACTCTCTACAGCAATAGTTGCGATTTCATACATCGATTTGGCAGGAAAGTCGCGACACTGTCGCGACATGGAGACGGAAAAAGAAAAGCATCGGTCGTGGCTTGTCGCAGCGCTCGCAGCCAATCCGGAGAAGACGCAGACTGACCTCGCCGCTGCGATGGGGCTCCACAAATCCGCAATCAGCAAGATCATTTCCGGCGCGCGCGGCATGAAATCCTATGAACTCATCAGGGCGTCCGAGTTTCTTGAAGCGCCGTTGCCGCTTGCGGGCTTTGCTGAAGCAGCGTCCGTTTTCGATCATGGCCCTTTTGCAACCCGACCACGCATGGACGCTCCAATATACGCCGCGGAGCCGGATGAAGGTGCGCGCTGGGTGCTGCGTCGCGATCTTCCGGCGATTGACGCAAGGCCGCGTGCGCCCGCCTTCGAACACGCTGCGCAAGTGTTCGGGTTTTACGCGCCGGACGAGGCCGCCGCGCCCCGCTTCAAGGCCGGCGAAATCGTATGGGTCGATCCCGTACGACCGATAAAGGGCGGCGACGACGCTCTTTTTGTCGAGCAAACGCGTGGCGCGCAGCGCGCCGTCCTCGGCGAATTCCGGCGATCAAGCGCGAGCGAAATTGTCTGTGTGCAGTATGCCGACCAGAAAGAGCGGCGCTTCAGCAAGACCCACTGGACGGCGCTGCATGTGCTTGCGCGCTACTGAAATGGCGCGCAAGCTTATCGGCCGTTCTTCAGCTCCATGATCCACTCCGGATCGGCGTGTTCGCCGACCATGTAAAAATAGTCGTGGATCTTCACGAAGCCAAATCGCTGATAAAGTTTTTGCGCGACGAAATTTTCCGCATAGACGCTGAGATAAATATGCGCGAAGCGATCGCGCAGGAATTCAAGTGCGACTTCAAGCAAGCGCGCGCCAAGCCCGCCGCCCTGAACTCCTTTTTTCAGATAGAGACGCGCAAGCTCGCCAGAATTCGGCGGCATATCGGGAACGGGCAGGCTGCACGGACCGGCGACCGCGTAACCGATCGCTTCGCCCTCCTCCGATTCCGCGATCCAAAGTCCATATTCTGGATCTTTGAGAAGCTCTTCATAGACAATTTGGGAATGGTTCTTCTCAAGAAACGCTTTCAGGTCCCTTGCGTCATAAAGATGCCCGAACGTCGCGACGAACGTCTCAGCGCCGAGTTCTGCGAGCGTCGGCGCATCTTCTTCAAACGCCTGTCTGATGAGGACCGTCACAGCTTGACCTCGTTCAAGGCGAGCGCGCCGACAACCGTCGTCCATTCACGCACCCGCCAACACCGAACAAGACCTTCTGTGACATAGGGGTCGCGCTCGGCGAAACGGGCGGCGACGTCGCGGGTCTCACCCTTGAACACCAGAACAGCGCCATCGACCGGATCGGCGTAAGCGCCCGCGAGCACGAGTTCGCCGCGCGCTTCGGCCTCGCGCGCCAACGCGAGGTGCTGCGCGCGATGCGCCGCCCGGCGTTCGACGTAATTATCGCCAGCTTCATAGAAGAGGACGAAATGTTTTTCTGTCACTGCGCCGCCTAAATGCAATGACGCCACTCCGGCGTCCTTGGATATTCTCGCCCGATCGGGGCTGAAAACCAGAGCGCGTGAGCGGCGTCAATTCAACTCAAGATCGAATTAGATCGACTCTTTGAGGTCCTTCGCGGGACGGAAGGCGATCTTCTTCGACGCTTTGATCTTAATTGCTTCACCGGTCGCAGGATTGCGGCCCATGCGCGCCGGGCGGTGGCGAACCTGCAGGATGCCGAGACCCGAGAAGCGGAGCTTGGCGCCTTTCTTCAGGTTCTTGCCGATCAGCGTGACGAAGTCATTGAGAAGTCCTTCGACCTGCTTTTTCGGCATGTCATGCGAATTGGCGAGGTCCGCAGCGAGATGCTTCAGCGTCAGAACCGACGGCGTCTTTTTCGCAGCGGCGGGCGCTTTCGCTGGCGCGGCGGCTTTTTTGGCGGGGGCTTTTTTGGCCGGGGGCATCGGGTGTTTCCTTTATGATGCGGTGAAACGAAGAAGTGCGCGTAGATTCACGAGATTCGCAGCAAAGCAAAGAGATTCTGCGCGCTGGAATGCAAAAAACCCCTGAAAAACGGGCAATTCTGGCGCCCTGCGGTCGAAAAACCCCTTAAAACTGGGGAAAAGTCGGCTTCAAGTCCCCGAAAGATGCGTCTCCGCTCACTCCGCGGCCGCCATCGAAATATGCGGGCGGTCGCTGCGATAGGCGTTGATTCGCGCTTCGATCTCACCGCGGAAATGGCGGATGAGGCCCTGCACCGGCCAGGCCGCCGCGTCGCCGAGCGCGCAGATCGTGTGGCCTTCGACCTGGCTTGCGACATCAAGCAGCTTATCGATTTCGGCGGTCTTGGCGTCGCCGACCGCCATGCGTTCAAGAACGCGCCACATCCAGCCCGTGCCTTCGCGGCACGGCGTGCACTGACCGCAGCTTTCGTGCTTGTAGAAATAGGAAATCCGGGCGATCGCGCGAACGACGTCTGTCGACTTGTCCATCACGATGACCGCCGCCGTGCCGAGGCCGGACTTCACATCGCGCAGCGCATCGAAATCCATCAGCACGTCGTCGCAGATATTCTTCGGCAAGAGCGGAACTGACGAGCCGCCGGGAATGACCGCTTTCAAATTATCCCAGCCGCCCCTGACCCCGCCGCAATGCGTTTCGATGAGCTTCTTCAGCGGAATCGACATCGCCTCTTCGACATTGCACGGACGGTTCACATGGCCCGATATGCAATAGACTTTGGTGCCGAAATTGTTCGGCCTTCCGAATTTCGTGAACCACTTCGCGCCGCGGCGCAGGATCGTCGGCGCGACCGCGATCGATTCGACGTTGTTGACCGTCGTCGGGCAGCCGTAAAGACCGGCGCCCGCCGGGAACGGCGGCTTCAGGCGCGGCTGACCCTTCTTGCCTTCGAGGCTTTCAAGGAGCGCGGTTTCCTCCCCGCAAATGTATGCGCCGGCGCCGTGATGGAGATAGAGATCGAAATCAAAGCCTGAGCCGCAGGCGTTCTTGCCGATGAGGCCCGCCGCATAGGCTTCATCGACCGCCTTTTGCAGCGCGATGCGCTCGTCGACATATTCGCCGCGGAGATAGATGTAACAGGCGTTCGCCTTCATCGCGAACGAGGCGACAAGACAGCCCTCGACAAGAAGATGCGGATCGTGACGCATGATGTCGCGATCCTTGCAGGTGCCGGGCTCGGACTCGTCGGCGTTGACCACGAGATAATGCGGGCGGTCTTTGACTTCCTTCGGCATGAACGACCATTTAAGGCCGGTCGGAAAGCCGGCGCCGCCACGCCCGCGCAACCCCGAATCCTTCATCTGCTGGATGATCCAATCGGGGCCCATGCCAAGAATGTCTTTGGTCGCATTCCAGCATCCGCGTTTCTTCGCCGCTTCAAGACCGGGGTCCTGAAAGCCGTAGAGGTTTGTGAAAATCCGGTCTTTGTCTTCAAGAAGGGTCATCGGGTCCAACACATGGTGTCATTCCGGGACCGCGCTATGCGCGGAACCCGGAATCCATTCCTGCAATCGATGTCGGGTCTCATCGCGCGCCCATGGACTTCGGGTTCGCCGCTGCGCGGCGCCCCGGAGTGACGGACGATGCGACCACCCAATTTCATTTTCCTACTCCGCCGGCGCTGGAGGCTTCGAATTCGGCAGTTCCCCGACCGGTGCCGCTTTCGAGCCGTCATAGAGCGCCGGATCGGTGAGCGAGGTGAGATCGCCTTCGGGATTGGATGTGCGGCGTTTCGGATTGGCCGAGCCGACTTTTACTTTCTCGCCGCGGCGAAGTTTCGCCAGCAGGTCTTCGAAAATCTCCGGCGTCAAATCTTCGTAATAATGATCGCCGTCCTTCGTCGAAATCTGCACCATCGGCGCGTTGACGCAGGCACCGAGGCATTCGACTTCGAGCCATGAAAACTTGCCGTCATGCGATACGTGGTTTTCCTCGCCGATGACCCGTTCGCAGACGGCGTTCAATTCCTTCGAGCCGCGCAACATGCAGGGCGTCGTGCCGCAGACCTGCACGAAGAATTCGCCGACCGGCGCCAAATTGAACATCGAATAGAAGGTCGCGACCTCGTAGACGCGGATGTAAGGCATCTCGAGCTGTCGCGCGATCGCCTCCATCATCGGGATCGAGATCCACCCGTCCTGCTTCACAGGAACGGGATGACGCAGGACGCCTGACGGCCGGCGGGATATTTTTTCACCTGCTCGTCGCACCACGCATTGTTGGCGGGAGTCCAGGCGAACGATGAAGGCTGGTTTTTTGCGGGTTTACGGGAGGCCATTATGCTCTACCTAATTTGCCGAACTCTTGACGAAACAGCAGGTTTCTTTGCCGTCTTCCCATTGCCTTACGCCCCACCGCAAAAGACAAACCCCCGCGATGAACAATGCAGCCGCGATAGTCGCAGCAAGAGCTGCCCAAGCAGAATTCTCAAAGGCGATCAACGCGCCTGCACCTAAGAGCAAAGCGTAAGCAATCGCGTCGTATATCCAATTCTGCAGTAAGATTCCGAGTTTTTGATCGTCCAGATCTTTTTTGCTCCTTCGAGCCTGCGCCTTTCTCTTCTGAATGAGCCAGCTTTGGCCCAGCAGAAACAAGGCTCCGATTGCCAAAAGCCCTACCCAAGATACAGGATTTTGCGGGCTTCCCTTGACAAGTTCCGCTCCTAGCGCAGCAGAGAGAATAAGCGCAACCAAAGCACGAAAATTATCCGCAACCTGATTAGCACGATTGCGGTCACCATCGTTCTGGTTGGCTTCTGCACTCACCGATCAATCTCCCCGAACACGATATCAAGCGAGCCGATGATCGCCGAAACGTCGGCGAGGAGGTGCCCCTTGCACATCCAGTCCATGGCTTGGAGATGCGGGAACCCCGGCGCGCGGATCTTGCAGCGATAGGGTTTGTTGGAGCCGTCGGAGACGAGATAGACGCCGAACTCGCCCTTCGGCGCCTCGACCGCGGCGTAGACCTCGCCTTCGGGAACCTTGAAGCCTTCGGTGTAGAGCTTGAAATGATGGATGAGGGCTTCCATCGACTTCTTCATTTCGCCGCGGCGCGGCGGCGCGACCTTGCCGTCGGTCGTCATCACCGGACCCGGCCCTTCGGCGCGGATTTTCGCGATCGCCTGCTTCATGATGGAGACCGACTGCTTCATCTCCTCGACGCGGCAAAGATAGCGGTCCCAGCAATCGCCGTTCTTGCCGATCGGCACGTCGAACTCATATTCGTCATAGGTTTCATAAGGCTGCGACTTGCGCAAATCCCACGCGATTCCGGAACCGCGCAGCATGACGCCGGTGAAGCCCCATTGGAACGCTTCCTCAGCCTTGACGACGCCGATATCGACGTTGCGCTGTTTGAAGATGCGGTTCTCGGTAATGAGGGTTTCAATGTCAGCGAGTTTTTGCGGATATTGATCGCACCAGGCGTCGATATCGTTGATAAGCGCCTCAGGCATGTCCTGATGGACGCCGCCGACGCGGAAATAGGCGGCGTGCATGCGGCTGCCGGAGACGCGCTCGTAAAACACCATCAGCTTTTCGCGCTCTTCAAATCCCCAGAGCGGCGGGGTCAGCGCGCCGACGTCCATCGCCTGCGTCGTCACATTGAGGATGTGCGAGAGAAGGCGGCCGATTTCGCAAAAGAGAACGCGGATGTGCTGCGCGCGGCGCGGAACCTCGATCCCCAAGAGCTTTTCCGCCGCAAGACAGAAAGCGTGCTCCTGATTCATCGGCGCGACGTAATCGAGGCGATCGAAATAGGGGATCGCTTGCAGATAGGTCTTGTATTCGATCAGCTTCTCGGTGCCGCGATGAAGTAGCCCGATGTGCGGATCAACGCGCTCGACGACTTCCCCATCAAGCTCAAGCACGAGACGCAGAACGCCGTGCGCGGCTGGATGCTGCGGCCCGAAATTGATGGTGAAATTGCGGCCCGCCGACGCGTCCGAGGGCGAGTCCTGCACAATGCGCGCATCGTCAGCCATCACCCATTCCCTTTGGCTTTTTCGTCGCCCGGCAGCACGTACTTCGCCCCTTCCCACGGCGACAAATAGTCAAAGTTCCGGAATTCCTGCACGAGCTTTACCGGCTCATAGACGACGCGCTTTTGCTGATCGTCGTAGCGGACCTCGACATGGCCAGTCAGCGGAAAGTCCTTGCGCAGCGGATGTCCTTCAAACCCGTAATCGGTCAGAATGCGGCGAAGGTCTGTGTGCTCGGCGAAGAGAATTCCATACATGTCGAACGCTTCGCGCTCGAACCAGTCGGCGCACGGAAAAATCTCGCGGACGGATGGAACCGTTTCGTCCTCTCCCGCTTCGATTTTCACGCGGATACGGCTGTTATTGTGCATCGAGAGCAGATGGTAGACGATGTCGAAACGCTTGGCGCGATCTGGATAATCGACGCCGCAAAGATCGATGAGCTGGAGGAAACGGCAAAGCGTATCGTCGCGCAGGAATTTCAAAACATGCGCGATGCGCGCCGCATGCGCGTCAATCGTCAGCTCGCGGTGAGCGACACGCCATCCGCGGATGTCGTCATCAATGGCGGCGGCGATGTGCTCGCCCAGTTCTTTCAGCTCGTCGGCCATATTTCCTATCTGACAATCGAGCCTTCGCGGCGGATTTTCTTCTGAAGCTGAAGGACGCCGTAAACGAGCGCTTCGGCCGTCGGCGGACAGCCCGGCACATAGATGTCCACGGGGACGATCCGGTCGCAGCCGCGAACGACCGCGTAGGAATAGTGATAATAACCGCCGCCGTTGGCGCAGGATCCCATCGAGATCACATAGCGCGGGTTCGGCATCTGGTCGTAAACCTTGCGGAGCGCCGGCGCCATCTTGTTGGTCAAGGTCCCGGCGACGATCATAACGTCCGACTGCCGCGGCGAGGCGCGCGGAGCGAAGCCGAAACGCTCGAGATCGTAGCGCGGCATCGACGCCTGCATCATTTCGACTGCGCAGCATGCCAATCCGAACGTCATCCACATCAACGAACCGGTGCGCGCCCAATTGATGAGCGCATCCGCCGGCGCTGTCATGAAGCCGCGATCGGCGAGCTGATCGGAAAGCTCCGAAAAGAATGGGTCCTTCGCGTCAGGCCGATAAACCAGCCCCTCGCGGGCGAGAACGGGTTCATCTAGCGCCATTCGAGCGCTCCCTTCTTCCATTCATATAGGAAGCCGATCGCGAAAACGGCGAGGAAAACGAACATCGACCAGAAAGCGAAGATCTGGAAATCGCGGGTTGCGCCGAGGGTCGGATTGAAGAGCGTCACCGCCCACGGAAAGAGGAAGGCGACGTCG
>JBMOOR010000087.1:0-2537 GCA_049324555.1 Pseudomonadota bacterium | reverse complement strand
ACGATGGTGCCGGGCGAGGCGCCTGCCGCCCGCAAGGCGCCGCTCTGCTTAACCGGCGCGCTTGCCGAGACGCTGAAACGGGAACTTGAACTGCTTGAAGCGCGCAAGACGAACATGGCCGAGGATGAGCAGACGATGCGCGTCCTCGGGCGTCACGTCGAAGAAAGGATCGCGGAGCTTGAAACGCTCAACCAATCCGCACTCGAGGCGCTCGAAAAAATTGAATCGGCGAAGAGCGAGGATGCGCGGCGCGTTTCGGCGATTTATGAACGGATGAAGCCTCCGCTCGCGGGCGCGATCATCGGCGAGATGGACCCTGAATTCGCCGCCGGTCTTTTCCTGGCGATGAGCGGGGAGAGCGCCTCCGCGATCATGGCGACGCTCGCTCCGGAGCGCGCCTATGCGATCACCGTGCTGATGGCGGGGCGCTCATGACGAGCCTCATCGGCGTTGCGATCATCCTTGCGATGGTGTTCGGCGGATACGTTTTCGCCGGCGGCAAGCTCGAAATCATTCTTCATTCGCTGCCGCATGAAATGATCATCATCGGCGGGGCCGCAATCGGCGCGTTCATCGTCGGCAACGACATCGAGGTCATCAAGAAGACGCTTGCCGATATCGGGAAGGCGGTGAAGGGACCCAAATGGAAGCGGCGCGATTACGCCGACGTCCTCTGCCTGATGTTCGAACTCCTGCGCCTTGCGCGCGAGAGCGCCGTGCGGGTCGAGGCGCATATCGAGGCGCCGGCGGAATCCGTAATTTTCCAGCGCTATCCGAAAATCGCCGCCGACAAGGATGCGGTTGAAATCATCTGCGACACGATCCGGTCGATCCTCATGAATTTCAACAATCCGCACCAGGTCGAGGAGCTTCTCGAAAAGCAGCTTGAAGCGATGCAGCACGACAGCATGCACGGCGCCCACGCGCTTCAAAAAATGGCGGATGGGCTTCCGGCGCTTGGGATCGTTGCGGCGGTTCTCGGCGTCATCAAGACCATGGCCTCGATCGACAAGCCGCCGGAGGTCCTCGGCCAGATGATTGGCGGCGCGCTCGTCGGCACGTTCCTCGGGGTCTTTCTCGCCTACGGCCTTGTCGGACCGCTCTCGGAAAAGATCGCCGCGGTGCAGGAGCAGGACCAGCGCTTTTACGCGCTCATCCGCGAAACGATCGTCGCCAGCCTTCACATGCATGAGCCGCAGATGTGCGTCGAGGTCGCGCGGCGCAACGTGCCGAAAAAGGATCGTCCGAGCTTTTCGGAAGTCGAAGAGTCGCTGAAGGCATTGAAAAAGGAAGCCGCATGAGCGTCAGGGTCGCATCGCTGATCCTCGCAATCGGCGTCTTGTCGCCGATGTTCGCGTCGGCGAATGACGACGCGAATGAACGCGCCCTCATTGAAGCCGCGCGTGCGTCGCTCAAGGAGCGTCTCATCGATGCGGAGTCGAAAGGCGTCGTCGCGTTAAAGGGACAGCCTGACCCGGCGGGAGCCGGCGGGGCCGCCGACCCGTCCTCTCGCAAAACAGCAGCGCAAGAACGGCCCGCGCTGCGCACCGGCGAGATCCGATCGATCGCATGCCTGACGCCCGACATGCTTTCGGAGACAGCGGCGGCGATCTCGGCCGATCCGATCGGCGCAATCGATGCGCTGAAGAAAGTCGTCCTTGATCCTCAAAACAAGTATCGGCGCGAAATCGAACTGCAGCTCGCCGTTTCCTATCTCGTCATCGGCTTTGCGGAGGAAGCGGGCGCGACCGTCAAGGAAATCGACGATCCTCGCGCAACGGCGGTCGCCGCGCTTGCGGCTCTCATGTCAGGCGCGCCCGCCGACGTCGAGTTCGATTCGCTTTCCTCGTGCGGGCGCCTCGTCGCTCTTATCCGCGAAGCGGCGCGCGCCAGGGAAGGCGAAGCGCCGCAAATGGGCGGGGCGGAAATCGAGCTTCTCTCATCATTGCCGGATCCTGTCGCCGCGCCGATTGAGGAAATTCTTGCGCTCGCGGCGCTCGATCATGGCGACATCGATCTTGCGCGCGAACTCGATGAAGCGATTGCACGGATGCGAAGGTCGGGCGATCTGTCGCCGGCGCAGTCGTTGATCCGCATCGCAACAGGGGAGAAGGATGCGCCGAACGAGCAAGCGATCGCTGCGATCTCGCCGATCGCCGCCGCGCCGGGACCGTTGCAGGCGCGTGCGATCGCAACGCTGTTCGAGGCTTCGCCTGTGACAGATGCTTCCGCCGAGGCGATGGGGCTCGCGCTCGATCTTGAAGACGCCGCCGCATTCGCCAGCAATCCTCGCGATCGCGCCGAACTCAATTTGATTCTCGCTGGGAGGGGCGCAAGAGGCGCCACTATTCAAGCGAGCATCAAGGCGCTTGCAAAATCTGCGGCGGCGGCCGCTACGAAAAGCGCGGCGGCGAGCGAGGCGGCTAGGCGCCTCCTCGGCGATGCCTTGCGCGCGGGCGACGCTGATAGGAGGCTCGACGCGCTCGCCGCAATCGTCGCGAACGGCGGTTTCGCCGCTCGCTCGCTCGATGAAGACG
>JBMOOR010000086.1:0-22870 GCA_049324555.1 Pseudomonadota bacterium | reverse complement strand
GCGGGATTGCGCCGCCTGCAGCGACGCGGGTCGTTCTGCACGCCGATTTCTTTGCGATCGATTTCGCTGCGGCGGTCGACCATCCTCGCACAACTCAGCAAAAGCCCGAGGCGCCGCCGCCGCGAACCATCATCCTTTGAACGCCTGAAATTTCCATCATTCAAAGGAGACAATCATGAAACGTGCATTTGCATTTCTCGCCGGCGTCGCGACGCTCGGACTCGCGACCGCCTTCGCTGCAACCCCTGAGCTTGCCGCAAAAGCGGCGGCGTGCTGCGATTTCCTCGCCGCATGCTGCAATGGCGGAGGCTGCTGCTAGCCTAAGCGATTGACGAAGGGCGCCCGCCCGTTCCCGGGCGGGCGTCTGTCATCGCTATCGTTTCACCTTCGCGAAAAGCTCGACGAGTTCTGAAAACTTCGCATGCTGATCGTCGGCGTTTCCGGATCTGATGGCGGCGGCGACACAGTGCGCGGCGTGATCTTGCAGGACAGCGTCCTCGACTTTTGAGAGCGCAGCCTTGACCGCCTGCAATTGCGTCAGGATGTCGATGCAGTAGCGGTCATCGTCGATCATGCGCGCAACACCCGCGACCTGGCCCTCGATGCGTCGAAGGCGGTTGACGATCCTCGCGCGGGCGTCGGCGTCGCCATGCGAATGACGCGCCTCGCCTTGAGGCGAATCCTCGGGCGCAATTTTGCGATGACGGGGCATGAAGGCTCCTCAGGACGCGCTATTGACGAATACCCTACAGGGGTATAAGGTCCCTGTCAAGATTGGAGTGATATCCGTATGATTTCCCGCCGCCGATTTCTGAGCCGATCCGCCGCGCTCGGCGCGAGCGCCCTTGGTTTGGGCGTCCTTGCGCCGTGGGCGAAGGCGAAAGCGGCCGCATCAGGCCTTCAGACGCTTTCGGGCTCGAATTTCGATCTCGCGGTCGGCCGCGCGAGCGTCTCCGTGGACGGAAGGGCGCGCGGCGCAGTTCTCATCAACGAATCCTTCCCGGGGCCGCTCCTTCGATGGCGCGAGGGCGATGACATCACACTCAATGTCGCCAATCATCTCGATGAAGACACGTCGATCCACTGGCATGGCGTTCTGCTTCCCGCCGGCATGGACGGCGTCCCGGGCGTCTCCTTTCCCGGCATTCGTCCGCATGAGTCCTTCGTCTATCGCTTTCCGGTGAAACAGTCCGGGACTTATTGGTATCACAGCCATTCAGGGCTTCAGGAGCAGATAGGCCATTACGGGCCGATCATCATCGACCCAAAGGGCGCCGATCCCGTCCGATACGACCGCGAGCATGTCGTCATGCTCGGCGACTGGACCTGGGAGAATCCCGAAAAACTCTTCCGCAAGCTGAAGAAATCAAGCGAGGCCTTCAACTACCAGAAGCGCACGCTCGGCGACTTCTTCGCCGACGCCGGCGATCAGGGTTTTGACGCCGCCCTCGCCGAACGCGCCATGTGGGGCGACATGCGCATGGCGCCGACGGATATCGCGGATGTGACCGGCGCCGTTTACGCCTATCTCGTCAATGGCCACGGGCCGGGCGACAACTGGACAGGGCTCTTTAACCCCGGCGAGCGAGTGAGATTGCGGTTTGTCAACGCCGCGGCGATGACGATCTTCAATTTGCGGATTCCGGGCCTTCCCATGACCGTCGTCGCGGCGGACGGGATCAATGTCGAACCCATCGAGACCGATGAGATCCAGATCGGGATCGCGGAAACCTATGATGTCATCGTTCGCCCGGAAGATCGCGCCTATACCCTCTTCGCAGAAACGATCGATCGCAGCGGCTTTGCGCGTGCAACGCTCGCCCCTCGCGCCGGCATGAGCGCGGAAATCCCGTCGCTTCGCGAGCGCCCGACGCTCACCATGAAAGACATGGCGATGCAGCACGGCGCAGGTCACGGCGGCATGGATCATGGAGCGCCGCCGGCGGCGATGGATCATGGATCAATGGATCAGGGGGCCATGGATCATGGGTCGATGAATCACGGCGCCGCGCCAGGCGCCGGCGTTCAGACGCACAATCATCCGACCGGCGTCGGCGTCGACATGATGGCGGAAGCGCCGGCGAACCGGCTCGCCGATCGGGGGATCGGCCTTGAAGACGCCCCGCACCGCGTCCTCACTTATGCGCAACTGAAAAGCCTCGACGAAAATCCCGACACCCGCAAGCCGGGCCGCGAGATCGAACTCCACCTCACCGGCAACATGGAACGCTATATGTGGTCGTTCGACGGCGTCAAATTCTCGGACGTGAAAGAGCCGATCCTCTTTCATGAAGGCGAACGGCTGCGCCTGACGCTCGTCAACGATACGATGATGAATCACCCGATCCACCTCCATGGCATGTTCTTCGACGTCGTCACCGGCGATCATGCGAACAAGCCGCGCAAACATACGATCGTCGTCAAACCCGGCGACAAGTTTTCGCTCGACGTCACCGCCGACGCGCCGGGCGAATGGGCGTTCCATTGCCATCTCCTGTTTCACATGATCGCCGGCATGATGCAGACGGTTCGCGTCCATCGCATGGGCGGCATGGAGCAAGATGGACAAGGGCCGGCGCAGGATCATAGCGAACACTCGGCGCGTCAGTCTGACCAATCCTCGCATGAGGGCCATCACTGATGCGCATCGCTCTCATCCTGACCGCGCTCCTCGCATCGCCCGTCGCCGCCAAAGCGCAAGAAGTCATCGATCCCGAAGCGACCGCCGCCGTGCGCGCGCACATGCAGCATCATCACGGCGGCGGAACGCTCACCTATGTCGAGGGCGAGCGTTTCGAATATCAGGCGAATGAGGGCGATCCTTTATTCCTCTGGGATGCGCAGGGCTTTTATGGCGGCGACATCAACAAGCTCTGGATCAAGACCGAAGGCGAATATGACTTCGCCGCCGATGAATTCGAGGAGGCGGAGTTGCAGGCGCTTTATTCGCGCGCCATCGGCTCCTTCTGGGATATTCAGACGGGCGTGCGCCATGATTTCGCGCCGTTCGAGGACCGCACCTACGGCGTCATAGGCGTGCAGGGGCTGGCGCCGTATCTTTTTGAAATCGACGCCGCGGCTTTCGTCAGCGGCCACGGCGACGTCACCGCGCGCATCGAGGCGGAATATGAATTCCTGCTGACGCAGCGCCTCATCTTGCAGCCGCGCGCCGAGCTGAACTTCGCGTTTCAGGATATTCCCGACCTTGAAACCGGCGCGGGCCTCTCAACGGCGGAGACCGGTTTGCGGCTTCGCTATGAGATCAGGCGCGAATTTGCGCCCTATGTCGGCGTTTCGTGGGCGCGGAGCGTCGGCGATACGGCGGATTTCGTCCGCGCGCGGGGAGAGGATTCCTCCGATCTTTCGTTTGTTGCGGGCGTCCGGTTCTGGTTCTGATTGAGAGAAGAGGGGATTTTTGATGATTGAGCCTAATCTTCATCCGCTCGTTGTGCATTTCGTCATCGGATTCCTGGCGACGGCGCCCTTATTCTTCATCGCCTCCATGTTTTCGCCCGAGGGGACGCAATTGAAGACATCGATGCGGATCGCCGGCGACTGGATGCTGGCGCTCGGGATCGCATCCGCCGCAGCGGCTGTCGTCGCTGGTTTTCAGGCCTATCATTCCGTCGCTCATGACGGGCCTTCGCACGCGGCGATGACCGATCATCGGAATTTCGCCCTCGTGACGACGGCGCTGTTTGCCGCTTTCGGCGTCTGGCGTCTCGCACGACGCAGCCGCGCGCCCTCCATGCTCTTTGCGATTCTTCTGCTTGTTCCGGCAGGGCTTCTCGCGACAACCGCTTGGAAGGGCGGGCGTCTCGTCTATCATCACGGTCTCGGCGTCGCGTCGCTGCCGAACTCGGCAGGCGAAGGCCACGATCATGAGCACGCGGACGGAAGCGATCATGACAATGCTGACGACGGCGACGGGGCGGATCGCCAACACGATGCGGGGAGCGCAACAGCCGAAAGCGCGGATCCGGGCTCGGAGCCGGCCAGTGGCGCGGCCGATGTTTCAACGCCGCCGGGCGTTGTCGACGCATTCAGCGCCGCGCTGAGAGCGGGGGACGCCGCAATGGTTGGGCGTCTCCTCGCACCGGATGTCCTGATCGCCGAAAGCGGCGGCGCAGAGCGGTCCTTCGCCGAATATCAGTCTCATCACATGCCGGCCGACATGGAATTCACCAAAGCGGTATCCGCCAAAATCGAAGACAGGCGTGTTTATGAAAGCGGCGACATCGCGGTTGTCGTCACCGCCTCGACAATGCACGGCGCCTTTCGCGGCGAGACAATTCACAGCCGGATGATGGAGACAATGGTTCTGGCGCGCGGCGAAGACGGCTGGCGCATACGGCACATTCACTGGTCTTCGGCGCAAGTCGAAGGCGAGCACGAGCATTGAGCTTTTGCTCGTTCCGGCAAGGAGGCTGAGATGAGAATAGTTCCAGTAGGCCACGCCGTTTCGCTGTTCCTCGCGATCACGTTCACGCTAACGGCCGTCCTCGCCTTGCTCCATCACGGGGGAATGGCTGCGGGCGCGCCGAACGGCGGCGACGCGGTCATGAATCACACGGCGTTGATGGACGGCATGGGCCATCGTGGTCCGGTCGGGTTCCTGATCGGGTTTGCGGTTTCGTACGCCCTCGGCTGGTATGCGGCGCTCGTATTCGTTCCGCTCTACAATTTCTTCAACGGATCAAAAGCGGCGTGAAAAACGAAGCTCATTCGCACCACGCGAATCATGCGGCCGCCCATCGGGCGCCTGGCTGTCCCGCGCATGAGCCTGCGGCGTCTCTCGCTTCGGAGGTTTATGACGAGACGCCCAAAGGGTTCTCCGGCGTCGTCTACACCTGCCCCATGCATCCGCAAGTGCGTCGAACCTCATCCGGCGCCTGTCCGATCTGCGGCATGGCGCTTGAGCCGGCGACCCCGGCGGCGAGCGAGGGGCGCAACCCGGAACTCGCCGACATGCAGCGCCGGTTCGTCATCGGAGCAACACTCGCCATTCCTCTGCTCGCGCTCGAAAACGGCGCGCACCTTCTCGGCATCGACAAACTCGTTCCGGCGAACCTCAATCCGTGGCTGCAGTTGCTGCTGGCGAGCCCAGTCGTGCTGTGGGCGGGCTGGCCGTTCTTCGAACGCGCCGCCAGGTCGGTTGTGACGCGCCGTCTCAACATGTTCACACTGATCGCGCTCGGAACGGGGGTCGCGTGGGTCTACAGCGTTGTCGCGACGCTGGCGCCGCAGCTCTTCCCGTCCGAGTTTCGAACCGAGCACGGAACCGTCGCCGTTTATTTCGAAGCCGCCGCCGTCATCACGGTCCTTGTCCTCCTCGGACAAGCGCTCGAACTCCGGGCCCGCGAGCGCACCTCGGGCGCCATCCGCGCGCTCCTTGATCTCGCTCCGAAAACGGCGCGCCGCATCCGTCCCGACGGAACGGATGAGGAAGTCGCGATCGATGCAATCGCGGTCGGCGATAAGCTCCGCGTCCGCCCCGGCGAAAAAGTTCCGGTCGACGGCAAGGTCGTCGATGGCCGCTCGTCGATCGATGAGTCGATGGTGACCGGCGAATCGATGCCGGTGACCAAAACCGCCGGCGACAAACTGATCGGCGGCACGGTCAATCAGACAGGCGCGCTCATCATGGAAGCGACGCGCGTCGGCCGCGACACCATGCTGTCGCAGATCGTTCATCTCGTCGCCGAAGCGCAGCGAAGCCGCGCGCCGATCCAGCGCCTCGCCGATCAGGTCTCAGGCTGGTTCGCGCCGGCCGTCATCGTCGTTGCGATCGGCGCGTTCTTCACGTGGTTGTTTATCGGGCCGCAGCCTGCTTTCACCTACGGCCTCATCGCTGCTGTCTCTGTCCTCATCATTGCCTGCCCCTGTGCGCTCGGGCTCGCGACGCCGATGTCGATCATGACCGGCGTCGGCGCCGGTGCGCGCGCCGGGGTCCTCATCAAGAACGCCGAAGCGCTCGAACGCATGGAAAAAGTTGACACGCTCGTCATCGACAAGACGGGCACGCTCACTGAAGGGAGGCCGGCGGTCGTCGGCATCGACCTTGCGGAGGGCGTTGATGAAACCGAATCGCTGCGCCTTGCAGCCAGTCTTGAAAGCCGCAGCGAGCATCCGCTCGCCATGGCGATTGTCGAGGCGGCGCAGGCGCGCAAGATCAGGCTCGCCGAACCTGCAGAGTTCGATTCCCCGACCGGGAAAGGCGTCGTCGGCGTCGTCGAGGGCCGCCGCGTCGCTCTCGGCGCCGAACGGTATTTGCGCGAACTCGGCGTTACGACCGACAAGCTGAAGAACAAGGCCGAAGCGCGCCGCGCGGACGGTGCCACCGCGATCTATCTCGCGGTCGACGGCAAGGCGGCGGCTGTCCTGGCCATCGCCGATCCCATAAAGGCGTCGACGCCGGCTGCGCTTGCCGCGCTCAAGAAGGCCGGGATCAAGCTCGTGATGCTGACCGGCGATAACAAGACGACCGCTGAAGCGGTCGGCCGGCGGCTTGGAATCGACGCAGTCGAGGCGGAAGTTCTCCCTGATTACAAAGCGAAAGTCGTAGCGCGATTGAGGGGCGAAGGCTCGATCGTCGCGATGGCCGGCGACGGCGTCAATGACGCGCCGGCGCTCGCCGCCGCCGATGTAGGGATCGCCATGGGAACCGGAACCGACGTCGCCATCGAGAGCGCCGGCGTTACGCTTTTGAAAGGCGATCTCGGCGGCATTGTTCGAGCAAGGACGATCTCGAAAGCGACGATGCGCAACATCCGCCAGAATCTCTTCTTCGCTTTCGCGTACAACGTCGCCGGCATTCCGGTCGCCGCTGGCGCGATCTATCCTTTCACCGGCGATCTCCTGTCGCCGATGATCGCGGCGGCGGCGATGGCGGCGAGTTCAGTCTCGGTCATCGCCAATTCGTTGCGTCTCAACAGAGTGAGGCTCAAAGGAGGCGCCTGATGAGCGCCGCTGCGAAAGCATCCGGCTACACCCCGCCGCTCGGCCATGCCGCGTTGACCCCGCTTTATGATGCGGCGGTTGCGCTGACGACGCGCGAGACTATCTGGCGGCGCGCGCTTGTTGACGAAATCAAGACCGGCGCGCGCCGGTCGATCATTGATGTCGGGTCGGGAACGGGAAGCCTCGCGGCGCTCCTCCGCAAGGCGTCCCCGGAAACCCGGTATCTCGGCGTCGACCCTGACGGCGAGGCCGTGCGACGGGCGAGGGCGAAGGCCGCTCGCACCGGCGCCGAATTCCGCGTTGGTTATTTTCCTGAAAGCGCTGGCGATCAAGCCGCTGACGTCATCGTTTCAAGTCTCGTTCTTCATCAGGTTCCGCTCGCGGAGAAGAAGCGGATCATCGATGCGGCCTATTCGCATCTTGGCCCCGGCGGCCGCTTTCTCGTCGCGGATTACGGCTTGCAGAATTCGCCGCTCGCGAGATTTCTGTTTCGAGCGACGGTGCAGGCGCTTGACGGACGCGAAGACACGCAACCGAACGCCGACGGCGTCGTTCCCGAATTGATGCGCGACGCGGGCTTCGACGACATTGAGGAAAAGCTGCGCCTGCCGACGCTGACCGGCCTCATTTACATTCATGCCGCGCGGAAGCCGGCGTCATGAGAAGTAAGCCATGAAACGCGATCGCCGGTGGGGTTACGTCGCTCTTTCGCTCGCCGTCATCGCCGCGTTCTTCACGCTGCGCGAGCATTGGGGACATGCGCTCGGGTTTTTCCCATACCTCGTCCTGTTGATCTGCCCGGCGCTTCATCTCTTTCACGGCCAAGGCCGACATGGCCGAGGGGGCCGCGATCACCGGAGGCCGGACGGCGGCGGGCCTCGGGGATCTTCATAGCCGCCGAAAACGGAGGAAACGGTCATGACCAAGTGTCATCCGCTGGCGTATCTGCCGACATTGTTCGCAAGCTGCATGCTGTTTCAGGTCATCTACGTGCTTTGCGTCGCGCTCTGGACGGTCTTTCCGAACCTTAAAGGGCACGCGCTGCTTCTCGAAATCTTTCCGGGGTTTGAACTCCTCAATCTTGCGAGCTTCTTTTACGGCCTGATCGCAAGCGCGCTTTACGGCTGGTTCGTCGCGACGGTATTCGTCTTCTTCTACAACCTCTGGGCGGGGGTCGTTCGCATCGTTTCGGGCGGCAAGGCGCAGATGCAATGAACGACAACAAAGGACCAGCGCACGGCGTCGTCCTGCGCAGTCTCGGCGGCGCAGGACCGTAACCGGGGCGAAGCATCTCCTTTCTCTTTCCCGCGGGAGCGCGCTGATCGACTGCGGCTTCTTTCCCTCCGACGTTCTCGCGCACAAAACGGCGAGCCTCCTCGATTGAGGACCTTCTCCGGCTGGCCCATGGGGCCCTTCTAAGGGGCTCGCCGGCCCCTCATGATTCGAGATCTGCGGCGAGTTTCGTCAGTAGGCGCACGAGTTCGTCTTTTTCCGCTGCGGAAAGGCCCGCGACCATTTCGTTTTCGACCGCCATGTCCTTGGCGAATGCGGCCTCGATCAAGGCGCGCCCCTTCGCCGTCAGTTCGACAAGAAAACTTCGCTTGTCCTCCTTCGCCTGTTTTCGCCGGATGAGCCCTCGCGCTTCGAGCCTGTCGAGGCGGTCCGTCAGCCCGCCGGAGGAAATCATCATCGCGCGATAGAGTTCGGTCGGACGAAGCGCGAACGGCGTCCCCGAACGGCGCAAGGTCGCGAGCACATCAAATTCGCCCGTATCAAGTCCGTGAGCGGCGAACACCGCCTCGATTCTTCCCCGAGCGAGAAGGGTGATCCGCCGCGCCCGCGCAATGATCCTTGATCCGTCAAGGTCGATCTCGGGCGCTTCGCGCCTCCACTGGGCGTGGATGAAGGCGACATGGTCCGCGGGCGGTTTCTCAGCCATCGCGAGATTGTGCGCCAATTTATCTTGACGTCAAGGGAACGCGAGTTATCTTGATGTCGAGATAAACAGGAGGAACGTCGATGGATAAGACTTCAACGCCGATCATGACGACCGAACTCCCTTGGATGCCGCTGAGCCCCGGCGTATCGGTGCGGCCCTTGCGGTTCGCCGGCGATGAACGCAGCCTCCAGCTTAGGGTCGATCCGGGGGTCAGCGTCGGCCGCCACCGTCACACGGGCGCTGTGCACGCCTTCAACGTGTCCGGCTCGCGAGAGCTTGGAACCGGCGAGATCGCAGGCCCCGGCGCCTATGTCTATGAGCCGCCAGGCAATGAGGATTGCTGGCGCTGTGTCGGCGACGAGCCCTGCATCGTGCAGATAAATCTCACCGGACGCGTCATCTATGTCGGCGATGACGGCGAAATGCTGAGCTTCACCGACACAGCAAGACTTCGCGAGCAGTATCTTGCGTGGTGCGCAGCGAACGGCGTTGCGCCGCAAGCGCTCGACTCACAATGAACGCGGCCCGCCCGGTTACCGGTCTTGCCGCCGCTTTCGGCGCTGCGTGCGCGATGACCGCTTCGGCGGCGGAAGCGCGTCCGGCGCGCGTCGCCGTCATCGTCTATGACGGCGTGCTGACGAGCGATGTCACAGCGCCGCTCGAAGTGTTCGGCGCCGCCTCGAAAAAATCGATGCTTGGCGATGTCTCCGTCACGACGATCTCAATCGACGCTGATCGCGACGTCATCACGGAAGAGGGGCTCAAGCTTCAGGCGGATCAGTCGCTGACGGACGGGGGCGATTTCGAAGCAGTCATCGTGCCAAGCAGTTATTCGATGGGACCGATTGTCCGGAATGAAACGCTTCGAGGTTTCGTTACGCGGCACACGCGGCAAGGCGCATGGATCGCGAGCAATTGCTCGGGCGCACGCGTTCTCGCTGCAGCGGGGCTGCTCAATGGGCGCAACGCGACGACATGGGCGGGCGGAGAGGCGGCCTTTCAGCGCGATTATCCCGCCGTCCGCGTTCAGGTTGACCGGAATGTCGTTGTCGACGGACGCTTCATCACATCGAATGGCGGCGTCGTCTCCTACGAAGCGGCCCTTACGCTCCTTGCGGCGATGACGAGCCCCGCGACCGCTGCGGAGATTGCGCAGGATCTGCAGGCGCCGCGCATGGCCGGCGCGGAATTTCCAGCGCGCGCCGACCCCGTCTCCAATGCGGCCTTCGGCGTTGCGGGCGGCTTGATAGGCGTTCTACTCGCTTGGGCGGCGACAGCGCTCGGCCGAAAAAAGAGGAAGCAGTGATGGCGAGCCATATTTGCGCGACATGCGGCGCGCAGTTTGAGGAGCGGGCGGAACCCCCGGCCTCGTGTCCGATCTGCGCCGACGATCGGCAATATGTCGCGCGGGGCGGCCAGTCATGGACGACGATGAAGGCGCTCGGCGCGGACCACTGCAATCGCATTGAGGACGATGACGGGCTGATGGGGATCGGCATTGCGCCAGCGTTTGCGATCGACCAGCGCGCGCTCATCCTGCCGACCGCGCATCTTCGCATCCTATGGGAAACTGTCAGCCTCGTGACGCCTGAGGCGGTCGAGCGCGCGACGGCGGAAGGGCCGATCGACCTCATTGCGATCTCGCATCCGCATTTTTATTCTTCGATGGCGGAGTGGAGCGAGGCGCTCGGCGGCGCGCCAATCTACATTCATGAAGCGGACAGAGAATGGCTCATGCGCTCATCGTCGAACATCATGTACTGGAGCGGAGACGTCTGCGCGCTCGCCGAGGGCGTGCGCCTCATTCGAGCCGGGGGGCATTTCCCAGGAAGCGCCGTGCTTCACTGGATGGATGATAATCGCCCTAAAGGCGCCCTGTTCACCGGCGACGCGCTCCAGGTGACGCCCGGCGGGAACGGCGTTTCGTTCATGTATTCCTACCCCAACCTCATTCCGATGCGCGCGAAAGACGTTGAAGACATGCGCGGGAAGCTTGGGGGATGCGCGTTTGAAGACGCCTACGGCTACACTTGGCGGCGCAACATCATCGGCGGGGCGCGTAAAGCAGTCGAGCGGTCGTTCGTGCGCTATCTCGACGCCGTCAGGCCCGCCCATCTGGCGCCGGCGGTTTATTAGAACCCGGGTTCATCGCCGAGGATCCGCCCGCCGTCGTCGGCCTTGCGATAGGGGCTCTGGCATTGCTGCCACCCCTGACGCCAGCCGGCGCGATAGGCGCGATCGTTTTCGAACAGGTAATCGTCCTTGACGCGCTTTGTTGAAAAGCTCTTGTCCTGTTCGTGGGCGGTCGCGCATCCGTCGCCATAGCCGGCGACATAGTTGGGCTCTTCGGAAAGGCCGGAAGAGCTGGCGCAGGCGAAAAGCGCAAGCGCGCTGACGGCGCAGAATAACCTTTTGAACACTTTGAGGGATCCTCGAACTGACCGGAAAGGGGAGCCTAGCAGGCCGTCGCGGCGCGCGCAAAAGCGTGCGATTTTGCGCCAAACGCCGCGCTAATTCAAAAGAGCCTGATCCGGGGACCCGATTGGGGATCGGGTCCCCGGATGAGGCGAGGTCGCGTCTCCCGGCTTTTCGCGTTTCCATTCAACCCCGGTTAACGGTGTTGCGGTTAAATCGCGCCTCCCCAGCAAGGGGCCGATCAAGGGGCCGGGATGTCGACGCAGGATCCAGCGACCGAGAACGCGTTCGCGCCCAATGATGTGGGACTGGCGCCGGAGGTCAACCGCGGCCACTCGCCTCGCGAAGCAATGGTCCGCAAGCTCTCGGACATCGTCGTCCTGCCGACGACGCGCCTTTCCTCAAACGAGCGCTCGCTCGTCGCCGACATATTGCTGCAGACCCTCGATAAGGTTGAAGAGGACCTGCGGCTCGAAGTCTCGCGCCGCATCGCCCGCGTCGCTGAAGCGCCGAACGCGCTCCTTCGGATGCTCCTCCTCGATGAGCCGCGCGTCGCCGAGCCGATCATCCGGCGCGTCGAGCCCGTTCCGGAAGCGCTCCTCATAGAATGCGCGCGATCGGGCGTCACCGCCCATCGCGAGATGATCGCGCGCCGTCTTGATCTCACCGCATCGCTCGCGGACGTCATTCTCGAATTCGGCGAGCCGGAAGTCGCAAAGCTCCTCCTCCGCCGCGATGAATTTCATCTGTCTCCGAACGCCATCGACCTTCTCGTCAGCCGCTCGACGACCGAGCATGAGATGCAGGCGCTTCTCCTCCGCCGTCGCGAACTCGAGCCCGCACACGGATTCATGATGTTCTGGTGGGTGGACGGCGACAGCCGCAAGCGCATCCTGACGCGCTTTGCGCTCGACCGCACGATCATCCAGGACGGCGTGCAGGACCTTTACGCCCGCGTCTTTCGCGGGGAGGGCGCCGATCCCTTCGTTAAAGAGATCCTCGTCATGCTGGATCGCCGGCATCGGCCGCGCGGGCTGAACGGCGAACCTGTTTCAATGGATGTCGTTGTCAAGACGCTCGCCGCCGCGCGCAAATATCCGGCCCAGGAAATCGTTCACGCCGTTTCAATGATCGCCGGCGTCAGCCGCGAGCTTATCGCGCGCATTCTCCGTGATCGGGGCGTCGAGCCGTTCGCGGTCATGTGCAAAAGCCTCGGCATGCCGCGTTCGGAATTCTTCGCGCTGGTCGGGCGCAAGGATGCTGAAAACGCGCTGACGCCCGCGCGCGCCGAAGAACTCCTCGGCATTTTCGATTCCATGGCGCGCGACTACGCCCGCGCCGTCCTGCGGTATTGGGACTGGGACGGCAATCCCCGCATTGCGCATATCACGCGCCTCCTCGGTCTTGATGTCGCGGTTGCGTAAAAGCGCAGACGCTTAAGCCGGAATTAAATCATTCGTGTCAGAACTATCTTTGCGTCGGTCGCGGCCTTGCGTATCTAGGTTGCTTCCGGCGCTTTTTTATTCCGGGCCAATTCTCACCTTATCCTTAAATTTTTCCGACAATTCGACGCGCGTTCGTCGCGCGGCCTTAACGGCTCATGCGCGAATATGGAGCGAGGGGCGATGAGCCCAGCGAGATTTTTCTGGGAGGACGCATGCTGGCGTCGATGCGCGTAATTGTCTTCGCGTCGCAAAAGGGGGGATCCGGCAAAACAACGCTGTCGGGCCACATTGCGGTGGAAGCCGGGCGTGCCGGGGCGGGCCCCGTCGCGCTCATAGACACCGACCCGCAAGGGTCGCTGGCGAAATGGTGGAACGTGCGGCAGGATCCCCAGCCCGCGTTCATCCAGTCCGTGTTTTCAAATCTCTTCCAGGATCTCGACCGGGCGCGCGACGAAGGCTTCCGCCTCGTTGTGATCGACACGCCGCCGGCGGTGACGCGCGCGATTTCCGAAGTCGTAAATTTCGCCGATCTCGTCGTCGCGCCGACAAGGCCGAGCCCTCACGATCTGCGCGCCGTCGGGCCGACGGTCGACATCGCGCAGGCGCGAAACAAGCAGCTCGTCTTCGTCGTCAACGGCGCAACGCCGAAAGCGCGCATCACCTCTGAAGCCGCGATCGCGCTCTCTCAGCATGGAACGGTTGCGCCGACCGTCATTCATCATCGCGTCGATTACGCGGCGGCGATGATCGACGGGCGAACGGTCATGGAGATCGATCCCTATTGCAAGTCCGCGCAGGAAATCAGCGAACTCTGGGAATATCTGGACCGGCGCCTCAAACGCGCGGAAGGCGGATACAAGGCGCCGGAAGAGCCCAACGCCGCAGCGATCGCAGCCCAGAACCGCGTTTTCGGCCGCCGCGCCGCGCAGTAGGGAAGACTGCTTCGCGGGAAGGAAGCGATGAAACGCAACGGCGCGCAGGCAGGCGAAGGCAAACTCGAGAGCCGCTTCGCCGCCCTGACTTCGGGCCTGCTCGCCCGAAAGGGCCACGCCGCGCCGTCAAATTCCCCGATCCACGACCCGGCCGAGGAAACCGACGCCTTTGCGCTTGAGCCGACGCACAAGGCCGACCGCCGAAAGACGCCGCCGGTTGAATCCCCAAAGCCGGCGCCCGCAAAGGCTCCCGCATCCGACCAAAGGACGGCCGTAAAAGAACCTGCGCCGGCCGCGAAGAAGCCGCCGGCGCCGGAGGCCGTTGTCGCAAAAAAGATCGGACCGCCCGCCAAACAAGCGCCTGCCGCTGAAATCAAGCTGAAGGCGAGCGAGCGCCTCGCATCGGCGCCGATGACGGTCATCAATGAAAGAAGCTACGAGGCGGGTTATCCGGATAATCCGTCTCCGGAGGAAATCGCCGCGCTCGAAGCGGAAGCGGATGAGGTCGTCTCCTATTTCGAGAACTTCGGAACAGATGACGCGGTCGCGCTCGAAAAAGGCGACTTTTACAGCGATGATGATGACAAGGCCCTCGACGATCTCGATGACGAAGCTGAAGAACCGCCCGCCGCCTCAGCACCGGCTTCGGGCGTCGCCGTCGCAGGTCCCTGGGCGGGCGCGAGCGTGCCGTCGGTCAGGGCGAGCGCGGCCGTTGATGTCCGCGCCGGCGTCAGCGTGCAATTGACCGCGCGCGAATTCATGCGCCTCTCGCTCGGCGCGGCCGAGCTCGAACAGTCCGCGCAGGATCTCATCGTCGAGGCGATCGAGGAATATCTCGATGCGCGCGGCGTTCTTTCGCTCGGCGGATGCTCCTGCCTTGAGGCGCTGACGAAGAAACCCGGCGCGTCCTGACGCTGCGACAGCGCCGCCGGGCGGGCGCCTATTCGCCGGATCTGCGGCGAGGGGGTTGATTTTCATTCAAATTCCGCAATGGTCTTAAACGGGCGGCGGGTTTTGGCGGCCCGGCGTTCAGTCTACGCGCGCTTGCGGCGCCTTGCGCTTCGGCGAATGGTTTCGCGGTGCTTCTGCGTAATTTGGGAGCAATTCGGCGCACCCGCGTCGGAACGGGAGCATGTGTGGCAGTCCGGGCGATCATTCTGGCCGTCGCGCTGGCGGGATTGTGGCTGCTGCTCTCCGGCTATTTCGACAACCCCTTGCTGCTCGGTTTCGGCGCCGCCTCGGTCATTCTTTGCGTTTTTCTCGCCATTCGCGCGCGCGTCCTCGACTTTGAGGGCGTCCCGACCGGCCTCATGCCGCGCGTTTTTCTCTATTGGCGGTGGCTGTTCGTCGAAATCGGCAAGGCGAATATCATTGTCGCCCGCCACGCGCTCGCGATCGAGCCGAAGCTCTCGCCAAAGCTGTTGAAAATCGTTTCGCCGACGAAGACCAATGCGGGCCTTGCGACCTTCGCCAATTCGATCACGCTGACCCCGGGAACAGTCACGATCGATCTTGAGCCCGATTACATGGTCGTTCACGCGCTGACCGAAGCGCTCGCCGATGAGGCCGCGATCGCCGATATGGGCCGGCGCGTCGCCGCTCTCGAAAACGGGGGCGAGCGATGATGTTCGCGGTCGCGACCGCCGCCGTTCTCGTCGCCATGCTGCTCGCGCTCACGCGCGCCTTCGCCGGGCCGACGCTTTATGACCGGGTGCTCGCGGGCAATTCCTTCGGCACCAAGACGGTGATCCTGATCGGGCTTATGGGATACCTCACGGAGCGCCCCGATTTTCTCGATATCGCCGTCCTCTACGCGCTGCTCAATTTCGCCTCGACCATCGCCATCCTCAAATTCTTCCGTTACCGGACGTTTGCGGTTTCGCTTGAAGGCCCGGCCGCCGACGCTCCAAAATTTGAAGAGCGCGAGGCCGGATGATGTCCATGGATCTCGTTCGCGACATCCTTTCCTGGCTCTTCTTTCTCCTTGGCGGGGCCGGCGTCGTCATCGGCGCGATCGGCATCGTGCGCTTTCCCGACTTCTATACGCGCCTGCACGCCGCCGGCATCACCGACACGGCGGGCGCTGAGCTCATCCTTCTCGGCATGATGCTTCAGGCGCCGAACTGGCTCGTTGTCGCCAAGCTCGTCTTTGTCGGGTTTTTCCTCTTCATGACGAGCCCGGTTTCGACCCACGCGATCGCGCACGCAGCCTGGGTCGTCGGGCTGCGCCCCATGTTGGGGTCAGAACTGAAGCGCGAGGGAGATGAGGCATGACCGGGGCAGAGATGGCGATCGCCTCTAACACGCTCATTGATCTTTCGCTGCTGACGATGCTCGTCATCGTCGCCTTTTTCATGCTGCATTCGCGCCACCTCTTTGTGATCGTGATGCTGTCGGGCGTCTACAGCCTGCTGTCGGCGGCGTTCTTCGTCTCGCTCGACGCCGTCGATGTCGCGTTCACGGAAGCCGCCGTCGGCGCCGGCGTTTCAACGGTCCTGATGCTCGGCGCCATGCTGCTCACGGTCCGCCGGGAGAAACCGGGCCGGTCGAGCCGGTCGAGGATCGCCATTCTCGTCGTTGCGCTTGTCGGTTCGGCGCTCGTCTACGCCTCGCTCGACATGCCGGCGTTCGGCGACGCGAATTCGCCCGCGAACAGCTATATCGGCGAGGCCTATGTCGAGCGCACCGCAAAGGAAATCGCCGTGCCGAACATCGTCACAGCGGTGCTTGCGAGCTATCGCGGCTTCGACACGCTCGGCGAGACGATGGTCATTTTCACAGCGGGGCTCGGCGTCATGCTCCTCCTCGGCGCGGGAAGCGCAAAGGGCGGGCGTGCGGTCAAGGACAAGGAACAGGAGGGGGAAGGCTCGTGAGCGTCGAACACCTCATTCTGCGCGTCGTCATCAAGATCATGTTCGCGCCGATCCTTCTCTTCGCGCTCTATGTGCAGTTTCACGGCGACTATGGACCCGGCGGCGGCTTTCAGGCCGGCGTCATTTTCGCCGTCGCCTTCATTCTTCATGCGCTGATCATGGGGCTCGACGAAACAAAGCGCGTGCTGCCTGTCGCTGCGCTCAAGGTGTTGATGGTCGTCGGATTTCTCTTCTACGCAGGCACGGGCGCGGCGACAATGCTGCTCGGCGGCAATCTCCTCGGCTATGACGCGATCGCTCCCTACTCGACGCATCACGCGGGACAGCATTACGGCATTCTCCTCGTCGAGTTCGGCGTCGGCATGGCGGTCTCCTCGACCATGCTGATGATCTTCTATCATTTCGCCGGGCGCGAGCCGGAAATCCGCGACGAGGACTGGTAGAGCGCGATGGATCCTCTGGCCTTCGCCGTTGAGCGCTATAATTACTGGATCTTCATCACGCTGATGATGATGGGCCTCTTCATCGTCATCGCGCGCGGCAATCTCATCAAGAAGCTGATTGGCCTCAACGTCTTTCAGACGTCGGTCTTCATCTTTTACATATCGATGGGGAAGATCGCAGGCGGCACGGCGCCGATCTATGTCGCCGGCGACATGGAAGCGCGCGCGCATGGCGAGGGAAACGGCGCCCAACCGCCGCTGCCGGGCAAGAGCGAAATCGGCGCGGGCGCCATTCACGCCGATGACGGCCTGCATGACGGGTTCGATCTCGCCGGCAATGACCTGGCGACGCTGACCGGCAAGGCGAAGGAGGCGCCGGCGGCCGACGCCATCCATTCTGCGCCTGCCGGCGGGGCGAACGACATATTCGCGCCGCCGCTGAAGATCGAGGACAACGCCGCCGCTGAGGCGATCCGCGCCGCAACGGACGTCATTTATTCCAATCCGCTGCCGCACGTCCTCATCCTCACAGCGATCGTTGTCGGCATCGCGACGACGGCGGTCGGCCTCGCGCTTGTCGTCCGCATCCGCGAAGCTTACGGCGCGATCGAGGAGGACGAGCTTGAAGCGGCGGACGACATTGCGGAATTCGGCCACGTTCCGAACGCCGAGGGCGTGCGCGCATGAGTCTTCCAGCGCAGCTTCCCGTCATTCCGATCATCGTTCCGCTCATTGCGGCGCCGCTGACGATCCTTCTTCCAAACGGGCGATCGCCGCATCTCTGGGCGAGCCTCGTTTCATGGATCGTCTTCGCCGCCTGCGCGGGGCTCCTCCATTCGGTCGCGACGGAGGGGCCGATTTCCTATCATCTCGGCGACTGGGCCCCGCCCATCGGCATCGAATACCGGATTGATCTCGCCAATGCGCTCGTGCTGACGCTCGTTTCCGGCATCGCTGCGCTTGTCCTGCCGTTCTCCTATGAAAGCATCCGCTCGGAAATCGATGCGCGGCAGATCGGCAAATTCTACGCGGCGCTCCTCATTTCAATGGTGGGCCTTCTCGGCGTTACGATCACCGGCGACGCGTTCAACGTCTTCGTCTTTCTCGAAATCGCGTCGCTTTCAAGCTATGCGCTTGTCGCGCTTGGCGCACGCGAGGACCGACGCGCGCTCACCGCCGCGTTCAACTACCTCGTCATGGGAACAATCGGCGCGACATTTTTCGTCATCGGCCTCGGCCTTCTCTATCAGGCGACCGGCACGCTCAACATGGCGGATATCAGGATCCAGCTTGCGGGCGAGCCGAACCGCATGGTCGAAGCGGGATTTTCCTTCATCCTCGTCGGCATGGGCCTTAAGGCTGCGATGTTTCCGATGCACCTGTGGATGCCGAACGCCTACGCCTATGCGCCGTCGGCGGTGTCGACATTTCTTGCGGCGACGGCGACGAAGGTCGCCGTCTACGTCATCATCCGCTTCATCTACACGGTCATCGGCTCAGACTTTGCTTTCGTGGAAGCGGCGTTCAATCGCCTCCTCATGCCGATGGCGATCGCCGGCATGTTCTTCGCCTCCATCGTCGCCGTCTTCCAGGACGATGTGAAGCGCATGCTCGCCTATTCATCGGTCGGCCAGATCGGCTACATGCTGCTTGGCGTTTCCTTCGGCACGGAACAGGGCCTCGCCGCGAGCCTCGTCCACCTTTTCAATCACGGCCTCATGAAGGGCGCGCTTTTCATGGCGGCGGCGTGCGTCATGCTGCGCATGGGCTCGCACAATTGCAGCGCCTATGCAGGTCTCGCGCGGCGGATGCCGCTCACCGCGGGCGCCTTTATTCTCGCCAGCCTTTCGCTGATCGGCACGCCCCTGACGGCTGGCTTCATTTCAAAATGGCAGCTTCTGACGGCGGCGTTCGACTCAGGTCGCGCATGGGCGGGCTTCCTCATTGTCGCATCGTCGTTCATCGCGGTTCTCTATGTCGGACGCGTCGTAGAACTGATGGTTCTAAGACCCGCGCCGCTGAGCGCGGTCGCTGCGAAGGAGGCGCCGCTGTCGATGCTGATCCCGATGGGGGTTCTCGTCGCGGCGAATGTCTATTTCGGCCTTAATACCGAACTCACCGTCGACCTCGCCGAGCGCGCCGCACGTGCGCTGATGGGGATTGGTCCGTGATCGCGCCGGGTCTCGCCATCGTCTTTTCGATCGTTCTTCCGCTGATCGGCGTGCTGGCGATCTGGCTTCTCGGCCGCAGGCCGAACCTGCGCGAAGCAGCGACGCTCGCGACAGGCGCCGTTCTCATCGCGCTGACGCTCATCGTCTTTCATGCGGTCGGAGAAGGCGCGCGCCCCGGTTATTTCGCTTTCGCCGTGGTCGGCGGATTGCCGATCGAGTTCAGGGCTGAGCCCCTGGGCGCGATGTTCGCTCTCCTTGCAAGCATTCTCTGGTTCGTCAATTCGCTCTATTCGATCGGCTACATGCGCGCAGGGCATGAGAAGCATCAGACCCGCTTTTACATGTGCTTTGCGATCGCGATCGCATCGGCGATGGGCGTTGCTTACGCGGCCAATCTCTTCACGCTCTTCATTTTCTACGAGATGCTGACGCTCTCGACCTGGCCGCTTGTGACGCACAAGGGCGACGATGCGGCGAAGAAGGGCGGGCGCGTCTATCTCGGCTTGCTCATGGGGACGTCGATCTGTCTCCTCCTCCCCGCGATCGTCTGGGTCTATTCGATTGCGGGAACGACCGATTTCACGCCGGGCGGCATTTTATCGGCGCCGCTCGCGGAGGCCGGCCCGCTGCCGGCGGTCCTGATCGCGCTCTTTGCATTCGGAACGGCGAAAGCCGCGCTGATGCCGGTTCATTCCTGGCTGCCGAGCGCCATGGTGGCGCCGACGCCTGTCTCCGCGTTCCTCCACGCGGTCGCCGTCGTCAAGGCGGGCGTCTTTTCGGTTCTCAAGATCGCCATCTATATTTTCGGCGTCGATTTCCTGAATGCGACGGGCGCGTCGACGTTCGTCATGTGGGTCGCCGCCGTCTCGATCCTCATCGCCTCGGCGATTGCGATGAACAAGGACAATCTGAAGGCGCGGCTCGCTTTTTCGACGGTGTCGCAGCTCTCCTATGTGACGCTCGGCGCGATGCTCGCAACAAAAATGGGGGTCATGGGCGGAGCGATGCAGATCGCCGCGCATGCTGCCGGAAAAATGACGCTTTTCATGTGCGCCGGCGCGATTTATGTCGCCGCCCACAAGACGCTCGTCTCGGAGCTTGGCGGCCTCGGGCGGAAGATGCCGTTCACCTTTATCGCCTTCTTCATCGGCGCGATGTCGATCGTCGGCCTGCCGCCGCTTGGCGGCTCCTGGCCGAAATTTCTCCTGATGCTCGGCGCAGCGGACGCCGGCGAGCTTGTGATCATCGGCGTCCTGATCGTTTCCTCGCTCCTCAACGTCGTCTATCTCCTCTCGATCCCGGCGCAGGCGTTTTATCTTGAGCCCGCCGCCGCCAGGGAAAAAGCGCGAGGCTCCGGCGCGAGAGCGATCGACTGGCGCGGCGTTCAAGAAGCGCCGATCCTGTGTGTCGCCCCGCCGATGATCACGGCGATTTTTGCGCTTCTCTTCTTTGTTTTCGCCGATCCCCTCTACGCGTATCTCGCGCCCATTGCGGAGGCGCGATGATGGAAGGCGATGACCGGGAAAGACAAGTCATGACGGACCATCCTCACCCAGGCAAAGGCTGGGCCGATACGAAAGTCTTTCGGCGCGCGCTCATCGGGGCGCTCTTCATCGCCGCGCTTGTTGCGGCGGCGGCGGGATTCCTTCCGCAATTCCGCAAGGATCATCCGCATTTCGCCGTTGAGAACCTCGGCGCCTTCTTCGCCCTCTTCGGCTTCCTCGCTTTTTCCTTCATCGTGCTCGCCGGTCAGCATCTTCGCCGCCTCGTCGCCCGCAGGGAGGATTATTATGACGAGCGCGAATAGCCTCCTCGCCGCGCTCGTCGTCAATCCGGCGGTGATCCTCTCCGTCGGCGCGATCCTTGGCGCCTTCATTCCGAACGGTTACGCGGCGTTTCGCCGGCCGTTGATGCTCGTCTTTGTCGCCGTGAGCGCATTTGAACTCTATCGGCTCGGGCTTGGCGAATACGGACGCCTCGCCATCTTCGGCGAGCCCGTGATGATGCTTCGGCTCGATCCCTTGTCGCGGCTCTTTGCGGTCGCCTTTCACATCGCGGCGGCGCTCAACCTCATCTACGGCTGGCGGAGCCGCAACCGCGTGGAGGATTTTGCAACGCTCGCTTACCCCGCCGCTGCGATCGGCGGCGTCCTCGCTGGCGATCTCATCACCCTGTTCGTGTGGTGGGAGATTGCGGCGATTGCGTCCGTCCTTCTCGTGTGGGGACCCGGCGCTCGCGCGAACTTCCTCGCCGGCATGCGCTATCTGACGATACAGGTTCTATCGGGCGTCCTGCTCCTTGCGGGAATTGCGCTCATCTACCGCGAGACGGGTTCGCTTGCATTCGGCGAAATCGGCCTTCGCGATGCGTCGGGCGCAATCAGGCTCCCGGGCCTTCTCATTCTCCTCGCCTTCGGAATCAAATCGGCCTTTCCGCTCCTCCACAATTGGGTGCAGGACGCTTACCCGAAGGCGTCTTTCGCCGGGACAATTGTGCTTTCCGTATTCACCACGAAGCTCGCCGTCGCTTCGATCGCCCGCGCCTTTCCGGGAACGCCGGAACTCATCTGGATCGGCGCCGTCATGACGATCTTTCCGATCTTCTTTGCGCTGATCGAGAACGATCTCAAAAAGGTGCTCTGCTATTCGATCAACAACCAGATCGGCTTCATGACGGTCGGGATCGGTTTCGGGACGGCGGCTTCGATCAACGGCGCAGTCGGCTACGCTTTTTCGAACATCATTTTCGAAAGCCTCCTCTTCATGGCGATCGGCGCTGCGGCCTACAGGACGGGGACATCGAAAGCGACGGAGCTCGGCGGGCTCTACAAGACGATGCCGCTGACCATGATCTTCTGCCTCATCGGCGCCTTGTCGATTTCGGCGTTTCCGGGCTTTGCCGGTTTTGCGACCAAGGGCCTTATCATCGATGCGGCGGGGGAGGCGAACGCCTTCCTGATCTGGCTTGCTCTTCTCTTCGCTTCGGCGGGCGTTCTTGAGCACGCCGGGATCAAGATCCCTTATTTCACGTTTTTTGCGCATGACAGCGGGAAAAGGCCGAAGGAGGCGCCGCCGGAGATGCTGCTTGCGATGGCGATCTCCGCCTTTCTCTGCATTGCGATCGGCGTTCACCCGGAGCCGCTTTACGCGCTGACGCCTTATCCGGGGGCGATCGAGGGCTATCATCCTTACGCCCCCTATCACGTCGTCGAGCAGCTGCAATTGCTGCTGTGGGCGGTCGCCGCCTTTGCGGTTCTCATCCTCGTCAGATGGTATCCGGCGGAAATCGCCTCGACCAATCTCGACACGGACTGGTTCTATCGCGTTCCGGGGCGCGTGTTTCTCTGTTGGGCCGCTGCGGCTGTGACAGGCGTCTCGGGCCTGTTCTGGAGCCTTGTCAAAGAGCGCTTTCTCGCCACGATGGGCCGGATTTACACCGTACACGGACCAGAGGGCGCGCTCGCGCGAAGCTGGCCGACGGGATTCATGGCGCTTGCGGCCGCGATCGTTCTCGGCGTCGCCTTGCTCATCGCCTTCACCTCGTGACGCGCGCTTAACCTTAAGTCCTAACGGGTTCCTAACCGTAGAGGGCGAAGTTATCCCACACTTCGATTCAAGTTTTAGACTCGCCCGGCGTTCGCCGGACTGTTGGCGCAGCGCGCTTCGGTCCGTGCGCCGCGCCGATCCTCGGCG
>JBMOOR010000085.1:0-23327 GCA_049324555.1 Pseudomonadota bacterium | reverse complement strand
TCGGTCTGCACCGGCGCATAGACGAGATAGGGGCGCTGGCCGCGCGCGTCCTGAAAGAACGTGTAGGCGCCATAGGCCCAATGCTTGTCTTCGCGGAGGTTCATGTTCACACGCGCCGTGAACTGGCCGCCGAGAATGTCATTCATCGTGTTGAGCGCGACATAGTTCGGCGCGCCAGTCGGCGGCGAAACATGGCCCGCGAGAATGAGCGACTGCTGGGAGCCCGGCTTGTCGACGATGATCACGCGGCCCTTGTCCGGCCTCGTCACTTCGGCGATGTTTTTCGCGGGGATCGCAGATGACGGCGCGCGCCAGTCTCCGAACGCTTTTTCGAGCGCCGGCTTCATCTCCGCCATGGTCGCATCGCCGACGACGAAGATAATCGCATTGTCGGGACGCAGCCATGTCTGGTGGAATTTCGTCAGATCATCGCGCGTCAGCGATTTGACCGATTGAATTGTGCCCGACCCAGTGAAGGGAACGCCATAGGCGTGCCCCTCGCCATACATGACCGGCGGCAGAAGCCGCAGGGCGAGCTGCACCGGATTGGCTTTTTCCTGTTCGATGCCGGCGATCCAGCGGTCGCGCAGCTTGTCCATTTCGCCCTGATCGAAGGAGGGATTGCGGATGACGTCCGCCATGATGTCGAGCGATGCGCCGAGATTTGATTTGAGCGCGGAGAGCGTGACGCCCGTCATGTCGAGATTCGATGCGACGTTGAGCGTTGCGCCAAGACCTTCGAGTTCTTCGGCGATCTTCAGCGCCGAGCGTTTCTTTGTTCCTTCGTCGAGCATCGCGCCGGCGAAGGACGCCGTCCCAAGTTTTGCGCTGGCCGCGTCGGACGCGTATCCCGCGTCGAACTGCATGGCGATATTGACGATAGGCACCGTCGGCCGATTGGCGAGAACGATCCTGACGCCGTTCTTGAGCCTCGCTTCCTCGACCGCAGGGAAAGTGAGGTCGGGTGAAGTCGGCACGGCGGGAAGACCCGCCTTGCGGTCGACGTCCGACGCCTTCGTCGAATACTCAGGGTAGGGAAGAACCGTAAGCTGATAGTAGCCGGCATTCATGACGTCGCGCGCGGCGGCGAGGACCTCGCCCGGCGTCGCGTTCTTCATCCATTCTAGCTGTCTGACGATGAAGCCAGGATCGTCCGCATAAAGAGCGCCTTCGGCGAGCGTCACAGCCTTGCCGCCGAAGCCGCCGACTTTCTCAAGCCCGCGCAGAATTCCGGCTTCGATCGACGCCTTCGCGCGGTTGAGTTCCGCCGCTGTCGGCCCCTTGGCGAGAAAATCGGCGACGACTTTCTCCATCTCCGCTTCGATCCGCGCGGGATCAGCCTCCTTTTTCGGGTCGATCGTGACCGAGTAAAAGCTCATCAGCTCCTGATCCTGGAGGCCTGCGGTCGCGCTCGTTGCAAGCTCAAGATCGTAAACAAGGCGCTGATAAAGCCGCGAGGTCTTGCCGCCGCCAAGAACTTCGGCGGCGAGCGTCAGCAGGACGGCGTCTTTCGACGTTCGTCCCGGCGCCACCCAGTTGCGGTCGATCCTGACCTGCGGGACGCGGTCATACATGATCTCGCGCTTTGAGACATCGAGCTTCGGCGCATTTCCCTCCGCGCGCGTCAGCGGGGGACCCGCATCGATGTCGCCGAAATATTTCTCAACCTTCTCGCGCGCGGCCTTCGCGTCGATGTCGCCGGCGAGGACGAGAACCGCGTTCGCCGCACCGTAATATTCGCGGAACCAGTCCTTCACTGTCTCAAGGTCGGCGGCGTCGAGGTCTTTCATCGAACCGATTGTCGAATGCGAATAGGGATGCCCTGCGGGCAGGAGCCCGGCGAGGGTCGAATATTCCATGCGGCCATAGGGCTGGTTGTCGCCCTCGCGTTTTTCGTTCTGGACGACGCCGCGCTGCTCGTCGAGCTTCGCCTGTGTCACCGCGCCGAGAAGGTGCCCCATGCGATCGGATTCCATCCACAGGACGCGATCGACAGCCGGCGTCGGCACGGTCTGAAAATAATTTGTGCGGTCGAACCAGGTGGTGCCGTTCAAATCGGTCGCGCCAACCTCGTCCATCGGTTCGAACCACTCGCCATCGTAATTCTCGGATCCGTTGAACATCAAATGCTCGAACAGATGCGCAAAGCCGGTGCGCCCCTCAGGCTCATCCTTCGAGCCGACATGATACCAGATCGACACCGCGACAACCGGCGCCTTCCTGTCCTCATGCACGACGACACGAAGGCCGTTGTCGAGCGTGAACTCCTCATAGGGGATATTGATTTCGGCGGCGCAGACCGGCCCCGCCGCCGCGACGAGAGCCGCCGCTGCGGCGGTCAGTTTCAGGAAGCGCATGATTGTCCCAATCTTTGGCGCTGGCGCCCGCCAGCTTCACGAACGACCCTAAGCGCGGACGCCGCGGGGTCAAGCGAGGGGGCGCAATCTGTCGCGCGCATCGCTCGCTTCGGCGCAAAGTTCCCTGGAATGTGTTAAGGGGCTTTTGTACGGCCCGATTGGACGCCGGCCGCGGCGGGGAGCGAAAGGGCGACATGGCGAGGATCGCTATTATCGACGGTCATCCCGACCCTGCGCGGGGCCGCTTCGTGAACGCGCTTGCTGACGCTTACGAGACCGGCGCCGTCAGGGGCGGGCATGAGGTCAATCGCATCAATCTTTCGGGTCTTGAGTTTCCGATCCTGCGCTCCGCTGCGCAATGGGCTGAAACCGTTCCTCCGGCGCTGAAATTCGCGCAGGACGCAATCGACTGGGCTGACCATCTGGTGATCCTCTATCCCTTATGGCTCGGCGCCATGCCGGCGCACTTGAAAGGATTTCTCGAACAGATCACTTGCGGCGGCTTTGCGATTGCTGCGAAGGAGGGCGGGCGCGGCTGGTCGCAGAATCTGAAAGGCAAATCCGCGCGGATCATCGTGACGATGGGAATGCCCTCGCAGCTCTACCGCCTCTATTTCGGCGCGCATTCTCTAAAGAGCCTTGAGCGCAACATTCTAAAGTTTGCCGGCGTCAATCCCGTTCACGACACGCTGATCGGCCTGGTCGAGGGGCTTTCGCCGGAACGGCGCACTCGCATCCTCGATCGGATCGCCAAGCTCGGCGAAGCGGCGCGATAGCGAGCGCCAAGCGTGCGTTCCAGATTCGCTTCGGCTCAGTTGAAAAGAGGAGCCGTTCCGCGATCTGCCCGCGACATCCCCCAATTGTGGAACAAAATCGGGACGACCTCCATGCCTTCGCGCGCGGCGGACCGGCGCGGAAGCACGCGATAGCTGCTGAGGGAAGATTTCTAAACTGACGGCGGAATATTCGTTTTGCGGTTCGAGTCGTCGGCGCAGGATTTAAAGATGTCTTACAACGAGCGCGTTGCCCCATTTCTCATTGAGATAGTCGCAAACTATGCGGCGGTGACAGTGATGCGGGGTCGCCTCCGAACAGAGCAGGCATGCCCCGTCCAAGGCTTCCGGCGTCAAACGGTCTTCGATCTTGCGTTCAGCCATCAGGGCGAGGAAGCGCTTCTCATAGACGTCCCATCCGCCCCTCTCTTTTTTGTACGCTTTCAGCATTGCATCCGTTGGCGCCAAAAGCGGCTGATGCGCGTATTCGATATTTCCAATCCGATTGAGAAAAAAGGCGAGATCGTCCGCCTTCGCAAAGCCCGCAAGTTGCGACGTGTTGTGCAAGCGAACGTCGATAACCTTTTTGACGCCTGCCTTCAGCAATCGATCAAAGAAACCTTCGGCAGTGGTCTTTGTGAAGCCTATCGTTGCGACTTCAGAAAGCGACAACGCACTACTCCGCAGCTGTCGTGCTAGGCCGGTTTTGGCCTGAGAGCGCATAGGCGACTTTGCGGGCGCGTTGCCGATAGGCAGCAGCGAGCCTCTCGCTTCGCGAGGCGAAAAGGTCATCTTGGCCGCTATCTTGGCCCGCATTCGCGAGCAAGATTTCTTCGATTTCGGACTGGGTCTTTTGCCGGGCGTCCGAGAGAACATGTCTAACGACAAGGTTGCGTTCGCTAAGAGCGCGAGCGACGAGCAGACAGCGATGACAGTCAAGCGGATCATGCTCAGAGCACATGAGCACAATGCGGAAAGCGCGCGCACCCTCGATTACGCGGTCAAGGCCCTCTCTAAATTCAGCCGTTTGCGCCATTCGCTCATAGTCGGCGATGCCGTCACGGAACAAATCGCCGCTAGGCGGGCGCCCACCAAGCTCCTTGCCAAGGAATGAATAGGCGACCGAATCCTGCTTCAGGTCGGCCTTCAGTGTTGCCGCGTTGTACTGCGGAGAATGTCGCGAAAATGGCGAAGACCTAACGTCGGCGACGGCCGTGATTTCGGCGCCGCGCAGCAACGCGAGAAACTGCGCATACGAATGGGACGAGTGTCCGATAGTCCAGATCGAAGGCGCTTCTAATCGTGCCATCTCTTTACCCGTGGACTCCATTGACCATGACGTAGCATTTGTCGGCCGGGTTGCCAAAAGCCCTCGCGAGGCCAACGCGGACATGGAATTGTGCGGTCTGCGGCAACGCCTGAGTGGCTGCGACAAGGCCGCCATTTCGCCATGCGTTCTTTAGGGTGCGGCTCGATACCGCCAATTTGTAGCTGTTCTGTCCGTCATTCAGGAGCGCTTTCAGCCTCCCAAACTCCTCAATGAAATCGAGGTTTTGCGAGAGGACAAGGACGCCGCACAACGACGGGACTTGTGTGCCGACAGCGATGTGGGACCCTTGCCGCGCGCCATTCCAAATACTGTTGTACAGCAGCTGGCCACCAAAGCCGGCATTCAGACTTGGCGCATTTGGCGGCGCACCGTGAGCGAACCAGTTGATCGGTCCTGCATTTACGAGTGCCACGTTCGCGGCATCGACGCGCGTGTCTTCGGTGTGATGCGGATATGCGCTCGCATGCGGCTGGTTTGAGACTTGGAATTGAACCGTTGCGCCGGGCGTGATGCCGAATTGATTTAGCTGGCCTTGCGTCCAGTTCGCGTCATTCGGCAATGGCCTTATCATACGCTGAGCTTGCGTATCCCAGCCGGCTACACAAAAACTTCCTGAGCTCATTTCAGTCAAATCAGTAATAATCAGCTGCATTTTATCGACGCGATCAACGTCGTTTTTTTGCTGATTGCTACGCTTAGCTGCAGCCTCCGTCATCCAGAAGGGCGCTCCTTATTTCGGCGCTCTTTTCGCCAAAATCCGCTGCAGCGTTCTTCGGTGCATCCCTAATCGCCGCGCGGTCTCCGAGACATTGTGATCGCAAAGTTCGTAGACGCGCTGAATGTGCTCCCAGCGGACGCGGTCGGCTGACATCGGGTTTTCCGGCGGCTCCGGCCTTGCGCCGCCGCGCGCGAGCAACGCTTTCTCGACGTCGTCGGCGTCAGCAGGCTTTGAAAGATAGTCGAGAGCCCCCGCTTTGACGGCTGCGACCGCCGTTGCGATATTCCCATAGCCCGTCAGCATGACGACGCGGCAATCCTCGCGGATGTCGTGGATCGCATTGACGACTTCGAGACCGTCGCCGTCCTCAAGCCGCAAATCGACGACTGCGAAGGCGGGTGGGATTTCCTTCGCGAGGCGGATCGCTTCCTTGACGCCGGCCGCAAGAATCGGCGCAAAGCCGCGCTTTTCCATGGCGCGCCCGAGGCGGGTGCGGAACGGCTCGTCATCGTCGACGATAAGGAGCGAAGCGTCCTCGGGAAGGTCGTCGGCGATCTTGATGTCTTCATCCATTCTTCGGCGCCTCGCGATCCGCCGCACGCATGAGGCGGAGACATTGAATTGCGGTCATCCCCGCGGGCGGTTTTGCTCTGTCCGCCGCGTCGACGCAATATTTGCATCACTCCCCGCCGGCGAAAATGGCTGATTTCGGCCAGCGCACAGCCACCCATGCCCCCGATTGCGCAGCGTCCTCGTCCCAATGGCGATTGTCGAAGGCGATCGTCGCGCCGGTCCGTTCGAGCAAGGTCTTTGCGATGAAGAAGCCGAGGCCAAGTCCTCCGGTCTTTGCCGATCCGCCTCGCCCGCGCGAACGTCCGCCGAGATAAGGCTCGCCGAGCCGGCCAAGGATATCGGGGGAAAAGCCCGATCCGTCATCCAGAACTTCGATGGTGAACGCGTTCTTATCCCAGTCGGCTGACACGAGCACTTTCGATCGCGCGTATCCGACCGCGTTTTCGATGATGTTGCGCAGGCCGTAGACAATCTCGGGCCGGCGCTGGAGGACGGGGGGCGCCTCGTTTTCGCGGCCGCCCTTCACTTCGAAGATGACCGCTGGTCCTGACCGCGCGTCGACGAAAGGCCCTGCAGCCTCCTTCAGGAGGAGATCGACGCCGATGCGATCCATCATCGCGTCGCCCTCGTCGCTGCGATTGGAGAGTCTCCCCAGAATGTCACGGCAGCGCTGCGCCTGGCTGACGAGGAGTCTCGCGTCTTCCTCGAGAAGTCCCTGACCCTTCAGATCGTCCGCCATTTCCTTCGCCGTGAGCTGGATTGTCGCGAGCGGCGTCCCAAGCTCGTGCGCTGCGGCGGCGGCGAGCCCTCCGAGCGCAGCGAGGCGCTCTTCTCGCGCGAGCACCAGTTGCGAGGCGGCGAGCGCGCTGCGGAGCTGTGCTGATTCCGCCGCAATCCGATGCGCATAGGCGGCGAAAAAAGCGACCGCGAAGGACAAGGCGACCCAGATTCCGACGGTGAGAATCGACGGAAACGCAATCGCCTCGCCAATGCGCCACGGCAGCGGCAGGTGATAGGCCGCGAGAATGCTGATCCCCGCGAAGGCGAGCGCGCCGACGAGCACGGTCAGACGGATCGGCAGGACGCTCGCAGCGATTGTCACAGGCGCAAGGATCAGAACCGAGAATGGATTCTGAAGGCCGCCTGTCAGGAACAACAGCGCGCACAATTGCGCGATGTCGAAGGCGATATAGGCCGCCGCCTCGCGGTCGCTCAGATAGCGCTGGGACGAAAAGCGCAGCATTGTGAAAATGTTAAGCCATGCGCTGACGGCCGTCGCCGCAAGGCAAAGCCCAAGCGGCACGGGAAAGCCAAGCGCAAAGTGAACGATCAGCAAGGCTGAGAGCTGTCCTGCGACCGCGAGCCACCGGAGGGTTGTCAGAGTCCTGAGGCGAACGGGGCCTCGCAGCGCCTGCGCGGCGATTTCGGCGTCGGCAGTGATCTTTTGCATTTTCAATGGGACTCACATTCCCGGTGCTGCGGCGCTCTTGCTCTGGACCCGCGCGCCTTCGAGGGATAAGCGAGCCCGGCGCGCACGAAAAGCGAAAGGAGCGGGCGGGATGAAAAGGATCGTTCTTGCGGCTTTGGCGATGGCGGCGGCTTGCTCGAAAGGGCCGTCCGATTCGTCTCTTCCCGCCGACGGCGTGATCGCCCTTTCCGACCAGTTTTCGTCGGATTTCACGCTGATCGATCAGAATGGAAAGGTCATGCGTGACGAGGACCTGAAGGGCCGGGTTGCTCTCGTCTATTTCGGCTTTGCAACATGTCCGGACGTCTGCCCGCTGGCGCTTGGAAGACTGACGGCTGTGCTCAATGAGCTTTCCGACAAGGAACGCGCCAAGGTCGCGCCGCTCTTCATTACGGTCGATCCCGACCGCGACACCCCGGAGGCGCTGAAAGCGTATTTGGCCTTTGACGACCGGATCATCGGGCTTACCGGCGATCGCGAAGCGATCGAGCGCGCCAAGGCTGGCTTCAAGGTCTATGCGGAACCAGAGACGGTCGCCGATTCAAAGATCGGCTACACGATGCAGCATTCGAGCCTCTTCTATATCGTCAACAAATCCGGAAAGCTCAGCGTCGCCCTGCAGGACACCCTCACGCCTGCGGAGATCGCCGCCGCCGTCAGGCGCGAGCTTTGATCGTGCGCCTTCTGTTAACCTTTTGAATATCTTCCTCATTTTCCAGCAATTGCAGAGCGGGGGCTGAGCGCCTAAGTAATTATTGCGGGTGCGTAATATATGTTGCGCCGCCGCCATGGCGCATGGCAGTCTTTGCGCCTTTTCCGGCGTCGGACGCCAAGTCGGGGGGCGAGTTGTCCGGGCGCCGAGTTGGTAGGAGTTCAAGAGGGGCCCCATGTTGTATTCCGCTTTTGAGTTCAGCTACGCCGCCATTACGCCGGCGCGGCTCGCGGCAGGGTTCGGCGCAAGGTTCTGGCGCTCCTCGGTCAATCCTCTCTCCGACACATGGGTCGCTCGCGCCTCGGCCGCCGCATTTGACGTTTTCGAGAACGCGACGCGGCGCTATCCGAAGCCCGATTGGGGAATCTTCTCGACGACCGTCGAGGGACAGGCCGTCCCCGTCGCAATCGAGACGGCGCTGTCGAAGGATTTCTGCAGGCTCCTTCACTTTCGCCGGAATGAACACGCGCTGAACGCCGCACGCGGATGCGCCGCCGCCGATCCGGCTGTGCTTATCGTCGCGCCGCTTTCGGGCCATTATGCGACGCTGCTGCGCGGCACAGTCGAAGCGATGCTGCCCGAGCACGACGTTTACATCACGGACTGGGTGAACGCCCGAAGTGTCCCTCTTTCCGCGGGACGTTTCGATCTCAACGATTACGTCGACTATCTGATCGGTTTTCTCCGGCATATCGGACCAGGCGCGCACGCGATCGCCGTCTGCCAGCCGGGGCCGGCTCTCCTCTCGGCGGCGGCCCTGATGGCGGAGGACGACGATCCCGCCCGCCCGGCCTCGATCACCATCATGGGAAGCCCGATCGACGCGCGCCGTTCGCCGACCGTTCCAAACCTTCTCGCGCAGGAGCGCCGGTACGAATGGTTCGAGCGCAACATGATCTATACGACGCCGGCCCCCTACCCCGGCGTCATGCGGCGCGTCTATCCCGGATTCGTACAGCTCTATTCATTCCTGTCTATGAACCATGAGCGCCATCTCAACGCGCATTACGATTATTTCAATCACCTCGTCGAAGGCGACGGCGACAGCGCGGACAAGCATCGCAAATTCTACGACGAGTATCTTTCGGTCATCGATCTCACCGAGGAATTCTACCTTCAGACGATCCGCGAAGTGTTTCAGGAATTCTCGCTCGCTGAAGGAAAGTTCATCCATCGCGGCCGGCGCGTGAAGCCGGAGGCGATCGCCGACATCGCGCTGATGACAGTCGAAGGCGAAAACGACGACATATCGGGCATCGGCCAGACGCAAGCCGCGCATGAACTCTGCGTCAACATCCCGAAATCGATGAAGGTCGACTATATTCAGCCGGGCGTCGGCCATTACGGCGTCTTTAACGGTTCGCGCTGGAAAAATGAGATTCAACCGCGTCTGGCCAAATTCATTCGCGCCAACAACGATATTTCGCGCGGTCGCTTCGCGCGGGCGGCGGAATAGGGCGGTTGCGGCCGGATCTGGGCGGGAGGGCGAACGCTTTGGCGTGTGTGGCGGCTTCCGGCGGGGCGTGCGTCTTGTTATGGTCCGCCTGTTCGCACGCACGAACGCGCCATGCAGGGGATAATCCGTGCCGAGAATGTTTTTGACGATCGCCGCGGCCTTGGCCGCAATTCCCTTTGCTGCAGCGGCGCAGGAAGGTGCGGCGCGCGCAACGGGCGCCTATATTCGCGGCGGCGCCGGGATCGCATTTGGCGAGACGCTCGATCAGGATCTCTCCTGGAATCCGGCCGTCGTCTTCGCGGCGCCGCCGGCGACAGCAAAGTCGACCGATCTCGGCGACGGGCTCGCGCTTTCGGGCGCGATCGGCTTTCAATATGCGCGGACGCGGACCGAACTTGAATACCGTCGTATGGAGACCTCGATCGACGCTGTCGCTTATTCCGGCGGCGGCGCGCCCGGAACGCCTGCCGTGAACGATGATCTTGTCGCACAGGCGCTGATGTCGAACGTCTATTTCGACCTCGTGAATTCAAGCGCGTTTACGCCCTTTATCGGGCTAGGCGTCGGCGGCGCGCGCGTCGAAAACGAACTTGGAGAACGCGACGCCGCCTTCGCCTATCAGGGACGCGCAGGCGTAGAAGTTTCGGTTGGCAATCGCCTCTCGATCGGCGCTGAATATGTCTACTTCCGAACGCTCGACATTGTTTACGGACCGAAGGATTTTGAGGCGACCGGACCGGCGGGCCCGCGCGCTGACGGCGACCCCTTCGTATCGTCATCCATGATGGGAACGGTTCGGCTGGTGTTCTGAGGTGCGTTTGGCGGATAGAGCGTGCGCCTGCGCCGCCATTCCCTATTCCCTATCCGCCATTCGCTCGTTATTAGACCCCCGCGCAATTCACTTTAGGAGTTCCCATGGCCCGCACGAAAATCGCCTTGATCGGCTCCGGCATGATCGGCGGCACGCTCGCCCACATCGCCGCTCAGAAAGAGCTTGGCGACATCGTCCTCTTTGACGTCGCCGAAGGATTGCCGCAGGGGAAAGCGCTCGACATCGCCCAGTCGGCGCCGGTCGACGGCTACGGCTCTAAGCTCAAGGGCACGCAGGATTACAGAGACATCGCCGGCGCCGATGTCTGCATCGTCACCGCGGGCATTGCGAGAAAGCCCGGCATGAGCCGCGACGATCTTCTCGGCATCAATTTGAAAGTCATGAAGGCGGTCGGCGAGGGCATTCGTCAGCATGCGCCGAATTCCTTCGTCATCTGCATCACAAACCCGCTCGACGCTATGGTCTGGGCGCTGCAGAAATTCTCAGGTCTTCCGACGAAGAAAGTCATCGGCATGGCCGGCATTCTCGATTCGGCGCGCTTTCGCCTCTTCCTCGCCGAGGAGTTCAATGTCAGCGTTGAAAGCGTCACCGCCTTCGTGCTCGGCGGGCATGGCGACACGATGGTTCCGCTCGTCCGCTATTCGACGGTCGCCGGCATCCCGCTCCCCGATCTTATCGAGATGGGCTGGTCGACGCAGGAAAAAATCGACGCGATTGTCGATCGGACGCGCAAAGGCGGCGGCGAGATCGTCGCTCTTCTGAAAACCGGTTCGGCCTATTACGCGCCCGCCGCTTCCGCCATCCAGATGGCGGAAAGCTACCTCAAGAACAAGAAGATAGTTGTTCCGTGTGCAGCGCATCTGACGGGTGAATACGGCGTCAAGGACACCTATGTCGGCGTGCCGATCGTCATCGGCGAAACCGGCGTCGAGCGCATCGTCGAGGTTTCCTTCACGGGCGAGGAAAAGAAGATGTTCGACAATTCCGTCGCCGCCGTGCACGAACTGATGGCGGCCTGCGTCAAGCTCGATCCGAGCCTTGGTTAGGGCGCTCCAAGCCGCCCGGGTCGAAGATTTTTTTGTGGTTATTTACTCATGTAGATCAATAAGTTAACTTGCATACTTGCAATTCAGGACTCGTGCTCCATAATTGCAAGGATGATTCCTCGCCGGCTCCTTTCCTCCATTCAGGCGCGACTGGCGCAATTCCCGGCCGTCGCTCTTCTCGGGCCGCGGCAGGTCGGAAAAACCACGCTGGCGCTTGAGGCGGCTCGGACCGTCAACCCGCAAACAGGGCCTGGCCTCTTGGGCGGTTCCTTGCTTGGAACGCCGCCGCATGAACTCTATCTCGACCTTGAATCCGCCAACGACCGAAGAAAGCTCTCCGATGCGGAAGGTTTTCTCAGGGCCTACGAAAGTCGCCTCGTCATCCTTGACGAGATCCATCGCGCGCCCGAAATATTCGCGACGCTGCGCGGCCTTATTGACGAAGGCATAAGGCGCGGACGCAAAGCCGGCAGGTTCTTGATCCTCGGTTCGGCGTCGATCGACCTTCTTCGTCAGTCGAGCGAAACGCTCGCGGGCCGAATCGCTTTTCTCGAACTGCAGCCGCTCGACGCGACCGAAGTCGACGCGCGCGAACAAGAGCGTCTCTGGGTAAGGGGCGGTTTTCCGAAAAGCTTTCTCGCGGCCAGCGATGAGGAAAGCGCCATCTGGCGCGAGGACTTCATCAAGACTTATCTCGAACGCGACATCCCGCAGCTCGGCCCAAGAATCCCCGCTGAAACGCTTGGCCGTTTCTGGACCATGCTGGCGCACCGGCAGGGCGGACTGTGGAATGCTGCGGATCTTGCGAGAAGCCTTGGCGTCGACGGCAAGACGGTCGCGAAATATCTCGACATCTTTGTCGACCTCTTGCTGGTCAGGCGTTTGACGCCGCTTCATGTCAATGTGAGCAAAAGACTGACCAAATCCCCGAAGACGTTTATTCGGGACAGCGGCGTCGTCCATTCTCTGTTAAATCTCGACGATCGTGAAGCGGTCCTCGGAAGTCCCGTCTCCGGGGGCAGCTGGGAAGGGTTCGTGATCGAAAACATTCTCGCCATCGCGCCGCGCCGGACCGCAGCGAATTTCTATCGATCCGCCGCCGGCGCCGAGATCGATCTCGTCCTGACGCTCCCGGGCGATGAGACATGGGCAATCGAGATCAAGCGCGGCGCTGCACCGGCGATCGAACGCGGCTTCTACAATGCGCTCGAAGATGTCGCTCCGGCGCGGGCGTTCGTCGTCCATTCGGGAGATGATCGCTATCCGCTGAAGCAAGGCGTCGAAGCGATCAGCCTGCGTGAGATTTGCAGCATGCTTGCGGCGCGCGTCGCCTAATAACCCGCCCAGCAATCCGGTCCGCGTAAAACCCTTGCGTCGTCAGGGGGTAGGCTGCGCTGGAGCCATCGCCTGACCAGAAGCCATGGGTCCGCAAACGGCGCGGCGGATAATAGGCCTGCTTGACGACGACGGAGATTCTTGCGCAGGGCCCGGACTGTTTCAGCGTCAGCGGCGCGATCGCGCTCTGCGCCTTTCCGCGCCATATAGCGACACCGTTTTCAGTCGATTTGACGACTGCGCTCGGATGGACGAGGCGGGCGGCGTCGGCGGGCGCCGCGGCGAGACTGAGGGCGATCAGGGCGAACGCGAAACGCGACATGGGGAACCCTTTCTCATGGCGTCTCATCGTCGCGCGTCGGCGCGCGATCTTCAACATTTCTTAACGCTCCAGCGCACAAGCGGGCGCCGGTTTCGCCAGCAAAGCGAGTTGCCGGCGAGGCGCTGCAACCGCCGGACGGCGCGTCAAAACTTTAACGTGTCTTGGCGATAACGGACGACATCCCGGCTGGAGCCGTCAATGAGAGTCGCAATATTCGGTCTTGGATACGTTGGCGCCGTTTCGGGCGCCTGCCTTGCCGAACTCGGCCACGAAGTCGTCGGCGTTGACGTCAGCGACGCGAAAATCGACATGATCAATCGAGGCGAAGCGCCGATCGTTGAAGAGATGATCGCCGAACTGACGGCGGGGGCCGTCAAGCTCGGACGATTTCGGGCGACTAAGGATGCGGCGTCCGCGGTTCGCGCTTGTGAATTGTCGATCGTGTCGGTCGGAACGCCGACCGCCCGCGACGGAACGCCGGACCTTTCATATGTTGAAGGCGTCGTCGCCGAAATCGGCGCGGCGCTCGATGGCCGAGGCGATTCGCACACGGTCGTCATCCGTTCGACGATCCCGCCAGGGGCGACGGAAGAACGCCTCGCGCCAATCCTTGAGAGGGCGGCGGGTGAAAAACTCGGGAGCCGCATTCATCTCGCCTTCAACCCGGAATTTCTGCGCGAGGGGAGATCCGTGCGCGATTTCCGCAAGCCGCCCTTCACCATCATCGGCGCGCTCTCCGATCGCGCATACGACGATGTCGCGCGCCTTTATGCGGGGGTTGAAAGCGAAATCATCCGCACGGATGCGCGGGTCGCGGAATCGATCAAGCTTCTGTCGAACGCCTGGCATGGGCTGAAAGTCGCCTTCGCCAATGAGGCGGCGCGAATCCTCAAGAGCGCCGATGTCGATCCGCGCCTTGCGCTTGCGATTTTCGCCAAGGATACGGTTCTCAATATTTCCCCGGCCTACCTCCGGCCGGGATTCGCCTTCGGCGGCTCATGTTTGCCGAAGGATTTGCGCGCCATGATCTCGATCGCCGAACGCGGGCGCGCGTCGGCGCCGATCATGAAGGCGGCCCTTGCATCCAACGAAGCGCATTTGGAAGCGGCGCTCACCGCCGTGCGCGCGTGCGGCCGCCGGCCGGTCGTTCTATTCGGTCTCGCCTTTAAACCGGGTACGGATGATCTACGGGAATCCCCTTATGTGGCGCTTGCCGAACGCCTGATCGGGAAGGGATACAATCTGAAGATCGTTGATCCTTACGTCGATGCAAGCCGCCTTATGGGCAAAAACAAGGAATTCATCGAACATGAAATTCCGCATTTCGTCGATCTGATGGCGCGCGACGCGGAAGACGCGGTTGATGAGGCCGAAATCATCATCTTCGGCCATGCGTCAGGCGTCGACAAGGGCGCCATTCTGGAGCGCGGCGTCGGCAAGATCGTGATCGACCTCTCGGGCGATAAGGATCTCGAATTCTGCGGTGCCGACTATCGGGGTGTCGCCTGGTGACGAGGAAGCCGACGCTCCTCTTCATCTCCCCGCAGTTTCTCTTTCCAATGGATGCGGGCGGCAAGATCCGCAGCGCAAACATCCTGAAACATCTGAAGGGCGGCGCATTTTCGACGAGGTTGCTGACGCCTGCGACCGCCGAGGAGGAAAGGCGCTGGCGAGGCGAACTCGATACGCTCGCTGACGAGACGATCTTCTGGCGCCCATCGCCGCGAAATGTCATTTGGGAAATGCGCCGCGCCGCCGCTTTTTTCGCCGAAGCGCCGATTTCGGCTGTCTCCGATGCTAACGAGCGGGCGAAGCGAGCGATCCTCGCCGCGCTATGCGGCAAACCCGACCTCGTCGTTTTCGACTATGTTCAATCGCTCGCGATGTCGCCCGGTCGGATCGAAGCGCCGCATCTCTTTTTTGCGCACAATGTCGAAACCGAAATTCTTGAGCGCCACGCGAACGCGGCGCTCGGGGCGAGGAAACTCGTGTGGGCGCGCGAAGCTGCAAAGATGCGCCGGTTCGAACGGCGCGCCTGCGCGCGCGCGGACGGCGTCATTGCCGTTTCGGAGCGTGACGCGGAAACATTCCGGCGGGAATTCGGCGCGCGGATGGCGCTTGCAATCCCGACAGGCGTTGATCCCGATTATTTCGGGTTTCAACCGCCTCCGGCGGACGCCGCGCCGACTTTGGTCTTCACCGGCTCGATGGATTGGAAGGCCAATCAAGATGGGCTTTTCTGGTTCATGGACGAGATCTGGCCGCTGATCGCTGCGGCGCGCGCCGACGCATCCCTTGCCGTTATCGGCAAGAATCCGCCGGCGCCGATGATCGACGCGGCGCGATCGCGCGGGCTCAACTGGCGGTTTACGGGCTTCGTCAATGACATCCGTCCGCACGCGAAGGGCGCCGCCTACGTCATTCCGCTGCGCATCGGCGGCGGCACGCGCATCAAGGCGTTTGAGGCGATGGCGATGGGCTTGCCGATCGTTTCGACCGCGCTCGGCGTTGAAGGCCTTCCCGTCTCGCCTGAGGAGCATTTCCTTGAAGCAAACGAGGCGCGCGCCTTCGCCGGCGCCGTGTTGCGGCTTCTCGGCGATCATGCATTGCGGGCGCGGCTCGCCGGCGATGCGCGCAAGCTCGTCGAAGAGAACTTCAGCCATCAGGCGGCGGCGAAGGCCTTTGAGCAAAACTGTCTGGCGGTGTTAAGCGCCGTGCGCTAAAAGGCCGTCGCTTCCCTGACGAAAGATCCATGTTTCTCATCAACACCTACATTGCGAAAAGCGAGATCGAAGGCGTCGGCGTCTTTACCGCAGAGGCTGTGAGGCGGGACCAGGTCATCTCGAAATTTGAGCCGGGTTTTGATCGCCTCGTGAGGACGGAAGATTATCTGAACGCGCCGCCGCATCTGAAGGCGCTCCTTGATCGTTACGCCTTTCCGCATCCGGAAAAGCCCGAACTCGTCGTCTATGAGGTCGACAATTCGCGTTTCATGAATCATTCTGAAACGCCGAATACGGACTATTCCGACTTCAGCGCCGGGCGTGCGCTTCGCGACATCGCCGCCGGCGAGGAGCTCACCTGCAATTACAACGACTTCTTTACCGGCTACGAGCTCCTTCCGCCGGAACTCGATCGGCGAAAACAGCCTTAATCCGTCAAGCAAGAGGATGACCGACCATGATAAGGCCTGCAGGGGCGATTTGCGCGGCGTGCGCCGTATTTTCAACTTCGGTCGCCGCGGAGGCGCTGGCGCTTGCGCCGAAGGATCGCGCAAATATTGATCGCTTGGTCGACAAGGCGCTCGCCGATGACCGCGCCTATTCGATTCTCGAAAGCCTGACGACGGAGGTCGGACCCCGTCTTGCGGCGAGCGAAGCTGAGGCGCGCGCGAGGGACTGGGGCGCGAATAAGATGAAAGAGATGGGCTTCAAGAACGTCCGTATCGAGACGTTCAAGATGCCCGCCTGGTCGCGCGTTTCCGAGAGCGCCGCGATCGTCTCGCCGTTCCCTCAGCCGCTTCGCGCGACGGCGCTCGGCAACTCGATCTCCACGCCTGAAGGTGGGATTGAGGCCGAAGTTGTGCGCTTTGAGACGTTGACGGACCTGCAGCAGGCGCCATTGAGGGGTCTTGAAGGCAAGATCGTCTTTGTCGACGAAAAGATGGCGCGGACGCAGGACGGCTCGGGCTACGGCGTCGCCGTCGCAAAGCGTTCGGAAGCCACCTACGAAGCGGCGAAGCGCGGCGCGGTCGCGGCGGTGATCCGCTCCGTCGGCACCGACAGCCACCGGAACCCGCATACCGGCATGATGCGAATCAAGGAAGGCGAGGCGGCGGTACCGGCGGCGGCGCTTTCAAATCCCGACGCTGATCAGCTCGCGCGCGCATTGGCGATGGCGAAGGGTCCCGTTGTGATGGCTCTCAATCTTCAAACCGCCAAGATCGAGGATGCAGCCTCAGGCAACGTCGTCGGCGAGATTCCAGGGCGCACGGATGAAATCATCGTCATCGGCGGGCATCTCGATTCCTGGGACCTTGGAACAGGCGCGGTCGATGACGGGGCGGGAATCGCGATCACGCTCGCGGCGGCCAAGCTCATCGACGAAATGAAAGGAAAGCCGGGGCGGACGATCCGCGTCGTCATGTGGGGCGCGGAGGAGGTCGGCATCCACGGCGCGAAAGCCTATGCCGCCGCGCACAAGGACGAGCTTTATCGGCATGCGCTCGCCGCCGAGTCGGATTTCGGCGCCGGCAAGGTTTGGTCGCTGCAAACGAAATTCGCGGAAAGCGCGCTTTCAAAGGCTCAACTCTTCGCCGAGGCGTTGCGCCCTCTCGGCGTCGGGCCGGGCGACAATGAAGCATCCGGCGGGCCCGATGCCGGCCCCTTGAGCGAGGCGGGCGTGCCGGTGCTTGATCTCGTCCAGGACGGCACCGACTATTTCGATCTCCATCACACGCCCGACGACACGCTCGACAAGGTCGACCCGGACGCGATCAGGCAGAATGTCGCCGCCTGGGCGGCGATGCTTTATCTTGCGTCGGAAACGCCGGGCGGTTTTCGGGATGATGCAGCGAGCGCGGCCGCTCCCTGATCGCCAAACTGTCATTTCCGGGGGTTAGTCTCGCCGCAGCCGATGAAGGGTTTTGACGTGTCGCTGAAAAAACTGCTGACGGCCGCATCGTTCGCCGCACTAGCCGCCTGTTCGACCGCTCATCAGGCGGAGCAGGCGATCGCCATCGCGCCGGAGGCGCCGTCCGGCGCCATTCGCGCGCGCCCGATGTCATCGGCGCCGGTCGACGAGACGAAAACGCTGACGCGGATCGTCTTCGCCTCCTGCGCGCAGCAGAATGAGGACCAGTCAATCTGGGACAAGATCGCGGCGGAAAACCCCGGCCTCGTTCTTTATATGGGCGACAATGTTTACGGCGACGTTCGCTCGAACGATCCCGCGCTCCCGGAATTGAAGGCCGCCTATATGCGCCTTGCGGACAGCGAGCCGTTCGCGCGCGTGCGTGCGGCGGCGCCTGTCCTCACGGTCTGGGACGATCATGACATGGGTCTCAATGACGGCGGCGCTGACTATCAGTATAAGGAGCAGTCGGAAAAGCTGTTCGAATATGTCTGGGCGATCGGCGCGGATGATGAGCGCGCGCAGCGGCCGGGCGTCTACGGGTCGTGGATCACCGGCGAGGAAGGAAAACGCGTTCAGATCATCATGCTCGATACGCGCTATTTCCGCTCGCCGCTGAAACCGACCGATGAGCCGAACGCGCACGGCAAGGAACGCTGGCTCCCCGACGCCGACCCCTCAAAGACCATGCTCGGCGAGGCGCAATGGGCGTGGCTCGACGGGGAATTGAAAAAACCCGCTGAGTTGCGCCTGCTCGTATCCTCGATCCAAGTGATGTCGGAAGGGCACGGCTGGGAGGCTTGGCGCGAATTCCCGCTTGAGCGTGAGAAGCTCTACGACGTCATTGAGCGGACCGGCGCCGCCAATCTCATCATTCTTTCCGGCGACCGGCATTCGGCGGCGCTATACGAGCGCGGCGATGTTATCGATTACCCGCTTTTCGAGGCGACGTCCTCGTCGCTCAATCTGCCGGCGTCGAAATGGCGCGCGCAATCGGGAGAGACCTGGGTTGAGCCGGACCCGAACCGTCTCGGCGGCATGTATTATGACGCCAATTACGGCCGCATCGACATCGACTGGGAACGGGGCTCAATCGCGGTCTCGATCAGAAGCGCCGACGGCGGCGAAGCGCTCGCACGGACCATCAACCTTGCGACTACGCGATAGGACCCGGAATGGGCGCCGGCGCTTCCACCCGGATAATCTGGACGCGCGATGAGATCGAGGCGCTGTTTGAGCTTCCGTTCAATGACCTCATTTTTCGCGCGCAGACCGTCCTCCGCGAGCATTTCAAGCCGAACGAAGTGCAGGCTTCGCGCCTTCTCTCGATCAAGACCGGCGGGTGCCCCGAAGATTGCGGCTATTGCAGCCAGTCGGCGCATCACGGGGCGGACCTTAAAGCGACGAAGCTGATGGAGACGGGCGCCGTCGTCGAAGCCGCGACGCGCGCGAAGGCGGAAGGCGCGTCGCGTTTTTGCATGGGCGCGGCCTGGCGCTCGCCGCACGACCGCGACATGCCTGCGCTCTGCGAGATGGTGCGCCAAGTAAAGGCGCTCGGGCTTGAGACCTGCATGACGCTCGGCATGCTGAGCGAGGGGCAGGCGTCAGCGCTCGGGCGAGCGGGGCTCGACTACTACAACCACAATATCGACACTTCGCCCGACTATTACGGCAAGGTCGTCTCGACACGGACGTTTGAGGACCGGATCGAGACCCTCGATCGCGTGCGCCGGGCGGGCGTCAAGCTCTGCTGCGGCGGCATTGTCGGCATGGGCGAGGCGGCGGAGGATCGCGTCGGGCTCCTCCTCGCGCTCGCCAATATGGCGCCGCCGCCGGAGAGCGTTCCCGTCAATGCGCTTGTCGGCGTCAGGGGAACGCCGCTCGCCGGATCAGAGAAGCTTTCCGCGATCGAGTTCGCGCGCGTCATCGCGGTTGCGCGCATCGCGATGCCGCGCTCCATGGTGCGGCTTTCCGCGGGGCGAGATGAGATGAGCGAAGAGGCGCAGGCGCTCGCGCTTCTCGCCGGCGCCAATTCGATTTTCATCGGCGATGAGCTGCTGACGACGAAGAATCCCGGCAAGGCGCGCGATGCATCGCTGTTTTCGCGTCTCGGCATTCGCCTCGGTTAAGCGGCTTCCGCAATACGCTTAAGATTGGCGAGACCTTTTTCGTAATCCTTGCCCAGCATGCCGTCCATGAAGAATCCCATATAGGTTGAAAACGGCTGCATATAGAAAGGAACGCCCTCTCGCATATTCGTGTCGAACGACCACGTGACGCGAACGCCTTCGGCGGCGGGCTCGATGACCATAGCCGCTGTCCCGACGCCGTTGCCGTCGAAATCAAGTTTGTAGTCGACGCGCGAAGGCGGGCTCAGCGCCGCAATTTCCTGGCTGCCGTTCCCCACCTTTTTGCTGGTCCAGCTTTGCTTCTGACCTACGCCCGTTCCGGTGATGACGCTTTCCATCGCCGGATCATACTCGCCCCACGGAGCCCATTTGCTTGACTCGTTCAAATCCGCGACGAGAGCAAACACCGTCTCCTGCGGCGCGTTGATGACAACGCTGCGCTCGACATGCGATTTGTCCGGGAGGACAAATCCGAGCGCGACGACAATGACAACGAGCCCGGCAAGACCGAGCAGAAGTTTTTTCAACATGGCGGTTCTCCCTAACCCTGTCCGGGACTTTATCCCGGCGTTGGGAGCGCGCCAACACGCATCGATTGCGCAAGGAAAAGCCCGCCTCCTTGGCGGGCTTCCCCGGAGTCCCGAATGGGAAGGAGCCGCTATCCCGCCGTCTCTTCCTTGGATACGGCCTTTTCGGTGATGCGGGCCGACTTGCCGCGGCGGTCGCGCAGGTAATAGAGCTTGGCGCGGCGGACCTTGCCGCGGCGCACAACCTCGATGGAGGCGACGGCCGGCGAATAGACGGGGAACACCCTCTCGACGCCCTCGCCGAAGGAAATCTTCCGAACCGTGAAATTCTCGTTGAGGCCGGAACCGGCGCGGCCGATGCAGACGCCTTCATAGGCCTGCAGGCGCTCGCGGTCGCCTTCCTTCACTTTCACGCTCACTTTCAGCGTGTCGCCCGGCGCGAATTCCGGCACCGACTTTTCAAGCCGGGCCATTTCCTCTTTTTCGAGCTGTTCAATGATATTCATGGCCTAATCCTCATCCTTTTTGTCCCGCCGGATAGGACCGGAGGCGATGAGGTCCGGTCGTCGCGCGCGCGTTATCGCTTCAGCCTGTTCCCTGCGCCACTTCGCGATCTTCTTGTGATCGCCTGACAGCAGCACAGGGGGGATCTCTCGACCCTCAAAAGTTCGCGGCCGCGTATACTGGGGATATTCCAGCAAAGGGCCGCGCAAATCGCCTCCTCCCGGCGAGAAGCTTTCCTCACCCAGCGAAAGAGGCGAGCCCAATACCCCCGGAATGAGCCGGACGCAAGCCTCGATCACGGCCATTGCGGCGACTTCGCCGCCCGCGAGCACAAAGTCGCCAATCGAGACTTCCTCCGCGCCGCGCGCCTCGATCAGCCTGTGGTCGACGCCTTCAAAACGCCCGCACAGCGCGAGAAGGCCAGGCCCCGCGGCGAGTTCTCGGGCGCGCGCCTGGTCGAACCGGCGTCCCCGCGGCGAAAGGTAAAGGAGAGGCCGATCGTTTCGGGGGACGCTGTCGATGGCGGCGGCGAGGATATCGGCGCGCATGACAAGCCCCGCCCCGCCGCCCGCGGGCGTGTCATCGACCGACCCGTAAGGATTGTCTGAAAAGTCGCGGATGTTGACCGTTGCGAGCGACCAAAGACCTTCCCCTCGCGAGCGCCCGAGAACCGAAGCGTCGAGGGGCCCCGGAAACAGCTCGGGATAGAGGGTGAGGACCGTTGCTTGCCACATGAAAGCGCATTCCCGAAAAGTGCGAGCGGTTTTCGGAAAGAATGTGCGCAAACACAAGGCGTTCGTCGCATCGAGCGGTTTAAGGGCGGCGCCCGCCCGATCGTCAGGCGTCTTCCTGGCGCATCGCTTCTTCGATGAGCGCAGGCTCGGCGTCGGCTGGCATCTCGGCGAGCGAGGCCGCTGCGACGGTGACCCGCCCGCCAGCGATGTCGACATGTGGGACCGCCGCCAAGGTGAAGGGAACCATGAGGGCTCCCTCACCCCCGGCGCCTGTCAGCTCGATGACGTCGCCGGCCCCGAAATTATGGACGGCGACGACGACTCCCAAAGGCGCGCCAGCGTCGTCCTCTGCGCTCAGCCCAACGAGGTCCTCGATATAAAATTCGTCGTCGCCAGCCGGCGGAAGTTTCGAGCGCTGAACGTAAATGCGGACGCCCGCGAGCGCGGCCGCATCTTCCCGGCTCTTGATCTCCGGCGCCGAGACGAGCGCGAGACCTTGCTTCAGTACACGGATGAATTTGAGCGTGAAGCGGCGCTTGCCATCCTCGCTCTCGACGGCGCCGTAGCGGGCGACGCCGTCTTCCGTTTCGGTGAAGGTTTTGACCTTTGCATCACCCCGGATCCCGTGGGCGCCGGCGAAGGCGCCGAGACAGATGCGATCCTTCGCCATCAGTCGGTCGCCTCAATCTCGATGTTGCGCGAACCGAACAAACGCCCGTGCTCCGTCCAGATGATTACTGCGAGGGCGCAAAGGCCAAGCATCGCAAATCCCGCGATGATCGGCGTTGTCGTGCCGTCATACTGACGCCCAATGAGACCCCCCAGCAACCCGGCGAGCGTCGTTCCGGCAAAGCCGTTCGCCGCCGCGGCGGCCCCGGCGATGTGGCCCATCGGCTCCATCGCGAGCGCTGAGGCGTTCGACCCGATAAGTCCGAGGCAGAAGAACGAAATCATCATGAAACCCATGAAGGCGGCGAAACTGTCGCCGCCGCCTGTCGCGACCGCAAGATGAATGACATTGGCGAGCACGAATACGATGATCGCGCCATGCGAAAGGCGCCTCATGCCGTAACGCCCGACAATGCGGGCGTTCAAGAGCGTCGCCGCCCCGAGCGATCCGGCGACAAGAGCGAACGCAAGCGGGAACCGTGCGCCAAGATCGAAGGTCTCGACGAAAACCTGCTCCGATGCGCTGATGTAGCCGAACAGCGCGCCAAAGCAGAGTGCAGAGGCCAAAGTGTAGCCGGCTGAAACGCGATTGGTCATGAAGGTCCAGTAGGCGGCGCCGATGCGCCTCATGTTCAATGGCGCGCGGTCCTCGGGGCGCATCGTTTCGGGCATACGCATATAGGCCCAGAGCGCGATCACGATTCCATAGACGAGAAGCACGAGAAATATGCCGCGCCACGGCGCGGCAAAGAGGATGAGCTGTCCGAAGCTTGGCGCGAGAATCGGCGCCGCCATGAATATGGTGATCGCGAGCGACATGACTTCCGCCATTCGCCGCCCTGAGCAAAGATCGCGCACGATTGCGATTGAGGCGACGCGCGTCGCGGCGGTCGATACGCCCTGGAAAACCCGCGCGGCGAGCAGCAGAGAGAAAGATCCGGCGAAAACGCTCAGCGCCGACCCCGCGACATAGGCGCCGAGCGCTAAGAGCAGCACGGGGCGCCGACCGAAGCGATCGACGATCGGACCGAAGAACAACTGCGCGACGCCATTGCCGACGACATAGGCGACGACGACGAGCTGGCGGTCATTGTCGGACGCCGCGCCGAGATCATCGCCGATCGCGCCAAGCGCCGGGAGCATCATGTCGATCGCAAGCGCATTAAGCGCCATCACAGCCGCGGTGACGGCGACGAGCTCCGGAAACCCG
>JBMOOR010000084.1:0-23396 GCA_049324555.1 Pseudomonadota bacterium | reverse complement strand
ACTCCTTGAACTCAACCAGAATGTCAGTCTTCTCCTGAATCGGTGTCTAGTCCCGGCCGGAGGCTCGCATTATGCGGCTTACGAGTATTATGAAAAACGCGCCGCGACGGACGGGAACGTTCCGGACCCATGCGGGGACAGGGGATAGTTAAATGACGATCGATCGGGAAAGCTTCTTTCGGCCTCTGCCGCGCAAGGCGAAGACGGCGCTGCTCGCGACCTGCGCGGGCGTTATCGCCGGCAACACCGCGGCGCTCGCCCAGCAAAATGATACGGGGCCGAAGGCGCCTCTACGCTTTCGCAACGAATATTTCGGATACGGCCTCGCCGTCGGCCCGCGCGTTTCCTATACGGACAATATCCAGCTTGCGCCGGACGGCCTGCGCGATGATGAATTCTCCGTTTCGATCGCGACGAACGGCAGCGCGATCTATTCGAACAACCGCTTCACCGGCGTCATCGACGGCAGCCTCGACGTTTCCTATCTGACCGATCAGGCGGAAGTTGTCGCGAGCCAGGATGTCGGCGCCGCCGGCACCGCAACGATCGCCGAGAACCTCTTTTACGTCGATATCGCGGGATCGACCTCGCGCCAACTTGCGGGCGAGAACGCGCGCTTTACGCATAACGTCAACGCCGGCCGCACGCAGCGCGTCAACGTGCATAATTTTGCGGTGAGCCCCTATCTCAATCACCGTTTCGCCAACGGCTCGGCTGCGGAGCTGCGTTATCGCTTCAGCCAGGTCTTCATCGACAGCACGAGGGCGAACAGCCTCGGCCAGATTTTCGACGGCAATTCGCGGACGCAAGAAGTCGTTGCGACCTATGACAGCGGCAATTCGATCGACCGCATCGCCGTTGAACTGACCGCCTATGGCAACAAGACGCGCGATTACGGCTCTTCGACGCGCGCCGATATCGAATATGAACAGGGGACGCTGCAGGGCGATCTGCAGTTCGAACTGACCGAGCGTTTCGCGCTGACGGGCGCGGTCGGCTATGACGAAGTCGACACAACGGCGCCGGCGACGTTCATTCCGGCCGATCAGCTGTCGGGCGTTTTCTGGCGCGCCGGCTTTCGCGCCCGGCCGGGCCGCAAGACCGATGTGAGGCTTGAATACGGCCGGCGTTATGACGACGATTTCATCGATGCGCGCGTCCGCTATGATCTCAGCGAGCGGCTGACGTTTTCGGCGAGCGCCGGGCGCACGTTCCAGACGCAGTCGCAGGCGGTCGCGACGCAATACGAAGCGCTCCAGCGCCGCACGCTCGATTTCGTCGAGGATCTGCGCGGCGGCGAAATCGGCGACGCGAGCGACGTCGTCGACGCGCTGACCCGCGCGACGCGCAGCCGCATCAACGCGCAGCAGATCGGCCTCGGCGTTGCAAACAATGCGAGCGCAAGCCTTACCGGCGTTTACGGCCGCACGACGATCAACGCCTATGGCAGTTATCAGGACACGGATTACGGTTTCCGCTCGATCACGACCTATGGCGGCGGCGTCAATCTCGAGCGCACGCTCTCGCGCCGGATGACCGCGTATACGAGCGTCTTTTACCGGAATGTCGATTCGACGGCAGATCTCGCATCCTGCGTCCTCGATCCGACGCTGTTCGGGTTTGACGTGACGGTCCCGGGCTTTGATCCGGTCGCCGCCTGCGACAGCCTTGTCGGCTTCGAGGGCAAAACCGATACGGTCGGCGGCAGGATCGGGATCGCCTACCGCGTCTTCAAGAACGTCTCGGCTTTCGGAGAATATGCGCATACGGAGCGGTTTTCTCAGAACCCGCAACTCGAATATGGCGAGAATTTCGTCACCGCCGGCGTCCAGGTGGAATTTTAAGGGATGTACGAAGAATTCTTCAGCTTCAACGGCTCTCCCTTCCGGCTTGCGCCGGACCCGAAATTCTTTTTCGGCTCGAAGAGCCACAACAAGGCGATGGCCTATCTCCATTACGGGCTTCGCCAGGCTGAAGGGTTCATCGTCATCACCGGGGAAATCGGCGCGGGCAAGTCGATGCTGATCGGGCGCCTTCTCGATCAGCTCGATCGCTCCAATGTTCTCGCCGCCAATCTCGTTTCGCCCAATCTCGCGCCGGAAGACCTCCTCTCGCACATTCTCTCGGCGTTCCGCATCGAGCCCTCAGGCGCCGGCAAGGCCGCAGAGATCGAAGCGTTCGAGGATTTTCTCTTTGACCAGATGAATCACGGGCGGCGCGTTCTTCTAGTCGTCGATGAAGCGCAGAACTTGCCGTTGAAGACGCTTGAGGAACTCCGCGTCCTGTCAAATCTTGAATATGACGGAACCCCGCTCTTTCAGGTGTTTCTCGTCGGTCAGCCGGATTTTCGTGAAACGATGGCGCGCCCCGACATGGAGCAGCTGCGCCAGCGCGTCATCGCGACCTATCATATCGACCCGATGTCGCGCGAAGACACCGAGAAATATATTGGACATCGTCTCGCCTGCGTCGGATGGGGCGGCGATCCGAAAATATCGAAAGACGCTTATGATGCGATTTACGCCGCAACAGGCGGCGTGCCGCGCAAGGTCCATAAACTGTGCAATCGCGCGCTTCTTCATCTTGCGGTCGAGAAGCTGCACGCGGCGGACGGCGCCGTGATCGCCGCGGTTCTCGCCGACATGGCGGCGGAACAGTCGGCCGCTGCGCCCGCCGACCGCGAGGCAGCAGAGGAAGAGTTTGACCTTGCTGCGGCGATGAAGGGAGCGGCGCGAGCGAGCGAGGCGCCTTCGGTCGTTGCGCGAACGGTCGAGCCAATTCGCGTTGAACCGGCGCGGGTCGATCTTCACGCTGCGACTGAAACGGCGGCGAAGGAAATCGAAGCCGGGATTGCGGCGATGGCGCTTGCGAGGGAAGAATCGGCGCCGGTTGGCGCAGCAGGCGCTTCGGCTTCGGCGGCGAGCGTTTTCGACCGCCTTCGCGCCGGGAGAAGTTCGGCAAAGGCGCAAACACGCGCGAGCGAGGACGCGGAAGATGTGCGGCCGCCGAAATCGGCGACGCTCGACGATGTCGCGAACGCGATCGCCGCTGCGCGTCCGACGCGCAATATGGGAGAAGTTCCGATCGACGCGCCCGTCGGCGAACTGTTTACGGGCGCCGTCGCGCCGCCGCCTCCTGTCGATGAAACGGAAGGATGGAAGCGCTCGGTCGTTCACTCGATCAACGACACGCGCGAGGAGTTAAAACGCGCGCATGACAGCGTCGCGCAGCTGCGACGGCAGCTTACCGATATCGATCGCCGTCGCCGCAAACGCCGTATCGAGATTGCGGCGAGCCTTGATCGCGCCGAATCGCTGCTTGCCGAGTTCCAGAACGCCTGGCGCTGATGAATGAGCGCCAATATCGTCTGAACGCCGGCGGGCCGCGCTTTGCGATGTCGGTCGACGTCGAAGACTATTTCCAGGTCTGGGCCTTTTCATCCGTTATCCGTCGCGAAGATTGGGAGGGCTATGCTCTCCGCGTCGACGGCGCGGCAAGGCGCATCCTTGATCTCTTCGACCGACGCGGAACGAAGGCGACGTTCTTTGCGCTCGGGTGGATCGCCGAACGCGCGCCATCTCTCATCCGAGAAATTGTCGCGCGCGGGCATGAACTTGCAAGTCACGGCTACGATCACAAAAAAGTCTTTGATCAGACGCCGGATGAATTTCGCGCCGATGTCGCAGGGACGAAGCGCCTTCTCGAAGATATCAGCGGCGTTGAGGTCAAAGGCTACAGAGCCGCCGGCTTTTCGATCGACCAGCGCACGCCATGGGCGCATGAAATTCTCGGCGAGACTGGCTATGCCTATTCCTCAAGCAGTCATCCGATCGCACACGATCATTATGGCGACCCGACGGGCTCGCGCGCGCCGTTCCTCGCCGGCGGGATCATTGAAGCGCCGGTCGCAACGGCGGAGATTTTCGGACGGCGCCTCAGTTGCGCCGGCGGCGGCTGGTTTCGCGCGGCGCCTTATGCGTTGTCGGCGCATCTCATCGCGCGCGCGTCGGAAACGATCGGCGGACCGACGATCTTCTATTTCCATCCATGGGAGATCGACGCCGGGCAGCCGCGCATCGAAAATGCGCCGGCGAAATCGAAGATGCGGCATTATCTCAATCTCGACCGCATGGAAGGAAAACTCGATCGCCTTCTTTCGGATTTCGCCTGGGGCCGCATCGATGATGCGCTTCAGCTTCGCGCGATGAAGGAGAAGGCGGCGTGAGCGCGCTCGCGCCGATTGAAGTCGCGGATCTCGCCGAGGCCGATCGCCCGATGTGGCGCGCCTATGTTGACGCCAACGCCGATGCGACGCTCTTTCATGACCTCAGATGGCTCGACGCGGTCAATTCCGCTTACGGCTATCGCAGTTATCGGCTGGCGGCGAAGCAGGGCGAAAGGATTGTCGGCGTCTTGCCGTTGACGCTTGTCGCCTCGCCCTTGCTCGGGCGCTCGCTGATCTCGGTCGCCTTCGCCGTCGGCGGCGGCATTCTCGGCGATGACGATGAAGCGCGTCGCGCGCTCGGCGTCCATGCGCTCGATCTCGGGCGCCGCCTCAGGGTCAATTATGTCGAACTCCGCGGCGGGCCGGCGCCGGGTGAGGATTATCAGGCGAGGACCGGCGTCTACGCCGCCTTCGCCAAGGAAATGCCGGCGGATTTGCAAGCGATCCTTTCATGGCTGCCGCGCAGCCGCCGCGCCGAGGTGAGGAAATCGCTGCGCATTGACGAGGCGGAAGAAAGCGCCTTTCGCTTTGCGGACAGCGTCGATGAATTTTACCGTGTTTACGCGGCCGCCGTCAGGAATCTGGGCACTCCGGTCATGCCGAAGAAGTTTGTCGCGGCGCTGAAGGCGAATTTCGGCGCCGACGCCGAAATCGGGCTTGTCGAACATCAAGGGGAGCCGGTCGCCGGCCTTCTCTCTTTCTGGCGCCAGGGCCGCGTCATGCCTTATTACATCGGCGCCGGCGCGAAGGCGCGCGAGATCAGGGCTTATGACTATCTCTATTACACGCTGATGCGGCGCGCGGTCGAACGCGGCGTTCGCATTTTCGATTTCGGCCGCAGCAAGATAGGCTCGACGCATTTCGACACCAAGACCTATTGGGGATTTGAGCCGGCGCCTGTCGTCTATCACGTCGCGCTCGTCGGCGCGAAGGAACTGCCGAACGTCAACCCGAACAATCCGAAGTTCGCGCGGTTCGTCGCCGCCTGGCGGCGTCTGCCGCTTCCTCTCGCCAATGCGCTCGGTCCGATCGTCGCGCGGAATTTTCCATGACCTCGCCTGAGACCCGGGCGGCGATCCTTTATCTCGCGCACCGCATTCCCTATCCGCCGAACAAGGGCGACAAGATCCGCTCATGGCGGACGCTTGAACATCTCGCGCGCCGCTTTCGGGTTCATCTCGCCGCCTTTGTCGACGACAGAGGCGACTTTCAGCATAGAGATCATCTCGAGAGCGTTTGCGAGAGCGTTGCGCTCGTTCCCCTCAACCGGCGCGTCGCGACGCTCCGGAGCGCCGCGGGGCTTCTCACCGGCGCGCCGCTGACGCGCGCCTATTACCGCGACGCGCGAATGGCGGCGGCGGTCGCGGAGGCTCGCAAGAATGGGCTCGTCGCCGAAATCGCGTTCTCATCTTCGATGGCGCAGTATCTTCGCGAAAAGGCGGGCGCGCCGCGCATCGTCGATCTCTGCGACGCCGACAGCGCGAAATGGTCCGAATACGCAAGGCGCAAGTCGTGGCCGATGAGCGCCGTTTACGAGCGGGAAGGGCGGCTTCTCGCGGAGGAGGAAACGCGGATCATCAACTGGGCGGAAGCGGCTTTCGCCGTCAGCGAAGAGGAAGCCGATCTTCTCGGCAACCGTGACGGCGTAGAGAAAGAAGTCCAATGGTTCTGCAACGGCGTCGATGCCGAATATTTCAAGCCGTCCGCCGCGGATGGAGCGCGTTCGACGGCGGTCTTCGTCGGCGCGATGGATTACTGGGCGAATATCGACGCCGTTCTCTGGTTCGCGCGCGAGATCTGGCCGGCGGTGAGAGCGTCGGCGCCGGGGGCGACATTTGCGATCGTCGGATCGAATCCGGCGAAGGAAATTCGCGCGCTCGGCGGCTCCGACGGCGTCATCGTCACCGGCCGCGTCGAGGACGTTCGGCCCTATGTCGCCGGCGCCGATCTTGTCGTTGCGCCGATGCGTATCGCGCGCGGCGTGCAGAACAAGGTTCTTGAAGCGATGGCGATGGGCAAGGCGGTCATAGCAACGCCTGCGGCGCTTGAAGGGATCGACGCGCAGACCGGCGTTGAAGCGATCGCCGCGGCCTCGCCGGATTCTTTTGCGCGCGAGGTCCTCAAGCTCGCAGAAGACCGGAGCGCCGCAATGCGGATCGGCGCCGCCGCCCGTACGCGCATTCTCGCCGACTATCGATGGCCGGCGCAGCTCGCGCGTCTTGACGCGGTTCTCGATCGGCTCATCGCGCGCTGATTAATCGCTGTCGCTTGCGAATTCTGCAGCCGGGCGCTCGCGATCATCGACGAGAAGGCGAAAAATATCCGGGCGCGCGTAATGACCGGCGATGTCGCAGGCGGCCTTCGCCGCGCGGACGACATCGAGCGATCCCTCCGCATAGAGAATGGATTCGCCGTCGATGGGTCCGGCGATGATCTCTCCGCGCGGATCGATGATGACGGATTGGCCGGTGTGCTCCCAGACGCCGAGCGGCTTCCAGCGGTCGGGAATGTGCTTTGCAAGGCGAAGGCCCGCAACGCAGATCACATAGGATGCCGCCTGGCTTGCGAAGGCGCGAGAGAGGAGATGCTGGCGCGCCCAGCAATATTCCTCCTTGCGCGGAATTTTCTCCCAGCCGGGCCAGAGCGCGCAATGGATTTGCGTTCCTTGCGCGGCGAGCGCATAGCCGGGGAGCATCATCTGGTGCTCCCAGCAGTTGAGCGCGCTGATCTTCGCATAGTCGCGCCGGTGAGCTTTCAGTCCGACAGCGTCGCCGTCGCCCCAGATGATGCGCTCTGCATGCGTCGGTTTGAGCTTCCTGTGACGGCCGAGAATGACGCCTTCGCGGCCGATCGTCAGCGCCGTGCAATAGGCGGCGCCTTCCGTAACCGGATCTTTTTCCGCAATGCCGATGACGACATCGACGCCGGCCGCGCGCGCCGCATCGACGAGCGCGTCCGTCTCCGGTCCGCCGACGACGACGGCGTTTTCAAGATAGGCGGCGCTTGCTTCCCAGGTGAGGTCCTGAACTTGTCCCTCGACCCAGAACGGGTAGTCGGCGCCGCCCGCGCCCGCTTCGGCGATCAGCCTACAGGCTTTTTCGGTTGACGCCGTCTTGTCGAAGAGGACGGGAGCGGCCTGAATAGCCGCCATCTTGAAGGTCTTCCGGGTCATTGTTGCGTATCGCCGATTGAGGGAGATCCAAGCATTCTGCTGCAATGCAGCACGAATTTCAAAGCCTTATGTTGCCGCTGCGCCGCTTCCTTTAAGGCTTGAGCGCCCTTAGACTGCGGCTTGTCGAATCAGGGGTCAACGGGGGTTGGCATGATCAGAGTCTTGCTGCCGCTGGCGGTTATCGCGACTTTACTTTTCGCGCCGATCTACAGCGAGACGGTGACGGGGTCAGAATTCGGCTCGCGCGTCGATACGTTGACCGGCAATGATTATGTCGGGCCGACACTCGACTGCTGGAAGTCGGGGACCTATTCGCTGGGGGGCGATTGTGAACCGAAAGGCGGACTTAAGGGCAAGCTGATCTTCGGCGCCATCTTTGTGTCCGCTGTTGCGGCCGCCCTCGGCGTCATCGGCCTTATCCCGGTCGTCGGGCGGCTGACGAGCGCGATCACGATGCTGGCGGGGGTCGTCGTCATTGCCGCGATCGGCTATTATCTGCTGACACAGTCGCAGGCCGAGGACGGCATGCACGCAATTCAATGGGGCTCATATCTGGCTGGAGGCGGGGGATTGCTGACCCTCATCTCCGGTCTTTCCGGCATGCGCGGCCGATAAAACAAAACAGCCGCGCCACTGCCCGTTTTCGGGAGGAAACGGGAACGCGCCGCCCCGCCGCGAGGCAAGTGGGCGGCGCGTTTTTTATTTGCTGCGGCGAGGCGCGATCCGCGGGCCGCTGCAGGTCCGCGAAAACAGACCTTTAACAAGGATTAACCGGCCAAGGAGGGTCGGACTGCCTCTTTGGGCGAACCGTCCGCCGAAATCCCGCCTTAGTGATATTGCAATGCAACCGTGCGCTACTACAGATCGATCTGCGCAAAAAGCGTCCGCTATTCGCGGCGAAGAAGAAGCGCAGAAGGATGAGGGCCCCCATGGACGTGCGGGCGGATGCTGGCATGGCGGATCTTTCAGGGCGTAACGCGAAGCACGGTCTTGTTCGCCGCGTCGCAGTTTTCGCCGCGCCCTTCCTGATCATCCTCGGCGCCGTCGTCGGCATCGCGGTCATGATGGCGACTGCGCCGAAGCCGGAGAAAAGCGACGAAGCGCCGCTTCCGATCGCGGTCGAAATCGCGACGGCGCGCGCCGAGGAGACGACCTTGCGCGTCTCGACGCAAGGTCAGGTGAAATCGAAGAACGAAGCGGATGTCGCGGCGCAAGTCGCAGGACAACTGATCTCGATTTCGCCGACGCTTGAGCCCGGCGCCTCCGTCAAGAAGGGCGAAGTTCTCGCGCGGATCGATCCTGCGCAATATCGTTTTGCGGTCGATCGCAGCAAAAGCCAGGTCGCTCGCGCCCGTGAAGCGCTCGCGCGTGCGCGTTCGGAAGCCGATCTCGCCGAGCGCGACTGGAGCGACCTCGGGCTCAAGGGCGACCCTTCAGACCTCACCTTGCAAAAGCCGCAGGTGAACGCTGCGCTCGCCGATTTGAAGACTGCGGAGGCGGCGGTCAATGAAAGCGAGCTCAATCTCGATCGCACGGAGATCCGCGCGCCCTTCGACGGTCGCGTGATGACGCGGGGCGCCAATATCGGCGATTATATCGCGCCGGGCGCGCCCCTCGCGAAGATCTTCGCGGTCGACGTCGCGCAGGTGCGCATTGCGCTCACCGACGCCGATCTCGCAGTCCTCGGTATTGCGCCCGGGTTCATCGCGGGTGAGGGCAGAGCGCCCAAGGCGCATCTTTCGGCGGTTGTCGCCGGCAAGCCGCGCGAATGGGAGGGGCGGCTCGTTCTTGTTGATGCAGCGGTCGATCCGCAGACGCGGCTTGTCTACGGCCTTGTTGAAGTCGTCGATCCTTTCGGTGCTTCCTACGCGGCGCCGCTCGCGCCGGGGCTTTTCGTCGATGTCCGCATCGACAGCGGAGAGGCGCAAAAGCTTGTCGCCATCCCGCGGAGCGCGCTCAAGAAGAACCAGTATGTCTATGTCGTCGACAAGTCCTTCGCGATCAAGGCGCGCGAAGTGGCGCCGGCGATGGCGGATGCGACGACACTCTATTTCAGCGAAGGGCTCAGCCCGGGCGAAAAGGTCGTCGCCTCCTTCCTGCCAAGCCCGCGCGACGGCATGAAAGTGCGCGATATCAATGCGCCGGGGCCAAAAAAGGATGAGGCCGCCAACGCCGACGACAAGAAGGCGGAGAAGAAGAAGGTCGCCGACGCAGACAAGAGCAAAGCGAAATAGGAGGCGGCCATGATGAATGGAATCGTCGCCTGGTGGGCCAGAAACCCCGTCGCCGGCAATCTGATGATGATCGCCTGCGTCATCCTCGGCCTTCTTTCCTATTTCAAGATGGAGAAGGAATTCTGGCCGGCGGGACGCGGCGACGCGGTCCTCATCAACGCCGTCTGGCCGGGCGCTTCTCCCGAGGACATGGAATCCCAGGTCATCGTCCGGCTCGAAGAAGCGACGGCGGATCTTGACGGCATCGACTGGGTGCGAAGCCGGGCGGGCGAAGGTTTCGGCTGGGTGCGCCTGCTCGCGCTGCCCGGAACGGACGTCAATGCGCTGACCGCAGAAGTCAAAACCCGGATTGACGGCATCTCGACCCTGCCGCCGGGCCTCGAACCGCCGATCGTGGCGCGCGAGGTCGGCCGCAATTGGTCGATGATCATGTCGGTCTACGGCGACGCGCCTGAAAAAGTGCTGCGCGACACTGCGATGCGGCTCCGGGACCGGCTTTCCGTCATCAACGGCGGCGCAAATACGATCGTCGTCGGCGCGCGGCGCCCGGAAGTCTCTATCGAAGTGTCGGAGGAGGCGCTCCGCCGATGGGGCCTCACATTCGACGATGTTTCGCGCGCGGTCCGCGCGACCTCGCTCAACGTTTCGTCCGGGCGGGTCAGGACCGGCGATGGCGATTTTCAGCTGCGGGCGCGCAATCTCGCGGATACGAGTTTCGACTTCGGCGCCGTGATCCTGCGCGAAACGCCTGACGGCGGCGTCGTGCGTGTGCGTGACGTCGCAAAAATAGTCGACGGTTTTGAAGACCGCAACGTCTACAACCGGCTCGACGACGATGCTTCGATCCTCGTCTCGATCCAGACTGCGGACAGATTCAACATCTGGAAGACTTCGGAGGCCGCCCACAAGGTGATCGAGGAAATGCGCGCCGAACTCCCCGAAGACGTCGGCATCCGTCTCTTCTATGACGAAGCGGAGGACTTCAGCACCCTCACCAATATCCTCTTTTCAAACGCGGTGCAGGGCTTTTTCCTGATCTTCCTGCTGCTGCTCCTGTCGCTTCATCCGAAGGTCGCGGCATGGGCGACGATCGGCGTCATGACCGCCTTCGCCGGCGCGTTTTTCATTCTCCCGTTTGTCGACGTCTCGCTGAACTTCATGTCGGTGTTTGGGTTCCTCCTTGTCCTCGGCATCATGGTCGATGACGCGATCATAGTCGGGGAATCTGTCTACGAGCAGGTTGAGCGAACCGGCAAAGGGGGCGTCGAGAACTCGATCCTCTCGACGCAACTTGTCCTGAAGCCGCTCATCGCCTCGGTGCTGGTCACCATGATGGCGTTCTCGCCTTGGATGCTGATTTCCGGCGACGCGCGCCAGTTCACGCGCGCGATTTCGATCGTCGTCATGTCGACGCTCGTTTTCTCGCTGATTGAATCTCTGCTGATCCTGCCGGCGCACCTTGCCCATGTCGAAGCGCCGAAGAAGTCTCAAAGCCTGCTCGGCCGGCTGATGGCGGCGCAGCAGGCCTGCGCCCATTCGGTGCTCTGGGTCGCCAACCGCGTCCACAAGCCGCTTTTGAGGGCCGCAATCAACCATCGCTATGTAACGCTTGCGATCTTCATCAGCATCTTCGCGCTTTCGATCGGCCTGATGGCGAGCGGCCGCATCAAGCAGGCGTTCATGCCTGAAGTCGAAGGCGATTTCATGCAGGTTTCGATCGAACTGCCGCAATCGACGCCGTTCGAGCGGATGAAGGAAGTTGCAGAACAGCTCGACGCCGCGCGCCGCCAGCTTGTTGCGGAAACGGAGGGTCTCGCTGTCATCGATCCGAACACGGGCGTCAATTCGAGCGGCGTCATCCGCAGCTGGGCGGTGGCGGTGGATGAAAACGTCGTTCGTTCATGGGTCGCGCTGACGCCGCCCGAAACGCGAGATATCGGTTCGAAGAAAGTCGCCGCTCGCGCCAAGGAACTCCTCGGCGACGTTCCGGACGCGGAGAAAATCAGCTTTGAGCTTTCCGGCAACAATCAGGGCGCGGCGATTCAGATCGCGCTCATCGGCGAAAACCAGGAAGACCTTCGCGCCGCGGTCGAGGATCTCAAAGCGAAGCTTTTGACCTATGCTTCCGTCAGGAGCGTGCGCGACAGCGAAGAGGCGGCGAACGAGGAGTTGCGGCTGAAATTGAAGCCGGGCGGAGAACGCCTCGGCGTCACGCTCGCCTCCGTCTCCAACCAGGTGCGTCAGGCGTATTTCGGCGATGAGGCGCAGCGCCTGCCGCGCGAGGGCGACGATGTTCGCGTCTATGTGCGCTATCCGGCGGACGCGCGAAAGTCGCTCGCAAGCCTTGACGATTTTCGCGTGAGAACGGATGACGGACGCGAAATTCCCTTGGGCTCGGTCGCTGAGCTTTCATTCGATGAGGGCGTCACGGGCCTTGATCGCCGCCAGCGCCAGCGTTCGATTCTCGTCGAAGCGGAAGCTGACCGCGCTGCGCGCGTCGACATCATGAAGGAGCTTCAAGCGGATTATTTCCCGCGGTTTGACGCGAGCTATCCGACGGTGACGCGCGAGGATATCGGCGAGGCGGAATCGGAAGCTGAATTCTACGCCGAGATCGGGCGATTGCTGATCCTCGCCGTTCTCGGCATGTATATCCTGCTCGCGGTCGTCTTCCGCCGGTATTTCCTGCCCGTGCTCATCCTGTCGGCGATCCCGTTTGCGACCGTCGGCGCCATCGTCGGCCACGGCGTCTTCTCGGTCAGCTTCGGGCTCTTCTCCGCGCTCGGCGCGATCGCCGCGATGGGCGTCGTCGTCAACGACAACGTCGTCCTCATCGACAAGATGAACCAGTACCGCGACGATGGCGAGGGTGCATTCGCTTCAGCGCTTGACGCCGGCGTGTCACGGTTCCGCCAGATCTTCCTGACGTCGGTTACGGAGTTCATCGGGCTAATGCCGATGATCTTCGAAGAGGCGGCGATTGCGCAATTCCTGAAGCCGATGGCGCTGTCGCTCGCTTTCGGCGTGCTCTTTTGCATGCCCGTGACGCTGGTCCTGACGCCGAGCCTTTATATGATCGGGAAGGACATCAAGGATTTGACGGTGCGCGGCTGGCGGGGCTGGCGGCGCGGCTGGACCGGCGGCGCGCCTGCAGCGCCGGCGGAATAATCACGCTGCAGCAAACAGTGCGGCGACGCGTTCGATGAACCAGTACGCGGAGATGACGCCGAGCGCATAGCCGGCGGCAAGGCGGAACCGATCTTCTCTCGCAGGATTTGCGGCGGAATAGATGCTCCGCACGATGGTTGCGCCGGCAAATGCCGCCGCGATGATCGCAATCTGGCCCGCTTCGACGCCGATATTGAAGAAGAGGAGCGCCGCAATCGTCTCCGCTTTCGGCAGGCCGATTTCCTTGAGCGCCGCCGCAAAGCCCGCGCCGTGAATGAGACCGAAGGCGACTGCAACGAGGAGCGGGCGACGCCAGGCGAGCGTCGTCCTGTCGCCGCGGGCGATCTCGGTCGCAAGAAAAATGATGGAAAGCGCGATGGCGGCCTCGGTCGCAGGAACCGAGACGCGGATGAGCCCGAGCGCGACGAGCGCCAGCGTCAGCGAATGCGCAATTGTAAAGCCGGTGACCGTGATGAGCGTTCGCCGCAGCGATCCCGACACGATCAGCAATCCTGCAAGAAAGAGGAGGTGATCGATCCCGCCAAAGATATGGCCGACGCCGATCCTGAAATAGCTCCGCGAAACGCCCGCGACGCTCTCCGGCGGCGGCGCGCGCCACTCCGATTGCGAAGGATCGAGGATCGCCGTCTTTGTTTCGCCGCTTGAATAGACAACGCGGACAAGCGTGCTGATCGAGGGATTGAACGACGGCCAGTCGATTGCAATCGACGCGTCATCGAGGGCGCAGGCATAGAGTGCGCGCTGCCGGCGCGGATCGGCGCGCTCGTGCGATATCTCGATGCAAGGAGCGCCGAGTGTGACAAGAGGCGCATTGTCGCGCGGGACGGCGCCCGGCGCGACCGACCGAAGCTCGACCCGGCCGCCCTCGCGTTCTGCGATCTCGATAAAGAGCGGCCGCGAGTCATGGGCGCAAGCGGGCGACGCATCGATCACGAAAAGAACGAGAATGCAGAGCAACAGGAATGGACGCCAAGCACGCGGTCCGACGCTTACTCCTACTCCTGGCGTGCGCATTCTAGTCTTCCACGCTGAGCCGGTCTTCGACCTTGTATTTCGCGACGATCGTTTCGATGACACGGTCGATCGCCGCCTGTCGGCGTTCCTCGACAAGATCCGACTTCACGAGATCGCCGATTTCGGAGAGCGGCGCGATCCGCGCCGGCGCTCGCGCCGTTACGAAAATGACGTGCGCCCCATAGTCGGAGCGATAGGGCCCGCGCCATTCGTTAAGTGCGCCAGCGGTATCGAAGACGGCGTCGACGACTTCGCGCCCAAGCTGGCTTTCGATGTAATCCTTGGTGCGGTCGACATAGTTCTTGTGGAACAGAAAACGTTCCCCGTATTTCGTCGCGTCGTTAAATCCGGCGCCCCTCGACTTCATCGTTGCAAGCAGTTTTGCCGCTTCCTCGCTCGCCGCGTCGTGCGTCCGGTTTTCAAACGATACGAAGACATGGGTCAGCGTCGCTGTCGGCGGCGAGGCGTAGCGGTCGCGGTCGGCCTCGTAAAAAGCGGCGATTTCCGCATGCGTCGGCTCATCTGCGACGGCGGCGGCCTCGGCGAGGAACTCCGCCTTCTGCACCATGCGCTGGCGGATGACATAGTCGTTAGCGTCAAGGCTGAGCGCGGCGGCCTCGCGCGCGAGCGCCTCCTCGCGGACGAAATCTCTGACCAGCGCAGCGCGCGCATCGTCGTTGAGATCGTCGAGCAGGCTTTCGGCGGCGCCCGCTTCAAACGCTTTCGAGCGATACTGGATGAAGGAGAGGAGCGCTGAGCGATCGACGACGATGCTGTTCGCCGCAGGGTCCGCCGGCTTTATCGCGCTCGCAACGGCGAACAGCAGCGCGCCCGCCGCCAGAAAATGAACAAGCGGGTCCCTCAGGAAGCGCCGCACGGGTCATTCCTTCGCCGGAGAATACCAGATCGGCGAAGTGTAGGCGCGCTCCTGGATGACAGGCGGATGATTGTCGGGATGCGGCTTTCCGAGCGCAACCGAATCGTAAAGCGAATTTCGCGGCGTTGGAATCTGCAGCACACGGACATAATAGAAAGCGCGCGCGTCGGGGTCGAATTCGGGATCGCTCCAGACGGCGGCAAGTTCCGCCGCGCCGATTGTATTCGCGTAGGAGGCGCTTGATCTGTCGACCGTGTCGCCGACTGCGGGAAGCCCGCCGTCGGCGCCGACTTCGCGTCCGCTCGACCATGCGACGTCGTAGACTTTCTCCTTCGCCTTGCCGCCCTCGCCGACCCATCCTTTGACGATCTGAACGCGGTCGAGATTGCCGCCTTTCGGATCCTTGACCGCCTGGACAAGGAAGCTCGGCGCGGCGGTCACGGCGGCGCCTGAAAGATCGCCGCCCATCGGCACCCCCTTGGCGTAGCCGACCGCGGCGAGATCGACGGCGGAAAGGTCCTCCGGCGCAAAGCCGAAGCCGCCGAAGAAGCGCACGGCGATGCGCGGACCCGTCGTTCCATAAACTTCGCGGCGCTTCATCGCGGCGAAGATTTCCTCGCGCGTATTCTTTTTGGCCCATACGGCCGCAAGGCCGGAGGCGGACATCTCCCACCCCGAAACCTGGCCGAGGCCGTGCTCCTTGTTTTCAGGCGTTGAATCGACCGCCATCTTGCCGCCGAAATTATTCTCCTCCGCGGTTGCTAGGCCGCTATGCGAGTCCGTTGAGCCGATCATGCCGAGTTTGAACGGATTGACGCCAAGCGCGCCTTCAAGTTCGAGCCCGGTCTTCAGGGCGCCGCGCACATAATCGGCGGGCGTCACGGTCGGATCATGCTGCGCGTCCTCGCGCGCTTCGATCAGCCGGCTGAAGAACTCAAAACCGGCGAATTCGTCGTCCGGCGACAGAGCCGGGTGCGTTTCCGACGTGCCCTTGATCTGCGTCACCTCCGCGATCGGCTCCCATGACGAGCGAAGGCGCGCATAATCGGCGTCGATCGGGCGCCCGTCATTGTCGACGGCGGCGAACATGCGTCCTTTTGAGATGTTCGAATTGTGCGGGATCGACACGAAATCGGCGCCGGTCATTTTCCTCGTCTCGTCGAGCCATCGCCAGAGGTCTTCAGGATTGCCGCTGTCATTGGCCGAATAGGGAAGGAAGGTCTTCGCCGTCGACGGCGCCATCGGGCTCAAGACGATGCGATGAAGGTTGGCGCCGTCCGGCGTCGGCGTGTATTCCCAGCCGACAAGCGTCGTGAATCTTCCCGGTCTGTTGTGCTTTTCCGCCGCATCCATGTTCTTTGTCCAGAACGTCTGGAAGAGGTCCTTGTTTTCGAGATCGGCAAGCAAGGTCGGATCGGACAGGAGCCAACGGGTCGCTCTCTTTCGCAGGTCGGGCGCAGAGACAAGATCCTGGAACCGCCAGAGGAGGGCGGTCCCGAGACCGACCTTCGGCGGTCTGAGGGAGTCGTCGGCGCCAGCGGAATTGATGGCGAGGATGAAGAGGCCGAACGCGTCCTCAGTCTGTCCCGCATTGAAGAGTTGCGTCAGCCGCCTGCCGAGGCGCGTATTGGCGAGCCGCGGATCCTTGAGCGAAAAGAGGCTGTAGGGGGTTCCAAGCAATTCGGCGTGATCGCTGACCGCGAGAAAGTCGAGAGGCGTTTCAAGCTGCATTCGCGCGCGATGATAGGGGTGGATGACAGGCTCGCCCTTGGCGAAGCGATAGGCGGTGTCTGCATCCGCCGAGTGGTTTTCGAGGAAGTAGGCGTCGACCGAGAGATTGGTGTGGAGGTGGGTGTCCCCCCACAGGAGCTTGTCCGGGTATTCCTGTGCGCTGGCGCTTCCGGCCGTCAGCGCCGCTGCGGCCGCCGCCGCGAGCAGGGACTTCAAACTCATGTGATCGCCTCCCGGTTGAGGCTGCGATATTGCCGCGAAGCGCCGAAGGGCGGCAAGCATCCTTGGCGCCTGCTTTTCAGCCGGCGCGAAATGGCTCTAGAAGCCCTTTCATGAGGATTGGAACCAGAGGCAGCGCCATGGCGCTCGCGCAGACGAAGGAGGTCGCACGCCTCCTTGCGCTGCGCCACTCGGGACTTGCCGCCGAGATCGTCAAGTTCGTCCCGAGCGGGGATCGCGATCAGGCGAGCAGGCTTGAAAAACACGGCGGCAAGGGCGGCGCTTTCGTTGCGGAACTTCGCGCCGCGATGATCGGCGGCGAGCTCGACTGCGCCATGCACTCTCTGAAAGACATGCCGGGCGACGAAGAAACGCCGGGCCTCGTCATCGCCGCCTACCTGAAACGCGAGGCGGCCGAGGACGCGATCATCCTGCCGAAGGGCGCCTTGTCCTCGACGATCGTCGATCAGAGGCGTCTTGCCGGCATGAAAATCGGGACGAATTCGGTGCGACGCGCCGCCTATCTCAATCGGCTCTTTCCGAAAGCCGAAATCATCCACTTCCGCGGCGCGGCGGACACGAGGCTCAACAAGCTCGACAATCGGATCGCACAGAGCCTTCCCGACGGATCGACGGTCGGGCCCGCCGACGCGCTCGTCATGGCGGCTTCGGGTCTTGCGCGCATCGGTCGCGCCGATCGTATCTCGCGCATGTTTTCAATCGAGGAAATGCTCCCGGCGGTCGGGCAGGGGATTGTCGCGGTCGAATGCCCCGTGAATGCATGGGAAACCCGTCGATTGCTGGCGGCGATCGAAGACGCGGAAACGCGGGCGGCGGCGGAAGCTGAGCGCGAAATGCTCTGGGTGCTGAACGGTCACTGCAACGCGCCGATCGCCGGCCATGCGTCGATCCATGTTTCAAGGCTAAGACTCAAAGGCGCCGTGATCAGCCCCGGCGGCCAAACCCTCGTTGAAACGGTTTGCGACGGCTCGATCGACCGCCCGCGCGAACTTGGGCGCGCCGTCGGCCTTGAGCTTCTCGCCAAGGGCGCAAAGGCGATCATCGACGCGACGCGGCCTTGACCTCCGCGTTTTCGCGCGGCGGCGGGGAAGCGAGCTTTATTGAGCCGTCGCGGGCGAGCGAGCGCACGACATTCATGACTTCGCGCTGCGCGCGCTCGCCCTCCTCCTCATTGAGGTCCGGCATTGCGCTCATTTCCTCGGAATATTGCTCCGCCATCCGTTTCGAGACGTTGGCGAGCAGGAAATCAACCGACCGCGCCGCGTTCGACTTTCCATATTTCAGCGCCGCGAGAAGCGTTTCCTTTTCAACGGCGCGCAGGAGCGCGGCGGCGCCCGCCTCGGGAAGACGGAGATAAAGGTCCTCGAAAGTCAGCACGGATTTGCGGACGGCGGCGCCGATTTCTTCGTCTTCGCTGTCGAGATGCGCAAGGAACGCCTCTCGCTTTGCAGACGGGAGGAAATTAATGATCTCTCCGACGATTTCATTGACGCCGTCTCCGCCCGGCGTGTTTGCGAGCGGCTTCAGGAATTCTTCTTCAACCGCGGCGGCGATCGTTTCAAGGATTTCACGTGACGGCGGACGCGCGCGCGACAGTTCCGACAGCATCGCCTGCGCGAAGGCGGCGTCCGCTGCGGAAAGAAGCGCCGCCGCCTGCTCGAACGGCAATTGCGCGGTGATCGCGGCGGCGATCGGCGTCCTTTGCGTCTTGAGATATCCGATGAGCCTTTCCGCCTTGACGGCGGCGAGCCGCGTCCAGACTGATTGAGCGCCGCCGCCATGGAGTTCTGCGAGGATGCGATTGACGCGTTCGCCCTCTGCGAGAGACTGGAGCATGCGCTGCGCTTCAGCGACGCCGCCGGCAAGCTCGCTCTCCGAGCGCTCGACATCTGCGATGAATTCTTGCGCAACGGCGTGAAGGAGAGACGCCGGCACGGATTTCAGGTCGCTGAAAGCGAGTGCGAACGCCTTCAAATGCGCGTCGCTGATCTCCTCTACGATCGCCGTCGCGGTCTCGGGGCTCAGCGCCGCAAGGATGACGGCCGCCTTGTGCGCCTGCGTCAGAAGCGGCGCCGGGACGGGGGCCGCACGGTTCGTCGCCGTCATGAGTAAGACCTGACGAGAGCGCCGGAAATCGCGACCCACCCGTTCGTCAGCACAAAGAAGGCGAGCTTGAACGGCAGCGAGACGATGCTCGGCGGCACCATCATCATGCCCATCGCCATCAGGATCGACGCGATGAGAAGGTCGATGATGAGAAAGGGCAGCAGGACGACAAAACCGATTTCGAAGGCGTTCTGGATTTCGGACAGCACGAAGGCCGGCGCAAGAAGCGACAGGGCCGGCGCGTCTGCGTTCGGCGTCGGCTCATCGCCGCGCGCCTCCGCAAGCGTTTCGAGCGCGACGGGATCAACGCGCGCGCTCATGAATTCGGCGAACGGCGCGGTCGTTCTTTCGTAGGCCTCTTTGTCCGTGATCTCGCCCGCAAGAAGCGGCGCCGCGCCCTCTTTCCACGCTTCGGCGAAGACCGGCTCCATAACGAACCAGGTGAGAAAGATCGCAAGCCCCATGATCAGCATGTTCGGCGGCGACTGCTGAAGGCCGGCGCCCTGCCGGAGGATCGACAGCACAATGACGATGAGCGGAAGGCTCGTCGCCATCATGGCGAGGCCGGGCGCAAGGCTTAAAACCGTGACAAGAAGAAAGAGCTGGACGACGCGTTCCGAGAGCCCGCCGGCTGCGAGATCGACAGTCCCAATCTCCGCGGCCGACGCAGGCGAGGCCGACGCAAACAGCGCAAGAATGAGGGTGATGGAGGCGAGGCGCGTCATGGCTGCGTCTTTCGGTCGCCGATGACGCTCACGATCCGGACGCCAAGACCGGGCGTCTCGCCCTCCGTCTCGACGAGAGCGCCCTGCGCGACGACGCGGTCGCCGATCAGAAGGTCGACCGGGTCGTCGATTGCGGCGTTAAGCGTCAAGATCGTGTCGGCGTTAAGCGAAAGGAGCTCTTCGATTGTCAGCCGCGCCGAACCGACGGAGACGGTCAGCAACACCGGAAGCGTCAGGATGTTCGGGTTTGCGGCCGCCGCCCGGCGAAGATCCTCGGGCGAGGACGGCTTGTCGAGATAGACGTCGTCGTCGGTTGCGGTCGCGGCCTTCATCGAGAATTCTCCTGCTTGTCATTTCGGCCTGCCTCGCTGCTGAGAAAGGCGCTGATCGCGGCGATCGCCGATCCGGCGCAGCATGAAAGCCCGCCCCCGGGCCAGGATGCGGTGAGATCGCCATCGGCGAGCGATGCGTCCTCAACGAAGGCGCAAAGGGTGTCGGCGCTGTCGCCATCATCGCCAATGGCGCGCTTCATCTCGGCGAGGAAGGCCGCATTCGCCCTGATCTCGACGGTTTCGATCGGCGCCGGACGGGCGGCGCCGAAGAGGAGGCGCCTTGTTTCTGCAAGCGCCGAGGCAAGCGCAATTCCCGGCGCCGCCGCATGGATGACTTTGGCGATCAGAGCCGCCGCTTCCTCCCGATAACGCCGGTCGAGGTCGCGCCCCGCCCGGTGAATTTCCTCGATGGCGGCGCGCAGGCCGAGAACGGCCGCCGATTGCTCATTTAAGGCGTCGGCGCGCCCCGCCTCATAGCCCTCCGCATACGGATCGGCGGCGGGAGGCGTTTCGATGGAGGGAGCGCTGTCAAAGAACGATGAAAGTGTGGCGATCTTCAATGGCGTCGTTGCTCCGCCATCGAACGGTTCAAGCATTATCGCGCGTGTCATGCGGCGCTCTCCTGCTTTTCAAGCCAGTCTTTCAGCACCGCCGCGGACGCCGCCCGACGCTCCGACGCGATGCGGCGCATTTCCTCGACCGGAGAGGCGGGGGGAGGCGCGGGCGCCAACGCGACTGGAGGCGGCGGCGCGCCAAGCGCGGCGACCGGTTCCGGTTTCGCGCTGGCGCCGGATGCTAGGATCGGGCGCAGCACAAAGAGCGCGAGAACGAGCGAGACGATCGCCGGAATGACGAGCTGGAGGATTGCAACGGCGTTATCGCTGAGAAAGTTCACGACCGGATTGGCCTTGCGTTCCTCGCCGATGGCCGCCGGTTCGTCAAAAGCGAGACTTTCGATCGTCACGACGTCGCCGCGCGCCTCGTCAAAACCGATTGCGGCTGCAACGAGTTTCCGGATTGCGTCAATTTCTTCGGGCGAGCGCGGCGCGGCCGAGACGTCGCCGTCTTCGCCGACCTTTCTTGCTTCGTTGATGAGCACGGCGACCTGAACGCGGCGTAGAGCGCCGGGCGCTGAGACCCTCTCGCGCCGCGTCTCGGAGACGTCGAATTTCGTCGTCTCGGTCGTTTCGCTGCGCTTTGACTGAGCGGGCGCCGCCTGCGGCGTGGCGTCGCCTTCTGGAAGATTGCTGGCGACGGTGACGGCGCCGGCGCCTTCCGCGCCCGACTCCTCAATTTCCGACGACTCCCGATCGGTAAGGATGCGTTTTTCGGGATCGAGCACCCGTTCGAAATAGGTTTCCTGCTCGTGCGATACGTCGATTGCGACCTTGACGCGCGCATTGCCGGCGCCGACGCGCGCTTCAAGGAGACCGATGAGGTCGCGTTCGATATCCTGTTCGCGATCGTTCGTCATGGCGGCCGTCGCCGCGGCGGGATCGCCGTCGCCGGGCGCGAGCACGACGCCGGCGCCCGAGTCGATCACCGCGACCTGTTCCGGTGCAAGACCTGGAACAGCAAGGGCGACGACAAAGCGCATGGCGGCCGCCTGTTCGAGGCCGAGCCGGCCGCGCGCCATGACGATTGTGACGACGGCGCTCGCCGTCTCGGGATGACGCGAAAACGCCGAGCGCTTGGGTGCGGCGATATGAACGCGCGCGGACTTGACGCCGGGCGTTGCGAGAATTGTCCTTGCGAGTTCGCCCTCTTTCGCACGCCAGTATGCTGCGTCGAACATGTCCGAGGTTGTCGCAAATCCGTTGAGTTCGTCGAGGAGTTCAAATCCCGCCTGACCCTGACGAGGCAGGCCATCGCGCGCGAGCGACATGCGAATGCTGTCGCGCCTGTTTTCGGCGACATAGATCGCGTCGCCTCTGACCTCGGACGCGACATCCATCGCTTCGAGCGCCTCAAGAATTTCACCGGACGACGCCGCATCGAGGCCGGCGTAAAGCAGCGTCATGCGCGGCACGCTCGCAGCGCGCGCGAGGAAGAGGAGCGCCGCGAGAACGGCGGCAAGCGTCGCAATGGCGATGACCTGATTGCGGGTTGAAAGATGGCGCCAATCTTCAACGAACTTCACCGTCTGCTCCGACGCTCCCGCGAAAAAATCCGCACACAAATCAATCCGGCGCGCGGCCCCTGAGGAATTAGGCGCGGAAGCTTAATTTATCGTTTACTTAAAGTTGCGATACATTGAAAAAGCAACCGGAGATTGCCGACGTGCCGTCTGCAGCGGAACCCGAAAACCCAGGAAAGACTTCAGCCGCGAAGCGTAAACCGCCGCTTGCGCTCATTGGCGCCTGCCTCGCCGCGTGCGGGGCGGGCGGCGCCGGCGTTTATTTTGCAGCGCCAGCGTCGCTTTTTTCGCGCGATCGCGCAGCGGGCGCAAGCGTCGGTGTTGAAAAGCCGGCGCATGGCGAGAAGAAACGAAAAACTGACGCTTCGCACGACGCCCGAGAGGATGAGACCATAGAGGGCGGCGCGAGCGCATCCGGACATTTCAGGATCGTCGGCGAGACAGGCGTCTACACGCCTGAAGCGATCGTCGTCTCCATTCGGCCGAGCGGGCGCGTCAAGCATCTCAAGCTCGCGATCGCAGTTGAGACTGATGTCGATAGCGAGGCGACGTTTCTGGCGCATGAGCTTCGTATCAGGGACGCGCTCAATACTTATCTACGGGCGGTCGATGTTGCAGCGCTCGAAGATCCGGCGGCGATGGATCGCATCCGGGCGCAGATCGCCCGTCGCATCGAGCTTGTCGTCTCTCCGGCGCATGTTGGCGCCGTTCTCATCACAGATTTCATTCTCAGCTAAGGCGTCGTCTCATGCAGCTCATCGTCGATTTCATCCTTCTTGCAGCGTCCGGCGCGGCGACGATCTACTGCTTCGTCCTCAGCCGGCGACTTGCAAAACTCAACGACATGAAGAACGGCATCGGCGCCAGCATCGCGTCGATGTCGCAGGCGCTCGATCAGACGCAGCAGGTTCTCGCCCTCGCCAAGGGCAGCAGCCTTGAAGGCGTGCAGAGGCTGACAGCTCTCCTTGAAGACGCCGAACGCGTCGGCCCCGAGATCCGCCAGTTGATCGACGCCTTGGGCGAACTTGCAGCGGATGCAACAGACGATATCGACAATGCGCGTGCGATCGCCGTCGAGGACATTGACCGACGTGCGCGGAGAGTGCGGTCGAGGCGCGAGGAAGGGACGCATTATCTTGATGACGATGATCCGCTTGACGCCCTGCCGGGCGGCCGGAGGGCCGCATAAGCCATGCGCGCACGGTCACTCGTCGTCCTCGGCGTCGTCTTCTTCGGCGCCTTCATCGGGCGCGCCGCCGTCCTCGCTGCAGCGCTCGCTGAGACCGCCGCGCCGGGCGAGGCGCCGAGGGCGTCGCGAAGGCGCAGCGTCGCCGCCGCCTGGCCCTCGATCACGCCCTGGTCGGTGGCGGCGACCCCGGTGTGGACGTTGACGCGCACGAAGCGCGCGCCGGCG
>JBMOOR010000083.1:0-2642 GCA_049324555.1 Pseudomonadota bacterium | reverse complement strand
ATGAATTCGACCGGAGTTGGTGTGGACCCGGAGGACGAGAGCGTCGGCATCAAGTCGCTCGGGATCGCATTCGCGATCGTCGATGCGATTGCGCGCGCGGACGGCCCCTTGCCGTTGAAATCGATCGCCGCCGCCGCCGGCGTTTCGCCGAGCAAGGCGCACCGCTACGTTCAGACCCTCTGCCGGATGAATGTGCTGAGCCAGCCCCATCGCAGCGGACGCTACGATCTTGGTCCGGAGACGCTGCGCATCGGCCTTTCCGCGGTCAAACGCGTCAATGTCGTCAATAAGGCCGTCGAGGCGCTGGGCGAGTTGGCCGCTTCGATCGGCGCCGACTGCTTCATTTCGGTATGGAGCGAAACCGGACCGCGCGTCGTGCGGGTCGAGCGGGCGGCGAAGACCACCGCGCCGATGATCGGATCGTGGACCGATTTCCGGCTGACGACGACGGCGACCGGTCAGATCTTTCTCGCCTATGCGGGGGCGGGGGCGACCAACGAGCTGCTGCTGAAAGAGCATGGCGGACGCGGGCTTGACAGCGCCTTGCTCAAGGAAGTGCATGAGATCTTCGCGGAGGTCCGGAAAAACGGATTTGCGATCGCGACGGACCAGTTCGCCAAGGGCGGCATCTGCATCGCCGCGCCTATCTTGTCCTTCGACGACCGGATACTCGCCTGCGTGACGACAATGGTGCTGTCGGAAAGCGATCACACTCACGCCGCCGCGATCGACGCGGTGCTCGGTTTCGCGCGGCGGTTTTCGCTATCCAATTCGGACGGCGGAGAACCCAACGCAATCGAATGGAAAATCGCTGTTTAAGGCTCAAGCTTCAGGCGGGGTGACGCCGATCACCCGCGCGACGCTCTATTTCGCCTTCTTCGGCTCGGCGGCGTGCTTGTCCTTGCGCGGGGCGCGAATGAACGAGCCGAGGAATTCGTCCTCCTCAGTTTCACGCAAGCGGCGGAACAGCCCATCGGCGCGCGCCTTGCGCGTCATCGGCGTCTCGCCGAGACGCTTGAACAGGTCTTCAACCGACAAATTCGTCGCGCGGCTCATCGCCCGAGGCCCCCGCCTTACGATTTTTACATGAGGAGAGTGATTCGTGGCGGTTAACGAAAGGTTAACGTCTATTTCCCTAATCCGCCGACGAGCGCATATTTCGTGTGAATGTAATCCTCAACGCCGTATTTCGAGCCCTCGCGGCCGAGACCTGAATCCTTGACGCCGCCGAAGGGCGCGACCTCCGTCGAGAGAATTCCTTCGTTGATCGCGACCATCCCGTATTCGAGCTTTTCCATCACGCGGAAGGCGCGGCCCAAATCCTTCGTGAAGAAATAGGAGGCAAGCCCGTATTCGGTGTCGTTCGCCATCCTGATCGCATCGTCTTCGGTTTCGAATTTGAAAAGCGGCGCGACGGGCCCGAAAGTCTCATCCTTGGCGATCAGCATCGCAGGCGTCACATCGCGCAGGACCGTCGGCTCGAAGAAGGTCAAACCCTTTGCATGGCGATGACCGCCCGCGATCACTTTCGCGCCTTTCGATGTTGCGTCCGCAATATGCTGTTCGACTTTCGTCACCGCGGCGCTGTCGATCAGCGGGCCTTGCTCCGTTCCTTCCTCAAGCCCGTCGCCGACTTTCAGTTTCGTCGCCGCCGCGGCGAATTTCTCGGCGAAGCGGTCGTAAATTCCCGCCTGCACGAGGATGCGGTTGGCGCAGACGCATGTCTGGCCTGAATTCCTGTATTTGCTGATGAGCGCGCCTTCGACCGCGCGATCGAGATCGGCATCGTCGAAGATGATGACGGGCGCATTGCCGCCAAGCTCCATCGACACGCGCTTCATATGCTTCATCGCTTTCGAAGCGAGTTCCTTGCCGATTTCGGTCGAGCCGGTGAAAGTGATTTTCCTAACCCTCGGATTCTCGCACATCTCGTCGGCGATCGCAGCCGCGGATCCCGTGATGATATTGAGCACGCCCTTCGGAATGCCGACGTCGCCGGCGATGACGCCATAGGCGGTCGCCGAAAACGGCGTCTGGCTCGCGGGCTTGGCGACAATCGTGCAGCCGGCGCCGAGCGCCGCCGCGGCTTTCCGCGCAATCATCGCGGTCGGGAAATTCCATGGCGTGATCGAGCCGACGACGCCGACCGGCTCCTTCGTCACGATGATGCGCTTGTCCGCCCATGGGGAGGGGATGACGTCGCCATAGATGCGGCGCGCTTCTTCGCCGAACCAGCGGAAGAAGTTGGCGGCGTAGGCGACTTCGCCCATCGCCTCTTTCAGCGACTTGCCCATTTCGATGGTGAGGATGCGGCCAAGCTCTTTCTGGTTGTCCATCAACGCCTGATAGAATTTGCGGCAGAGTTCGGCGCGCTCAACGGCGGGCTTTTCGCGCCAGAGGAGAAAGGCCGCGTGCGCCGCCTCGATCGCCGCGGCTGTCTCCTTGCGGCCGAATTTCGGAACCGAGCCGATGATCTCGCCGGTTGCGGGATTGTTGACCTTGATGCGCCCAGAATCATTGGCAGGTCCGCCGATCCACTCGCCGTTGATGTAGCAGTCTTCGCGGAAAAAGCGGCTTTGGGTCATTGTGCGGGTTCCTTGATCTAGCGGGCGTCTGATAGCGCTGAGGACCCTTGCGTGTCA
>JBMOOR010000082.1:0-2643 GCA_049324555.1 Pseudomonadota bacterium | reverse complement strand
GATTGAAGCTGAGACCCTGCCGGCTGACCTGAACCGCCCGGATCGAGCGCTTGGGGCAACCGAGGCGCAAGGCCGAAGCCGTCCTCAGGTTGGCGACGGAACAACGTCCGGGAGCGCGGGACTGAACCAAAGTCCGTGCATGACGAAAGACGGGACTTGTCCCGCGCGATCATCTTCCAAACTTCGGGGGAAAACCTCCCCGCGAAAACGAGACCCCGCGCCCAAAGGTTCAAAGGCGCGGGGTTGTCGTTTCGCAGCGGCAAGAGATCAAGAAACGATGTGCGATCGCATGCGCCCATTGCCATCGCGCGCGAACGCGAACAGAAAAACTCAAAGATCTTTTGACGGCCGGAATCAGCGGAATAACGGCGCTTCACGAGGCGGCGTTAACCAATTGGTAACGGTTCTAAAGGATTCTTTAACATCGATTTAACCATGTGGGGCGGGAGCCGACGATGCCACTTAATCTCAGCGTGCCGGAACTGACTGAACTGAAGCCGCGGATATCGGTGATCGGCGTCGGCGGCGCGGGCGGCAACGCGGTCAACAACATGGTCGATTCAGGCCTTGAAGGCGTCGACTTCGTCGTCGCCAACACCGACGCGCAAGCGCTCGGCCAGTCGAAAGCGGAGCGGCGCATCCAACTCGGCGCCCACACGACGCAAGGGCTCGGCGCGGGCTCGCTCCCCGAAGTCGGCCGCGCGGCGGCGGAAGAAACGCTCGACGAAATTCTCGGCCAGATCGGCAATGCGCACATGCTGTTCATCACCGCAGGCATGGGCGGCGGCACCGGCACGGGCGCTGCGCCCGTCATCGCCAAGGCGGCGAAAGAGCGCGACATCCTCACCGTCGGCGTCGTGACGAAGCCGTTTCATTTCGAAGGCGCGCGGCGGATGAAGATCGCACTCGCCGGCATCGAAGAACTTCAACAGCACGTCGACACGCTTCTCATTATCCCGAACCAGAATCTTTTCTCGATCGCCAATGAGCGCACGACCTTCGCCGAAGCGTTCGCGCTCGCCGATCAGGTTCTGCATTCGGGCGTTCGCGGCATCACCGATCTCATGGTCATGCCGGGCCTCATTAATCTCGACTTCAACGACGTCCGCACCGTCATGCGCGAAATGGGCAAGGCGATGATGGGGACGGGCGAGGCCTCGGGCGACAAGCGCGCGATCGAAGCGGCGGAAGCGGCGATTTCGAACCCGCTCCTCGATGAAGTCTCGATGAAGGGCGCGAAAGGCGTCCTCATCAACATCACCGGCTCAATGGATATGAAGCTCTTCGAAGTCGATGAGGCGGCGAACCGCATTCGCGCCGAAGTCGATCCGGACGCCAACATCATCGTCGGTTCGACTTTCAATCAGGAGCTTGAAGGGCGCGTGCGCGTCTCGGTCGTCGCGACCGGCATCGAAGCGATGCCGCGCGACGTTCACGGCTATCAGCAACGCTCGATGACGGTCGCCGTGTCGAAACCCTGGCGCGAACCGGCGCAGGCGAGCGAGCCGCAGGCCGCCGCCGCGCCCGCGCCAATTCCTGCGGTGCGGCCCGCCGCCGCTGCGCCGACGCCGGCGCGCATCGCGATGCCGCCGGTTCAACCGAGCATGCGGGCGGCGTCTCAGTCGCCGCAGCGCCCGCTTGGCCACCCCCTGGCGCAGGCCAATCCTGTCGGCGACGTGCATGAGCGGATCCGCCGTATGCTGACGGAAGGAACGCCGGAGACGGTCGCGGCGCCTCGCATGCCGGCGGCGACGCGCGTTCAGCCCCCCGTCGCGCCGGCGGCTCATGAAGCCCCGGCGCACGCGCGCGGGAGCGCGCGCAATCCCTTTCGCGAAGCCGCGGAAGAACTCCAGCGCGCGTCGATCGGCGCCCTCGACCTCCTGAAATCGCTGACGCCGAAAGCGGAAGAGCCGGCGGTGCGCGTTGAGGACCAGCCGGTCCGTCCGGCGCGGACGGCGCATGGCGATCTTTTTGACGATGAAGAAGACGGCGAACTCGAAATTCCGTCCTTCCTGCGCAAGAAAAAAGCCTGATCCGGCGGGCCTCCCCGCTCACTGCGATAAGCGCCGCCCCTTGCGGGCGGCGTCCGCTTTTTTGGGCAATAAGTAGCAACAATGCGTTATTTGTCGCCCGCTTGGGCAGGCCGCATGGTCGCAGCGCGACGAGGGGCTTTGACCAGAGCGGATGATGCGCGCACACCGACAAACGACGCTTGCAAAGTCCGTTTCGCTTGCGGGCGTCGGCCTCCATTCGGGGGCGGAATGCCGTGCGGTGTTGCGTCCGGCCCTCGCGGAATCAGGGGTCGGTTTCCGCCGCATCGACGCGGGCGGCTACGTCGAGGCGGAGATCAAAGCGAGCGTTTCGTCCGTCGCAGAGACGCGGCTCTGCACATGTCTTGCGAATAACCGTGGACGGACGATCGCGACGGTCGAGCACCTCCTCGCCGCGATCGCCGTCACCGGCGTCGACAACATGATCGTCGATGTCGACGGCGATGAATTGCCGATCCTTGATGGAAGCGCGGCGCCGTTCGTCGAAGCGATCGAACGCGCCGGCGTCGAGACGCTCGCTGCGCCCCGTTCCGCAATCAGGATGAGGGAGGCGGTCGAGGCGAGGGATGGCGACCGCCTGATCCGCATCGAG
>JBMOOR010000081.1:19568-24092 GCA_049324555.1 Pseudomonadota bacterium | reverse complement strand
ACATCTTTTCCGCGTCACGACCTGGGGCGAGAGCCACGGGCCCGCGATCGGCGTCGTCATCGACGGCTGCCCGCCGGGGATCACGCTTCGCCCCGCCGATATTCAGGCGGCGCTCGACTTAAGGAAGCCCGGAACTTCCAAATTCGTCACGCAGCGGCGCGAGCCCGACGAGGTGAAGATCCTCTCGGGCGTTTTTGAGGACGAGCGGACGGGCGGCCCCCTCACCGCCGGAACGCCGATCAGCCTCCTTATCGAGAACGTCGATCAGCGGTCGAAGGATTATTCCGATATCCGCGACAAATATCGCCCCGGTCACGCCGATTTCACCTATGACGCAAAATACGGGCTCCGCGATTATCGCGGCGGCGGACGCTCATCCGCGCGCGAAACGGCGAGCCGGGTCGCCGCCGGCGCGGTCGCGCAAAAAGTGCTCGACCATCTTTACAGGAAAGTCTCGATCCGCGGCTGTCTCGTGCAGATCGGAAAGGTCGCGATCGATCGCGCGCGATTTGACTGGGACGAAGTCGCGCGCAATCCGTTCTGGTGTCCCGACGCCGTCGCCGCTGTGGAATTTGAAAAGGTGGTGGAGAGGGCGCGAAAAGCCGGCTCCTCGCTTGGCGCCATCGTTGAAATCGTCGCGAGCGGCGTTCCAGCGGGGCTCGGCGCGCCTGTGTACGGCAAGCTCGACGCCGACCTTGCGGCCGCCATGATGTCGATCAACGCGGCGAAGGGCGTTGAAATCGGCGCCGGCATGAAAGCCGCCGAACTCACCGGCGAGGAAAACGCCGACGAAATCCGCATCAGGAAGAAGAAGCCGCATTTTTTGTCGAACAACGCCGGCGGAATTCTCGGCGGCATTTCGACCGGACAGGACATCGTCGCGCGATTTGCGGTGAAACCGACCTCCTCGATACTTTCCCCGCGCAGAACGATTACGCGCGATGGCGAAGAGACGGAAATCGTCACCAAGGGCCGTCACGATCCTTGCGTCGGCATCCGCGCGGTTCCGGTTGGGATCGCGATGATGGCGTCAGTTCTCGCCGACCATGCGCTGCGCCATCGCGGACAATGCGGTTGATGCGCGCCGCGGCGATCGATATGGAGCGGTGATATGAAACGCGCTGCGCTAATTCTCGCCGGGATAACCGCAACACTCGCTCTCGGCTTTTTCGCCGTCCGCACGCCGGATACCGATCGCGACGAAATGATCCGCAAATATGGCGGGCCGTCCGCAATGTTCGCGGAAGGCGCCGGCGGCATGCGCGTTCACTGGCGCGACGAAGGCTGCCGCGAATGCCCTGCGATTGTCTTCATTCACGGATCGAATGCGAGCCTTCACACCTGGGAGAAGATGGTTGCGGCGCTGGGCGGCGAATACCGCATCATCAGCTATGACCAGCCGGGGCACGGCCTCACCGGCGAGCATCCGCGCGATGATTATTCCGCGGCCGGCATGTTTGAAGCGCTCAATGCCGTCGCCAACGCGGCGCGTCTCGATCATTTCTTCCTCGGCGGCAATTCGATGGGCGGCTGGGTCGCATGGCGCTATGCGCTCGCCTATCCGGCGCGGGTCGACGGCCTTCTCCTCATCGACTCCGCCGGCGCGCCGCTCCGCGACGGCGAGAAGGCGCCCCCGCTCAATCTCGGCTTTCGTCTGATACGCAATGATCTGCTCCGCCCGTTCATCAGCAAGATCACGCCGCGAAGCCTTGTTGAAAAGTCCCTGCTTGAGATGACCGCCGTCGACGCCGTGATCACGCCTGCGATGGTCGATCGCTACTGGGAGCTCTTGCGCTTTCCCGGCAACCGCCGCGCGACGGCGATCCGCACAAGGACCGATCGCGAAGACTCTTTCGCCGATCGCCTCAATGAAATCGGGCAGCCGACGCTCATCCTCTGGGGGAGGGAAGACCAGCTCATCTACGCCTCGGCGGCGGCGACATTCGATGAACGCCTGCCGAATGCGGAAGTCGTCATCCTTGACGGCGTCGGCCATATCCCGATGGAGGAAGCGCCCGACGCGACGGTGAATGCGATCCGCCGGTTCCTTGAAGCGCAGGCGCCAGAAGCGGTCGACACGCTGAAGTTGGAACCATAATAATGCGGCGGGTGAAACCCGCCGCTTTGTTCTCCGCGCTATCGTCGGCGGATTGCATCCGCGCTACTTCCGAAACATCGTCACCTTCGTCAGGAACGCGACCGTCTCCTCGCGCTTCATCAAGCCCGTCGATGCGAAATGCGCAGGCAGGTCGAGGCGGCAATAGCTGTCATAATAGGGTTCATGGAACCCGCGCGGAAAATTTTCAAGAAGCGAGTCGAGACCCGGCTCGTCGCCATACTGGATCGTATCGACGAGAATGAAAGCTCCGCCGGGTTTCAAGACGCGCGAAATCTCGCGCGCGACATCTTTGCGGATCTTCGGCGGCAATTCATGGAAGAGATAGACCGCCGTGACGATGTCCGTCGATGCGTCGGCGAGTCCCGTCGCTTCCGCCTTTCCTTCGATAAACCGGACATCGCGAAACCGCGCCAGCGCCGTTCGCGCCTTGCCGAGATAGGCGGGCGAGAGGTCGAGCGCTGACGCGCGCAAATTCGGCCAATTATCGAGAACGGTTTCGAGAAATCCGCCGGCGCCGCAGGCGAGGTCGAGAAACTCGGCGCGCACGGGGTCGCGCCCGACAAGCGCGCGTCGAATGAACGGCAGCGCCTGACGACGCATCGCGGCGCCCGCGCCCGTGAACAGCGTCTCGACCTGCATGTCATAGCGGTCGGCCGATTCCGCCGACAGCCAGCCGTCCGACTGGAAATGGAAATTCTGAAGATAATAGCGCGGGTATTTTTCAACGAGGTCGTCGCGCAGCACTTCCGAATGGCCGTTCGCGTATTTCCGGCGCGCGACTTTCTCCGTGTCGAGAAGGTAATCGCGTGAGAGCTTGGCGAGCCTTGAAAGCGAAAGGGGCCGGCGCAGTTCGAGCGGCATTTTGTATTCGCCCGCCTCGATGTTCCGCCAGTCGTCGCGAAAGAGTTCGCGGAACGACGCTTTCAGCCGCGCGCGGTCGAGCGGAGCAAATTCCTCCGCAAACGGCGCTTCTCCCGGGCGCGCGAGCGGGCCCATGCGGCGGCGCCCGGCGAGATAATGGCCTGTATACCATGCGATGCGCGCGATCTGCGAGGCGCTGTAGAACGCCCGCCTTGCGCTCGATGTTGCGGCCGAAACAAGCGCCATGGCTCACATCCTGTTGAACACGCCGACTAGCTCAACGTGAGGCGAATAGACGAACTGGTCAACGGGGACGACATGCGACAGCGTGTAGCCGCCCTGGGCGAGGATCGCTGCGTCGCGCGCGAAGGTCCCAGGATTGCAGGAAACGCCGATGACGAGCGGAACGTCGCTTTTCGCAATTTCCACGGCTTGCGCGGCCGCCCCCGCGCGCGGCGGGTCGAAGACGACGGCGTCGAAGACCTTCAATTCCTTCGCCGTCAGCGGCCGCTCGAAGAGATCGCGCTTCTCCGCCTTGACAGGATTGATCCCGATCCCGGCGCGCTGCGCGTTCGCGGCGGCGTCGACAAGCGCGTCGATCGAGGCGCCGTCGGCGTCTGCGGCGCAAACGGTCGCCGTCTTGGCAAGCGGCAAGGCGAAAGTTCCGCAGCCCGAAAATAAGTCCGCGATTTTGCGCGCGCCCGCCGCGGCTTCCTTGACGAGCGCGATGAGCGTGTCCTCCTCTTCCCGGCTCGCCTGCAGGAAGCCGCCAGGCGGAGGGATCACGCAAACGCCGTCGAACGAAACGACGGGCGGCGCGAAGAGGGCGAGAATTTCATCATTGAGCGAAAGGCGCGCAGCCCCGGCGGCTTTGGCGGCGTTAATGACGCCGGCGAGAAAGGCCCCGCGCGGCGCTTCGGCGCTTCCCATGACGACGATGTCAAGCCCGTTGTCGCAAAGCGTTACGGAGAGATCGAACGACGGCGCAGCGATCTCCGATGAAAGCGCGCGCAGCGCCGGAAGCCGCACTTTGAGACCGGGGTCAAGAACGAGGCAGTCCTCGATATCGACGATGTCGGTCGATCGCCGGGCGTTGAAGCCAAGGAGGATGCGGCCCTGAAGTTTTTTGACGGCGAACGCCGCGCGCCGGCGCGAGGCCGTCGGCGTTTGGATCATCGCTTTCACTTGCGTTCCGCCAAACCCCTCCCGCGCCAGCGCGCTGACCACGCGATTTCGTTTCCATTCGTGATAGAAATCGTGCGCGACATGCTGGAGCGAACAGCCGCCGCATCGTCCGTAATGACGACATGGCGGCTCTGCGCGATAAGGGCTCCTCCCGGCAAGCGCGACGAGCGTTCCGCGTTCGCCGCGAATATCGATCTCGGCGATGTCGCCCGGCGCCGTCAGCGGGACGAAGACGCGCGCGCCGTCAATGATCGCAACGCCGTCGCCGCCGGCGCCGATTTCCTCGATGCGCACAGTCTCACGACGCGGAGGCGAAGACGCCGTTTTCGCCCTATGACGACCTAATCGCGCCAATCAGG
>JBMOOR010000081.1:0-19558 GCA_049324555.1 Pseudomonadota bacterium | reverse complement strand
TATGCCGCCAGCCGGCATGACTCAACCACGCGCCGATCTCGGCTGTCAGTCGCGCGAAGTCTTCGTCCGATGCTTTCGCGACGCCGCCCTTCCCGACCTTTTCGGGCCCCAGCTCGAATTGCGGCTTGATGAGCGCGATCAATTGCGCCCCCGGCGCCGCAAGCTCAAGCGCCGCTGGAAGCGCCTTTTTTAGGCTGATGAAGCTGACGTCGCAGACGATCAGACCAATCGGATCTGGAATGAGCGCACGCGAAAGGTCCTTCGCGTGCGTTCTTTCGAGATTGACGACACGCGGGTCCGAAGCGATCGCGGGATGGAGTTGCCCCGTCCCGACATCGACGGCGTAGACTTTCGCGGCGCCCGCGCGCAGCAGCACCTCGGTGAAGCCGCCGGTCGAGGCGCCGAGATCAAGGCAGGTTTTCCCTTTCACATCGATCTCGAATATCTGCAGCGCCTTTTCGAGCTTTAAGGCGCCGCGAGAGACATAGTCGTGCACATCGCCCGCGATCTCGATCGACGCGTCGCTTGCGACGGCGGCCGACGGCTTGTCGACGACGGCGCCGTTGACGCGGACGAGCCCGGCCTTGATCGCGCCTTGCGCCCTTGCCCGCGAGGGAAAAGCGCCGCGATCGACCAGCACTTGATCGATGCGCTCCTTGCCGCTCATTTCGCCGGCGCGGCGAGAGAGCCGCGCTCTTCAAAAAGGGCGACGCCGACATAGGCGGCGAGCGAGGCGATAATCGAAAAAAGGAAATAGCCGTCGATCGGCGCGACATCGCCCGCAAGGACGGAGGCGAAGGCTTTCCCGGGATTCATCCCTTCGCTCATCGCCTCCGTCATCGGCATCGCGACAAGCGTTGCGACGTTGAAAATGACGCAGACGAAGATCGCCGCCATCGCCGCGCGCGGACCGCCGAAAGTCGAGCGAAGCCCGACAAGCGTCGCAACAAGAATTCCGCCCTGGCCGAAGACCGACGTCATCGCCAGCAATTCATAAATGCTCGATCCGCTGAGCGCGACGATAAGCGCGGCGGCGCCCGCCGCGACCGTCGTCAACCGCGCGATGCGCAGTTGGCGCCTTTCATCCAAGCGCGCATGGCGCCGGCGCATGATGTTGATCGAAATGAGCGAGGAGACGGCGAGAAGGTTTGAATCGACGGTTGAAAGGATCGCTGAAAACAGGGCGCCGACAAAGACGATCGCGAGCCATTGCGGCAGCATGTCGAGCGCAAGCGCAGGGATGAAATTGTCGCCGTCGGCGCCCGGAATATCAAGATGCGCGCCGGAAAGGCCGATGATGACCGGCGTCATGCCGAGAAGGAGATAGAGCGCGGCGGCGGAATAACACGCCGCGCGCGCCACATTGACGGTCCGCGCCGCAAGGAAGCGCGTGATCACTTCCTGCGTGACGAGGCTGCCGAGGACGGGGATCGCCCAGTTGTCGATTCGGGAAAAAACGCCCTCGCCCGGCGCGACGAGACGGAGTTGTTCGGGCTCGATCGAAGAAAGCATCGGTCCAAGGCCGCCGAAGCGCCCGGCGACCGCAAAGAAGAGAATCAGCATGCCGACCATCAGGAAAACGCCCTGGATGACGTCGGTCGCAACATCGCCCATGAGGCCGGAGAAATAGCAATAGAAGATAACGATGCCGGCCGCGGCGAACAGCGTGATCAGGCCCGGAATGCCGACGACGGTTTCAAGGATCGCGGAGATCGCGAGAAGCTGCGCGCCCGCCCAGATGACGGAAATGATGACGCTGATGACGGCGCAGGCGAGTTCCGCCTTCCTGCCATAGCGGTCGCGGAAGAGATCGGCGATCGTCACATAGCCTTTGTCGCGAATGGGCTTTGCGATGAAGACCGCCATCAGGGTGAGGCAGATCGCATAGCCGAAGGGCTCGGCCCGCGCGCCCGACAATCCGCCCTCGGCGATTGCGGCGGCGGAGCCGAGGATCGTCTCCGCCCCGAACCACGTCGCGAAAATCGACATGCCGAGCGCGAGAACGCCGAGCCGCCGCCCGCCGAGGAAATAGTCGGTTTCCGACTTCGCGCCGCGCCCGAACCAGATGCCGATCGCAACCTGCGCCAACACGTAGATCGTGAGGAAGACGGTCAAGCCGACCGGCGAAAGCTGCTGCACGTCGCGCTCCGGAATTGTCCCCTCACCGCATTCAGCATCATTCTCCCGCGGCGCGCAAAGAAAAATTGCGGGCGCTTCGCCCTGTTGAGAGCCGCGCGATCGGGCATGGCGCAGTCGCGCGCCCTCGGCTAGAACGCAAGGCATGCCGATGACTTATGATCTCATTTTGAAAAGCGGGACCGTCGTCAATCAGGACGGCGAGGCGTTGCGCGACATCGGCGTCGCATCGGGCCGGATCGAAGCGATCGGCGATCTCTCGGCGGCGTCCGCCGGCGAGACGATCGACTGCGCGGGGCTCCACGTTCTTCCGGGCGTCATCGACACGCAGGTGCATTTCCGCGAGCCCGGTCCGACGCACAAGGAGGATCTTGAATCCGGGAGCCTTTCGGCGGTCCTCGGCGGCGTCACCGCGGTCTTTGAAATGCCGAACACCAATCCGCTGACAACAACCGCCGCCGCCGTCGAAGACAAGCTTTCCAGAGCCTATCACCGCATGTTCTGCGATCACGCCTTCTATGTCGGCGCGACGCACCAAAATCCGCGCGATCTTCCTGAGCTTGAACGCATGAAGGGCGTCTGCGGCGTCAAGATATTCATGGGCGCGTCGACGGGCGACCTTCTTGTCGAAGACGATGCGGGCGTGCTTGATGTCCTGCGCCACGGTTCGCGCCGCGTCGCCGTTCACTCGGAAGACGAGTTCATGCTGCGCGACAACAAGAAGCTCGCGCGCGAAGGCGACTGGACGTCGCATACGGATGTTCGCACCGCCGAAGCCGCTGTTTCTTCAACGATCCGCCTCCTTCGCCTCGCGCGCGAGGCGCGCCGCCGCATTCATGTGCTCCACGTCTCGACGACGGACGAGATCCCGCTCCTCGCCGCCGCGAAAGACATCGCGACGGCGGAAGTGACGCCGCAGCATTTAACGCTCGCCGCGCCCGACTGTTATCGCGACCTCAAGGGATTTGCGCAGATGAACCCGCCGCTGCGCGACGAACGCCATCGTGACGGGCTCTGGATCGGCTTGCGGCAGGGCGTCTTCGACGTCATCGGCTCCGACCACGCGCCGCATACGCGCGAGGAAAAGGCGAGGCCCTACCCCGCCTCCCCCTCCGGCATGCCGGGCGTGCAGACACTCGTCCCAATCATGCTCAACCACGTCGCGCACCGGCGCCTTTCGCTCGCGCGCTTCGTCGACCTCGTCTGTCACGGGCCGGGCCGCATCTTCGGCATCGCGAGAAAAGGGCGCATCGCCGCGGGATACGACGCCGATTTCACGATCGTCGACCTCAAGCGCCGCGAGACGATCACGCATCAATGGTCGAAATCGCGCTGCGGCTGGACGCCGTTCGACGGAATGAAAGTCACGGGCTGGCCCGTGATGACGATCATCCGCGGCAGGATGGTCATGCGGGATGGCGAGATCGCCAGCAAGGCGGCCGGCGAGCCGATGCGGTTTCAAGAAGCGCTCTGATCCTCGATCCTACTGCGCTTCGTCGCCGCGGAAGACCTCAACCCCTTCCGCATCCGCGCCGAACTCGGCTTCAAAGAGCGGCGCCGTCAGATTCGCAACGAGCGCCTCGCCGTTCGCCGCGCGCGCGGCCGCGTAGTCTTCGGCATCGCGGTCGCAATAGGGAAATTCGCCCTGCGCCGAAACGTAGCCGGCGTTGAAGGCCGCGACCATTTCCTCGCGAAGGTCGAAGGACGGCTGCTCAAGATCGATGAGGCGCTTCATCCGGTTGCGCCAGACGTCGCCTTCATCGTCCGGCTCGCACATGCGGCGGATGTGGTGAAGTTCGCCGAAAATCTGCGCAAGTCCGACGAGCGCGGCGCGACGGGCTTCATAATTGTCCTGCGCCGCCGCCGGAAGAACGGCGAACGCAACGCACAGGATGAGCAAGATCTTTTTCATCGCCGCAGCTTTGAGCCCCTTCAGGGCCGATTGTTGGCGATATTGCGGAGTTTTGCAGCGCTCGCAATGGCGCGGCGCGTCTCGTCCCAGGAAACCTTCGCCAGCGCCTCATCGAGCGGAAAGAACGCCGACGCTGACGCGTCATCGCCGGGGAAAGGCTCGCCCGAAAGCTGCTCGGCCCAGAAATCGACAAGGACGAGATGGCGATCGAGCGCGGGGTCGGGATGATCGCCCGGAACCGCCTCGAAAACGCCAATGAGGCCGCCGATGCGGATCGTAAGGCCGGTTTCCTCCATCACTTCGCGACGCACCGCGTCTTCAAGCCGTTCGCCGTAATGAAGCCCGCCGCCCGGGATCGACCAATGACCGACGAGCGGCGGCTTGCCGCGCTTGATGAGCAGCGCGTTCTCGCCGCGAAAGACGACGGCCCCGACGCAGACCCTGATTTTCCGTTCATCCTCGCCCATGCCGTCTTATATACTGGCAAGGCATGTGCGGAAGATTTCTGTTCACCTCGCCGCCCGACGCGGTCGGACGCGCGTTTGGAATCGCGATCCGCGACAATTTCCCGCCGCGCTACAATATTGCGCCGACGCAGCCGATCGGAATCGTCCGGCTCAACGAAAAGCGCGAACGCGAGTTCGCGCTCGCGCGCTGGGGGTTCATCCCCTCCTGGGCGAGGAAGGACTATCTCGAAAAGACCGGCGGCAAGCCGCTGATCAATGCGCGGGGCGAGACCGTCGCCGACAAGCCGACATTTCGCAACGCCTTCCGGCGCCGGCGCTGCCTCATTCCGGCCGACGGGTTTTATGAGTGGCGAACCGAGAAAGGCGCGCGCCAGCCCTATCTCATCAAGCCCGTCGTGGGCGGGCTCCTTGCATTCGCAGGCGTCTGGGAAACCGCAATCGACCCGGATGGCGGCGAGATCGACACCGCCGCGATCATCACGGCGCAATCAGGCCCGGACATCGCCCCGCTCCACAATCGCGAGCCGGTCGTCGTCGCGTTGAAGGATTATGCGCAATGGCTCAATGCGGACGAACAGAGCGCTGGAATCGCGCTTTCCCTCATCAAAGCGCCGCCGAAGGGCTTCTGGACCTGCCACGCAGTTTCGAAGGCCGTGAACAACGCGCGCAATGAGGGGGAAGCGCTTGCAAGGGAGATCGGACAACAGGAGCTTTTCTAATCTTTCCCGCCGCTAACGCGAAATTGTATTGAATGATCGTTCCACACTTGATACGCGCGCCTTGCGAACGGAATTTGCGATGCCTTGGGATAAACAATTCGACAAGGAAGCCGCGCTCGATCGCGCGCTTGACGCATTCTGGGCGCGCGGCTTTGAAGCGACGTCCATGCAGGATCTTGTCGACAGCACCGGTGTCAACCGCGCAAGCCTTTATGCAACCTATGGCGACAAGCGCGCCTTCTTCCGAGCCGCACTCACCCGCTATGACGATCGTCGGCGGCGGATGCTCGCCGATCTTGAGGCTCATCGCCGCCCGCGGGAGGCGATTCGCCAGCTCTTTCTCTCGTTCGCAAGGGACGTCGATCCCGGCGGCGACAATCGCGGTTGTTTCCTGACAAACACCGCGATTGAGCTTGCCGGCCACGATGCGGAAATCCGCCGCGAAGTCGCGGCTGCGCAGGCTGACATCGAAGCTTTTTTCAAGCGTCTGATCGTCGCCGGCAAAAAGACGAATGAGATAGCAAGTCACATCGACGCGACCGCGGCGAGCCGCGCGTTGCTCGCTGCGCTCATCGGCCTTGTCGTCCTTGTTCGTAGCCGCCCGGAGCGCGCGCTTCTCAAATCCGTGGTCGACGAGGCGCTCGGCCGGCTTGATTGAAAATTTTTTGCCTTGTTTGGAACAATCGTTCCAAATTTAACCGGAAAAGGAGTGAGACCATGACCTACACGATAAAGGACCTTGTTCCGCATACGATCGAAACCGCAAGCGGGAAGTCGAAGGAGCTATTGCTCGCCGCCAACAAGAAATTCGGCTTCACGCCGAACATGTATGGCGGCATGGCGCATGAACCTGCGCTCTTTGAAGCGTATGTTTCATCTTACAACGCCTTTCGGGCCGAAACCGATTTCACTCCGGTCGAGCAGGAAGTGATCTTTCTCGTCATCAGCCGCGAGAATGGCTGCACCTATTGCGTCGCGGCGCACAGTTTCGTCGCCGACATGTCGTCGGGCGTTCCCGCCGCGGTCACCAACGCCATTCGCGACGGACGGCCGATCCCGGACGCAAAGCTCGCCTCGCTTGCGGCCTTCGTTGAGAAGATGACGCTTTCGCGAGGAAGGCCGTCAGACGCCGACGTCGCCGCATTCAAGGCCGCCGGCTATGGCGAGCGCCATATTCTCGGCGTCATCCTCGCTATCAGCATCAAGACCTTTAGCAATTACACGAACCACGTCTTCAAGACCCCGCTTGACGCAGCTTTTGCGCCGCGCGCCTGGAAACCGGCGTGATCGTCCGCGGAATCGGCGTCGACGATATGGCCAGCCCGGCTCGGCCCTGCCGTTCAGCGGCGGCTGCGGGCGCATGAACGGGCCAGTATTGGCGCGCGAGCGTCAATCGGCGCGCGGCTGCGGCGCGCCGGCCTCCGCTTCTCGAATCTCGAAGACGCCGGGCACGCCGTGCTTTCTTCTCTCCTCGATGAATTTCTTTTCGTCGAAAGGTCCGCGGACGACGCGCGCGATGTCGGCGCGCGGCCCGTCGAAATCGCGGACGATGTAGAAATAGCGCAGCGTTTTCGGCTCGCCGACCGGCCGGATCGCGGCGCTGATGAAATCCTCATCCCAGCCGAGGAGAACGACGGGCGGGGCGATGCGCGCATCGCAGCCGCCGGATTGAAGGCGGTAGCAGATGAGCCGTCCCGCGCTCGGACTGAGGATGGAAGCGGTGAGATAATACGGCCCGTCGATCTGGCGGCCGGCGAATGGCGGCGGCCTCTCGCAGCCGCCAAGCGTCGCCGTCAGCGCGACGGAGAGCGCAAGCAGTCCCTTTCCGCCCATAGCGTCTCTCCCCGGTGAGACGACGCATGATAGCGCATCAGCGCGGCTAAAGCATCTTCCCCGGATTCATGACGCCCAAGGGGTCGAGCGCCGCCTTGACCGCCCGCATCATGGCGATCTCCGCGGGCTGTTTCCTGCGGGCGATGTCGTCGCGGCGGGCGAGGCCGACGCCGTGTTCGGCTGAAATCGATCCCCTGTGCCGGTCGATCGCTCCGTAGACGGCTTCTTCGATCGCGTCTTGCGCCCGCTCGAACGCTGTGCGGTCGCCGCCCGCGGGCTGCAGCACGTCATAATGGATATTGCCGTCGCCCATATGGCCGAAGGCGATGATGCGCGCGCCGGGGAAAGCTAGATCGACGGCGGCGTCGGCGTCGCGCAGAAATTGCGGCACGGCGGAGACAGGAACGGAGACGTCGTATTTCGCCTGGCCGCCTTCCGGGCGCATCGCTTCCGACATCGAATGGCGCATACGCCAGAATTGGCCCGCCTGCGCTTCGTTTTCAGCAATCGCGGCGTCGCCGATCTCGCCCGCATCGAGCGCGCCCGACAGGATCGCTTCGACTTCGCCGCGGAGCGCGCCCTCAACGCCGGACGAAAATTCTACGAGCGCATACCAGGGATATTCCTCGGCGAGAGGGTCACGCGTTGCGGGAATGTGCTTGAGGACGAGCGAGACCGAAAACCGGGACATCAGCTCGAAACTCGTCACATTCCCGCCGCTTGCTCCTTGTGCGCGCGAGAAGAGCGCGAGCGCCGCTTCGGGCGAAGAAAGCCCGACAAAGACCGTCGATTTTTCACGCGGGCGCGGGAAGAGCTTCAAGACTGCGCCGGTGATGACGCCGAGCGTTCCCTCCCCGCCGATGAAGAGCTGCTTCAAATCGTAGCCCGTATTATCTTTGCGCAGCTGTTTCAGCCCGTTCCAGACATCGCCGTTCGGCAGCACCGCCTCGATCCCGAGGACAAGATCGCGCGTGTTGCCGTAGCGGAGCACATTGACGCCGCCGGCGTTCGTCGAAATGACGCCGCCGATCTGGCATGTTCCTTCCGACCCGATCGACAGGGGAAAGAGCCGGTCGATCTTCGCCGCCGCATTCTGCGCTTCGGCGAGCGTGACGCCTGCGTCGACCGTCAGCGTAAAGCCCGCCGCCGAGGCGGCCCGGACCGTCCGCATGCGCTTCATCAAGATGACGACTTCGCCGCCCGCGGGAACTTGCCCGCCGACAAGGCCGGTGTTGCCGCCCTGCGGCGTGATTGCGACCCGCGACGCCGCGCACAGCCGCACAATGCGCGCCGTCTCCTCAACGCTCGCGGGCGCGACGATGATCGACGGCGCCCCGCCCCAGCGGCCGCGCAGCTCGCGGGTGAAGAGGCCCCACTCGGCGCGGTCGATGACGCCCTTCCGGCCGACGATCGCAGCGATCTCATCGATCACGTTTGCGGGAGCATTCATGGCGCGCCTGAGGTAAAAACGTTCCCGGCCATCTTTGACCTTGGGGAGACGGCGTCAAGGAGGCATCGCGCCCCGCTTCGCCTTCGCCGCGCATTGGTTTAAAAGGCTAAGGGGCGCTTCACGGCAAATCAAACCCAAGGGGACAATATGAAAAACTCGATGCCGACCGCGGCGATGTCGCTTATCGCCTGCGCGGCCCTCATCGCCGCCTGCGCAAAAAAGAACGAACCGGCCGCGCCCGTCGCCGAACCCGCCGTCGAGGCGGCGGCCGAACCCGCAACTTCTGAACCCGCGACGCCCGAAGCTCTTGCGCCCGCGGCCGATTACGCGGCGGTCGCCGCCGCCGCGATCGCCGACCCTGCGCGCCCGGAAGAAGATCGCAAGGACGATGAACGGCGAAAGCCGGCGGTCGCGCTCGAATTCTTCCAGCTTGCGCCCGGCATGACCGTCTTCGAAATCGAGGCGGGCGCTGGTTGGTATACGGAGCTTTTGTCACGCGTGGTCGGCCCTTCGGGCGCCGTCGTCATGCAGAACCCGGAAGGGTTCCTGAAATTCGTCGGCGAACAGATAACGGCCCGCCTCGCGGGTGACCGGCTCGCCAATGTTCGTCAGTCGATTTCGAACTTCGACGCGCTCGACGCTGCGGACGCAAGCATCGACGTTGCGACATGGGTTCAGGGTCCGCATGAGCTTTATCTCAAATCGAGCACAGGCGAAGGCCTCGGCGATCCGGCGAAATCCTATGCGGAAATTTATCGCATCCTGAAACCGGGCGGCGCCTTCGCCGTCATCGATCACTCCGCCCTCGCGGGCGCGCCGGAAACGACGGGGAACGATCTTCATCGCGTCGATCGCGCGATTGTCGTCTCCCTCGCGGAAGCGGCCGGTTTCCGGCTCGAGGCGGAAAGCGACTTCCTCGCCAATCCGGACGATGCGCGCACGATCGCGGTCTTCGACCCATCAATCCGTGGGTATACGGATCAATTCGCGCTGCGGTTCAGGAAGCCGAACTGACCGCGGGCGCCGCCGCGCATCTTCACGTTTTGCGCGGCGCGGCCGCGCGGATAAGGCGGTCGTTGATCGCTTCGCCGAGATCAAACGCAGGGATCGGCGCCGCGGCGATACCCTGAAGGCCGCGTTCGGCGCAGATGGCGTCAAGTGCGCGCAAATGGGAAAAGAGGTTCGCCGCCGCTTCGACGAGGTCGCCCTTCTCGCTGAGATTGAGCGCGGCCGGACCTTCGTCCGCGATCGCGCCGAACCCGAGAAAGGCTTCGCGCTCTTTGGGCGCCGCGGCGTTGAGCCGGAGGCGCGCGCGCGGCGCATAATGGCTTTGCATCATGCCGGGCGCTTCGATCGCCGCCGACGCAGGCGTTTCGAGCCTTGCGCCGATCACGCGCTCGATGTCCGCGCGGGGAAGTCCGCCGGGCCTGAGCAGCACGGCGCGCTCGCCTTCGATTTTGACAATCGTTGATTCAACGCCGACGCCGCAGGGACCGCCGTCAAGGATGAGACGGACGCGATCGCCAAGGCTTTCACGCACATGATCCGCTGTCGTCGGGCTGATCGACCCCGACCGGTTGGCGCTCGGCGCGGCGAGCGGGCGCCCGCTTTCCTTTATGATCTGCTGCGCAAAGACACCCTTGGGCGCGCGCACTGCAAGCGTGTCGAGGCCGGCGCTCGCAAGATGTGAAATGCCGCTTCCCGCCTTCCTCGGCAAAACGAGCGTCAGCGGTCCCGGCCAGAACGCCTTGGCGAGTTTTTCCGCGATCGGCGAGAAGTCGACATGGCGCCGCGCCATGTCGATGTCCGCGACATGAATGATGAGGGGATTGAAGGACGGACGCCCTTTGATTTCATAGATTCGCGCGACGGCGCGATCATTCGTCGCGTCGGCGGCGAGCCCGTAGACTGTCTCGGTCGGAATCGCGACCGGCTCGCCGGCGAGAATGAGCTCCGCCGCGCGTCGAACCGCGCGCAGACCCGCCATCGGCGCGGCGGGGCGCAATATTTCAGGCAAAGCGGCCTCTTTTCTCACGACCGCGATTTAGGGCCTCGGCGCCTTCAAAGCTAGCGGTTGCGTTAAGGACTCGGCATAAAGTCTTCGGTCTCATCGCCCAAAAGGATTCATGCAATGACCTACGCGACGCCGATCCGCGATATGCGCTTTGCGCTAGACCATGTGGCCGGATTTTCATCGCTCGTCCGCTCGGGCGCCTATCCGGATCTTTCGAGCGACACGGTCGGCGCGATCCTTGAGGAGGCCGCGAAATATTGCGACGAGATCGTCGCGCCGCTGAACGCCGGCAGCGACAGGACCCCGACAAGGCTTGAGAACGGCGTCGTCCGCACAAGCCCCGGCTTCAAGGAAGCCTATCGCCATTATGTCGAGGGCGGATGGAACTCCCTTGCCTTCCCGGAGGAATGGGGCGGCCAAGGGCTTCCCTCGACGCTCGCCAACGCGCTCGTCGATGCGCTCAATGGCGCGTCGATGTCGTTTGCGATCGGCACGACGCTGACGACAGGGGCCGTCAAGGCGATCCTTCACGCCGGCACGGACTGGCAGAAGAAAACCTATCTTCCGAAAATGGTCGCGGGCGCATGGACCGGCACGATGAACTTGACCGAACCGCAATCGGGCTCGGACCTCTCTGCCCTGCGCGCGAAAGCCGAACGCATGGGCGACGGGCGTTACAAGATCAGCGGGCAGAAGATCTTCATCACCTATGGCGATCACGACATGACGGACAACATCGTCCATCTCGTCCTCGCGCGCCTGCCCGACGCGCCCGAAGGAACGGCCGGCATCTCGATGTTCATCGTCCCGAAATTCCATGTGAACGCGGACGGGTCGCTCGGGCCGCGCAATGACGCCTATTGCATCAAGCTCGAAGAGAAGATGGGCCTTCACGGCTCGCCGACCTGCGTCATGGTCTATGGCGAAAGAGGCGAATGTTACGGGACGCTCCTCGGCGCGGAGAACCAGGGCCTCAAGAACATGTTTGTGATGATGAACGCCGCGCGGCTCGATGTCGGGCTGCAGGGCGTCGGCGTCGCGGAAGCGGCGTTCCAGCGCGCTCTTCACTACGCGCAGGAGCGCCGGCAAGGGCGTATGGCGGGCGTCAAGTCCGGCGGCATGGTTCCGATTTATGAGCACGCGGATGTTCGTCGCATGCTCTATTCGATGAAGTCGCTGGTCGAAGCGAGCCGCGCAATCTGCTACGCGAACGCCGTCGCCTATGATCTTGCGCGCCATGCGCCCGACGAAAAACAGCGCGCGAAGGCGAAGGCGCTCGAAGAACTCCTGACGCCGATTTCGAAGGGCTGGTCGACAGATCGCGCGAACGATGTCGCCTCTCTCGGCGTGCAGGTTCATGGCGGCATGGGTTACATCGAAGAGACCGGCGCCGCCCAGCACATGCGCGATGCGCGCATCGCCGCAATCTATGAAGGAACGAACGGCATTCAGGCGATGGACCTCGTCGGGCGCAAGCTGCAAGGCGACGGCGGGGCTGCGATCCGCGCCTATATCCAGGACATTCGCGAGGAAGCGACGATCGCCAAGGCCGGCAAGCGCGAGGAGCTGAAAATCATCGGCGCGCATCTCCTCGATGCGGCCGAAGCGCTCACGGTTTCCACCAATTGGCTGCTCGATGCGGCGAAGGCCGATCAGGAGCATGTCCTCGCCGGCGCGACGCCCTATCTAAAGCAATTCGGCAATGTCGCCGGCGGCTATTATCTCGCGCGCGGCGCGCTCGCGGCCGCACTCGCAGCGGTCGAGCCCGGCGCCGATAAATCGTATCTTAACGGACGCATCGCCATCGCCCGGTTCTTTGCAGAGAATTATTTGACCAAAGCGATCGGCCTGACGCCCGCGGTGACGGCTGGAGCCTCCGCCGTTGCGCGGCTCGACCCCGCGGCGCTGACGGGGTGATAACGGCGCCGGTTGACATGTTATAACGGATGTAATAATTATAACATTCGTTATTACGGGGTCGACCATGCCGAAGAAGAACAAGGGTTTCTCCGAAGAGCCGGCCGCATTCGCCGCGCCGAAAGCGGCAGGCCGCGCGGACACGCTCAAGATTCGGCAGATCGGCAATTCTCTCGGCGTCGTGTTGCCGAAAGATTTGCTGGCGGCGCTGCGCGCGCGCGAGGGCGACGAAATCCTGGTCACCGAAATCGAGACTGGGCTTCAGCTCCATCGAAAGGATGCTGAATTCGAAGAGCATATGCGCCTCGTTGAAAAAGTGATGGCGCGCTATCCGAACACGCTCCGCGCACTCGCAAAGTAAATCTATGTCCTGGCGATGGGTCCCGAAAGGATCCGTATTCGGCATTCACGCGAAGTCCCTCGCCGCCTATGGCGGCGCTGACGGCGTGCGCGACGAAGGCCTGCTTGAAAGCGCGCTTGCCCGGCCGGAAAACCTCGCAGCTTACGGCGAGCCGGACATTTTCGATCTCGCTGCCGCGTATGCTTTCGGAATTGTGCGCAATCACCCATTTGTCGACGGGAACAAGCGCGCGGCATTTCTGACCGCAGCGGTATTCCTTGAACTCAATCGCTATTCGCTGGCGGCAACTGAGCCGGAAGCGACAGCGACGATGCTTGCTTTCGCGAGCGGTGAAGTAAGCGAAGAAGACTTCGCGCGCTGGCTCCGGACGAATGCACGGGCTTTATGATCGATTACGGCTGGCGAGAGATCATCAAGCTCGCGATCTTCTACGGGAGCTTTTTATATCTCCCGGCGGCGGCCGCGTTCGTCTGGATCATGCTGAAGCGCTCGGGCGCGGCCCGCAATCTCGCCGCGCTCATCCTCGCGCCCTTGACCGCTCTCGCCTATGCGCGTTTCGTCGAGCCACGCATTCTCCTCACCGTCGAACATAAGGCGGAGCTTGACCGCTGCCTTCCCGCAGCAGGATCGGCGCGTCTTGCGCTCCTTTCCGATACGCATGAGGGCCTTTTCGGGAACGCCGTCGCGATCGATCGCATCGCGCGACGCGTCAATGCGGCAAATCCTGACGCCGTCTTCATCGCGGGAGACCTCACCTATTTCGTTGCGGCGGGCCGCTATAACGAAACATTCGCCGCGCTCGGCGCGATTGAAGCGCCGGTCTTCGCCGTTTTCGGCAATCACGACATCGGCCTTCCCGGCCCCAACGTCGCCGAGCCGTTGACGGGGGCGCTGAAATCAGCCGGCGTCGCCGTCATCGACAATGAAAAGACAGCGATCGCGATCGGCGGCGCGCGCATCGAGATCGTCGGCCTCAGCGATCTTTGGGGCGAGGCGCAGGACCGCACGCTTCTTGAAAAGCGCGGCGACGTCCCGCGTCTCGTCCTGACGCACAATCCCGAAACCATTCTCGGACTGAAGTCCAGCGAGACGGTCGACTTCATGCTCGCAGGCCACACGCATGGCGGTCAGATCAACATCCCGTTCGTCACTTGCGCGCTGACTTCCGCCTGCCGCGTGACGCGCTACGGCCTCAAGAAGACTGAGCGCGGAAAAGTCTTCGTGACATCGGGAACGGGCATGGTCGCGCTTCCGATGCGCTTCAACGCCGTCCCTCGCATCGATGTGATCAATTTGTCATGGCGAAGCTGCGGCTAAGGCGTTGATAATGCGCGGTGCGTAAAATTTTCAATAAAGTCTTTATACAGAATAATCGTTTACATCGCCGCGACTTTGCCGCATTCTTCCTTTATCCTTTGTTGAGGCTGGCGCCTTGATGCGAAGGATGCGGGGAGATTTTCCCAAACTCATTTCAGAACGGAGACGATATGGACGAGCTTGAAGCGATCAAACGCCACGCCGACGCGCATGACGTCGGCAGCGCCATCATCGGCGATCATGTGGCGATCGGCGTCATGTGGACGTCGCACACGATATCGGGCGAAGAGCGGCGGCGCGAGACGACCGAACGGGTGCAGTCGTTCAGGGAAGCCTGCGGCGTCATCGGATGCCGATGCGGCGGCGTCGGCGAGGCTGCGTAAGGCCGCTTACAACGCGCCTCAATTTGTCTATGGTCGGCCGGCGCCAGGAAAGGACGGCCGGCCATGACCTCTCTCAAAGGAAAAACCCTTTTCATCACCGGCGCATCGCGCGGCATCGGCCTTGCGATCGCTCTCCGCGCAGCGAGGGACGGCGCCAATATCGCAATCGCCGCGAAGACGGCCGCGCCGCACAAGCATTTGCCGGGCACTATCTACACCGCCGCGGAAGAGATCAGGAAGGCGGGCGGCAAGGCGCTCCCGCTCGTCGTCGACATCCGGTTTGAAGATCAAGTGCGGGAAGCCGTCGCGAAAACGGTCGAGACGTTCGGCGGGATCGACATCTGCGTCAACAACGCGTCGGCGATTTCCCTGACCGGCACGGAAGCGACAGACATGAAGCGCTGGGATTTGATGCATTCGATCAATTCCCGGGGGACCTTTCTCGTTTCGAAATCCTGCATTCCCCATCTAAAAAAATCGGCGAACCCGCATGTCTTGATGCTCTCCCCGCCGCTCGACATGCGACCGAAATGGTTCGCTCCGCATGTCGCCTACACGATGGCGAAATACGGCATGTCGCTCTGCGTCCTCGGCATGGCGGAGGAATTCAGGAACGATGGGATCGCCTTCAATGCGCTCTGGCCGAGGACGGCGATCGCAACCGCCGCTGTCGAATTTGCGCTCGGCGGCGACGCCATGGTGAAGGGCTCGCGCACGGTCGAGATTCTCTCCGACGCCGCGCATCTTATTTTCACGAAACCTTCGCGCGAGTTCACCGGCAATTTCCTGATCGATGACAATTTCCTCTACGAGCACGGCGTTCGCGATTTCGAGAAATATCGTGTCGATCCGTCGCGGAAGCTCTTCCCGGATTTCTTCGTGCCGGACAGCGCGACGCCGCCGCCGGGCGTCAGAGAAACGCTAGCGACCTCGATGATCGGCGAGTAAGTGCGGGTCGCGTCGCTCCACATCCATCCCGTCAAGGGAATGCGCGCGATCAATCTTGAACGCGCACGCGTCGAGATGCGCGGGCTTGAAAATGACCGCCGCTGGCTCGTCATCGATCAAAACGGCGTTTTCCTGACGCAGCGAAGCCATCCGCATCTGGCGACGATTACGGCGCGGATTACGCCCGCCGGAATAGCGCTCTCAGCCGACGGCTTCGGCGAGATCGCCGTAGCGCGGCCGTCTGGCGAGATCCGCAGGAACATCATTGTCTGGAATTCCGAGGTCGACGCGGCGGCGACCGACGCAAAGACAAGCGCGTTCGTATCGGACCTCGTCGGCGAGGAAGCGCATCTCGTTTTCATGGACGAGAGGGCGTTGCGGCTGAAGACCAGCGTATGGACGCCCTCGCCCGTTCCGGTGAGTTTCGCCGACGCTTTCCCGGTCCTCGTCGCGACGACCGGCTCACTCGCCGCTCTCAACGCAGACATTGTAAAGCATGGCGGCGCGCCCGTGCCGATGGCGCGCTTCCGCCCGAATGTCGTCATCGATTGCGATGAACCGTGGGCGGAAGACAAATGGGAGCGCCTCAAGATCGGCGAGGTCGTCCTTGATCTCGTCAAACCCTCCGACCGATGCATCGTGACGACGACGGATCAGCAAACCGGCGGGCGCACGGGCAAGGAGCCGCTTGCAGCGCTCGCCCGTATCCACCGTTCGACTGATCCGAGGATCAACGGCGTCATCTTCGGCGAAAACGCCGTGCCGCGCGCTTTTGGAGAGATCGCGGTCGGCGACGCGGTCAATGTCGTCGGCGCTTAATGATGGTGATGCGGCTCAAGATTGAGCCTTCCGCATTTGCCGCATTTGATGACGAGCCCGTGAGCGTCATGATGGGCGACGTTGACGAGGAGCTTCGTCTTGCAGACGCCGCAGCGATAGGTTTCGTCGCCCCCGCCTTCCTTTAGCGGCTTGCCGGCGACATGCGTCTCGATCGCCGCGCCAGCGACATCCTCTTCGTCAACGATCATCATGTCGAACTGCGGCATGAACAGCCATTCTCCCAAGCGTTGCGGTCGAGCCGCATGATAGCGCATTTCATCCGTTCGAATATCCTGTATTCTTGAAAGGCGAAACCGAGGCGTTCGTAAAATCTTATCGCCCGCCCGTTCGAAGCGACCGGATCGATCACAACCGCACCGACGCCTGCGTCCCCGAAACACCGCGCCAGCGCAAGCCGCATCATTTCGCCGCCGAGTCCGCGGCCGAGGTCGCGTTCTTCGCCGATCCAGATATCGACCGCACGAAGGCCGTCCTCGATACCGCCCCAGTAATGCGTCGCTTCGCGCGCGGGATCGCAGATTTCGAGAAATCCGAGCGGCCGCCCGGAATGTTCCGCGATCAGCCTTTCGATGGCGGGATCCGTTTCGGCGAGGTCGGTTTCCCAATCGGGCGGATCGTCATCGCCGAACGCGGCGCGCACATGCGGATTGCGGCCCCAACTCTCCAGCAGCGCCCGGTCCGCTGGCGTCGCGATGCGAAGGACGACGCCGCTCATCCGGCGGCCTTGCGGATCAGCGCTTCATACCACGCAACGGCGCGAACAAGATCCGCGATTTTCAGCCGTTCGTCAGTGCCGTGCAGCCGCGCAAGGTCATCGGGGGTGAAAACGAAGGGGGTAAAGCGGTAATTGCCGTCGGCGGCGCCGACGTAATGCCGCGAGTCCGTTCCGCCGATCGTCAGCGACGGCGCAATCGGAACCGGACCGAACATGTCGAGCGTCGCCGCCTTGATCGCCTCATATCCGGAGCCCGTCGCCGGCGATTGCGGCGTCGGCTCGACGCCGTTGAGCGTTTCAACCTTCACCCGCTCGTCGTTGACGATCGATTGCGCGCGAAGGCGAACGCCCTCGACGGAATCGCGAGGATGAATGCGGTGATTGACATAGGCGCTCGCCGTCTGCGGAAGCACGTTTTCCTTGACGCCGCCCGAGATGATGGTTGCAGCCGTCGTCGTGCGAAGCGATGCGGCGGTCGCCGGGTTTTCACCGAGCCGGCGGGCAATGATCGGACCCGTCAGCCAGATGTTGGCGAGGGCGGCGCGCTCAAAGAACGGCGTCTGCGGAGCGATCGCATGGAGGAACGCGACGACGTTTTCATCGACTTCGAGCGGATAGGGTTCGTCCGTCATGGCGACGACCGCGCGCGAAACGAGGCTGACCGCCGTATCCTTTCCGGGCGCCGAGGAATGCCCGCCTTCGGTCGTCGCCGTGACTTTCAGCGTCGTCGAACCCTTTTCCGCGGTCGAGATCAGCGCGACCGGCGGCGCGACGCCGGGGATAAGCCCTTGGACAAGACCAGATCCTTCATCGAGCGTGAAGGCGAAACGAACGCCGCGCGCGTCAAGGACCTTGCGCATTTCGCCGGCGCCAGCGAACCCGCCAAGCTCCTCATCATGGCCAAAGAGGAAATAAATGTCTGCCTGCGGACGAAACCTCGATGCGGCGAGGCGTTCGGCCGCCTCCATCAGCGCAATGAGCGGTCCCTTGTCGTCAAGCGCGCCGCGGCCCCACACCGCGCCGTCGGCGACGGCGCCGTCAAAGGGCGGATGGGTCCAGCCATCTTCAGTCCCCGGTTCGACCGGCACGACGTCGATATGCGCGAGGAAAGCGATCGGCTGTCCCGTCCCTTCGCCTTTCCAGCGATAGAGGAGCGAATGGCCGGCGATCGTCTCGCGCGTCATCGCCGCATGCGCGGCTGGATAGGCGCGCTCAAGAAAGGCGGCGAAGCCCTCGAAAGCGGCGGCGTCGGGTTCGCGCTCGTCGCCCCATGAGATCGTCTCGAACCGGATCGCCTCGCCAAGGCGCGCGGCCATCGCCGCACTGTCCGCGGACGCAGCGTCGAACGCGGGCTTTGCGGCGCCCTTCGCGGCGGGCGGCAGGGCGAGCGTCCGCGCGATGAGGACTACGACGAGACCCGCAACGAGGGCGAGCGCCCCTAAGGCGATTTTTTTCAGCATGAGCAAGGCCCCCGCATTGTTTGCAAGCATCGGATGACGCCATATGCAACAGGAAGGGCGCGGTGTGAAACCTCCTCTTGCAGGCTCGGGCGATGACGACGCTTCTTTATGAACACGAGGCATTCGGCGCACATGAAACGCCGCCGGGCCATCCGGAACGGTCTGAGCGCTATGTCGCTGCGTCGAAAGCGCTCGCCGCGCCGGCGTTTGAGCCGCTCGTCCGCCGCCGGCCGCCCAAGGCCCCGCGCGAGGCGATCGAGCGCGTCCACAGGACCGCTTATGTCGAAGCGATTTTTACAGCGGCGCCCGTCGAAGGCTTGATCCGCCTCGATCCCGACACCTTCATGGGACCGCATTCGCTCGACGCTGCGCTTCGCGCCGCCGGCGGGGCGATCGATGCGGTAGATGCGATCTTCCGCAAGGAAGCGAACAACGCCTTTGTTGTCGCCCGCCCGCCCGGCCATCACGCGCCGGCCGACCGCGCCATGGGCTTTTGCCTTTTCAATTCGGCGGCGATCGCCGCCACGCACGCACGCGCCGTTCACGGCGCAAAGCGCGTCGCCGTGGTCGATTTCGACGTCCATCACGGCAACGGCGCGGAAGCGGTCTTCTGGCATGATGAAAACGCCTTTTACGCATCAAGCCATGAATGGCCGCAATATCCGGGAACGGGCCGCGCTTCGGACCGCGGCGCCTTTGACAACATCGTCAACGCGCCGCTCGCGACGGGCTCCGCCGGAGAGGAATTTCGCAAGGCCTGGGGAGAGCGCATCCTGCCGGCGCTGGCGGGCTTCGGGCCCGACTTCCTTATCATCTCGGCAGGCTTTGACGCGCATCGCGCCGATCCGATCGGCGGCCTCCGCCTTGATGAGGAGGATTTCGGCTGGGTGACGCGGGAAATCGGCGGCGTCGCCCGCGCGGCCTGCGGCGGGCGGATCGTTTCGCTGCTTGAAGGCGGCTATGACCTCAAGGCGCTCGCCGCGTCCGTCGCCGCTCATGTCGCAGCCTTGATGGACCTCTGAAAACCGCGCCATAAGGCGGGCGAGCAACGGGGCCGCACTTTCATCCATGGTCGGACGCATCATC
>JBMOOR010000080.1:0-24103 GCA_049324555.1 Pseudomonadota bacterium | reverse complement strand
CCTGTTGCTTCTTACCGCGGCCTTCCTGCTTCCGGTCTGGCCCGTCTACCTTTTTGTGAAGCTCGGACCGCTGCCGATCCTCACCCCGCCGCGCCTTCTCCTTTACGCAGTGAGCGCGTTCTGGGCCTATGACATGTGCTTTTCGCCGCTCCGCCGCGCGCAGTTTGCGCTCGCGGTCAGGAAGAGCGGCGCCCTCTCTGCGATGGTCTTTTTCTTTTTCGTCCTCGGGCTATTGAGCCTTCCCTTCGCCGAGGGGCGGGCTCTCTCGATCCCTGAATTCATCCGCCAGCTGATGATCTGGCTCATCCCCTATTGCGCCGTTCTCACCTATTGCCGGCGGCAGCGGGATTTCGCAACGCTTTTGAAGGCGCTGACCGTCGGCGCCTTCGTCGTCGCGCTCATCGCGATCGGCGAGGCGCTCTCGCACCGGCTGCTCGCAAGCGTTCTTTCGCCCTACATCGCAGACGACGCCGAATGGCTGCGCAATCTGCAGACCGAAAAGATCCGCGACGGCGTCTTTCGCGCGCAGAGTTCGCACACCCATCCCTTATCGCTTGGAGAGCACCTTGCGCTGTCGGCGCCGTTCGCGCTCGCATTTTTGCTGTCGGCGCGGAAAAACCGCAGCCGCCTTTTCTGGTGCGCCGCGCTCGCCGTCATCGCGACGGCCGCGATTGCAACGAACTCGCGCGGCGCCATGCTCGTCATGGTCTTGAGCCTCGGGGCGATGTCGGCGCTCCTCTTCTATCGTTTTCTGAAGCGCGCCGCGGCCTCGAAATGGCGCCCGCTTGCAGGCCTCATCGTTCTTTGCTGCGTCGTCGTCTCGCCGGTCGCCTTCATCGGCGCGCAGGCGGTCATCGCGGGCGAAGGCGGGCAAAGCGCCGCCAACTCGACGCAGTCGCGCGTCGACCAGATGGAACTGGCGTGGCCGAAGATCGCAAAGCGCCCGGTCGGCGGTTACGGAACGGGTCGCGCGGCGCGCGTCCTTGGCTATTGGGGGCGGACGCTGACGATCGACAATTACTACCTGACGCTTGCGCTCGACCTCGGCCTCCCCGGGCCGCTGACGCTCCTCGCCATGATGATCGCCTGGGGCCGCGCGTCGCTTGCGCGTTCACGCGCCTCGCACCCCTCGCTCGGCGTCGTCTATGTTGCCTCATTCGCGGCGGCTGCATCGGTCGCGATCAGCCGGTCGATCACCTCGCAGACCGGCAATATCGCCATCCTCTTCATGATCCTCGCCGCTTTCGCCGGCGCGAGCGTCAGTTTCTCGCGCCGGAAAAGCCGAAACCGGGCTTAGGAAGTCGCAGCGAAGCGCGCGCTGTGGCGCTCCTCGTGGAGTGCGGTCAGCGCGCTGTTGTCGATCCCGGCGACAAGCTCGTCGAGGAGTTCGCGGGTGCAGGCTTTCTGATATTCGACGCCGAGCAGTCCGGAATTCTCGTAGAGAGCGCAGGCGTTCGAGACTTTTTCCTCCATGCGCTCGTAGAGCGCGGAGATCGAGGTTGAGGAGCGAAGTTCGCTCGCCGAATAGGAAAAGGCGACGTCATTTGCGAAGACGGGCCCGGCGGCGAGAGCCGTTGCGAAAAGGCTTGCTGCGGGAATGAGGATCTTCATGGCTGTTTCTCCTGGCTGGTTGCCGTTGGCGCCCTCTGATCCAATCTTTCGAAAAAAGAATTGCGACTTTGTCTGAAAGAATTGATGACATGATCTTCGCGCGGATCGCCGCGTGCGGCGATCCGCTTGAGCGCGCCAGACGCCCGCCTCGCCGCATGTGACGTCACGCTCGCGTGAGAATAATAACTGAGAGGCCTACGGATGAACTGCAACGGAAAATGGGCGCTGGTCACAGGGGCATCGGCCGGGATCGGCGAAGCGTTCGCTTATGCGCTTGGCGAAAAAGGCGCCAATCTTATTCTGACAGCGCGGCGAGGCGAACGCCTCAATCGGCTCGCCGCAAATCTTAAAGAAAAATGCAGGATCGGAACCCTGACGATCGAAGCCGATCTTTCAAAGCCTGACGCGCCGGAGAAAATCGAAGCGGCGATCCGCGCCGCGGGCGCGCGCGTCGATATCCTCATCAACAATGCCGGTTACGGCCATCCCGGTCATTTCGAGCAGTCTCCGTGGAGCGCGCATCGCGACTTCATCGAGCTGATGGCGACATCTTACGCGCATTTGATCCGGCTCTTCCTGCCGGCGATGCAGGAACGGGGCTATGGGCGAATCATCAATGTCGCCTCGCTTGCGGGCCTCATCCCGGCGTCCGCGGGCCACACGCTCTACGGCGCGACGAAGGCCTTCCTTATCAGTTTCTCTGAGGCGCTCGCGGCTGAAAATTCCGAAACCGGCGTTCATGTTTCGGCGCTTTGTCCGGGCTTCACCTATTCGGAGTTTCACGACGTCAACAAGACGCGCGCGCTGGTCAGCGCGCTGCCGAAGTACATGTTCATGGAGGCGGCGCCCGTCGCTGAAGGCGCGCTCAGCGCCGTTGAAAGGCGCCGCACCGTCTACGTGCCGGGCCGCTGGAACAAGTTCATCGCCTGGCTGATGAAGACGCTCCCGCGCTCGATGGCGGAAGCGATGATCGCTTCGCAGACGCGACGCTACCGGCGGGCGGAAGCCGATTGAAGCTTATTCCGCCGCGCGCGCCGGCGCGGTCGGCGGCTCCTTGAGCGCTTCGGCGATTTTCTGAGCTAGGCGGCGTGCGACTTCGTGCTTGTCGAGTTCGGGCCAGCGCTCCTCGCGCTCGGGCGTAATGAGCGTCACGGCGTTCAAGTCCCCGCCCATGGCGCAATGCGCGCCCGCCGACACGTCGTTGGCGACGATCCAGTCGCAGCCCTTGCGGAGGCGCTTGGCGCGCGCATGATTGACGACGTCATCGGTTTCGGCGGCGAAGCCGACGACGAGGCGAGGGCGCCCCTCCCCCATGCCGGAGATTGTCTTCAGGATGTCAGGATTTTCCGCAAGCGGAATATTGGTGAGCCCGCCGCGCTCCTTCTTGATCTTGTGCTCGGTCTCGATTTCCGGGCGATAATCGGCGACGGCGGCGCACATAATGGCGGCGTCGGCCGGCAGCGCCGCCTCAACGGCGAGAAGCATCGCCCTCGCGCTTTCAACACGCACCGTTGAAAGCCCCGCGGGTGAGCGGAGATCTGTCGGGCCGGAGACAAGCGTCACTTCGGCGCCGAGATCGCGGAGCGCTTCGGCGATCGCATAGCCCTGCTTTCCGGAAGAACGGTTGGCGATATAGCGGACGGGGTCGAGCGCTTCGTGAGTTGGGCCGGCGGTGACGAGAATGCGTCTTCCTTTAAGCGACCCTGTCGATGTCGTCGCGAAATAAGCCTCGACCGCATCGGCGATTTCGACCGCTTCGGCCATCCGTCCCGGCCCCCATTCGCCGCAGGCCATCTCGCCCTCGTTGGGGCCGACGATCATGGCGCCGTCATCGATCAGGGCGCGCAGGTTTCGCTGCGTCGCCTTCGCCTCCCACATCCGGACATTCATCGCCGGCGCATAAAGGACGGGCTTGTCGGTCGCCAGAAGCGCAGTCGAGGCGAGATCGCTCGCAAGCCCGTTCGCCGCCTTCGCCATCAGGTCGGCGGTCGCCGGCGCGACGACGACGAGATCGGCCGAGCGCGACAGTTCGATATGGCCCATCTCGGCCTCGTCGGTGAGGTTGAAGAGGTCGCAATAGACCTTGTCGCCCGTCAGCGAGCCGACAGACAGCGGCGTCACGAATTCAGCGCCCGCCTTCGTCAGGATCGCGCGCGTCCTCACTCCGCGTTTTGAAAGTTCGCGAATGAGTTCGAGCGCCTTATAGGCGGCGATGCCGCCGCCGATGATCAAAAGAATTCGTCGTTCGGTCATAACGAAAGCCTAGCGGAAAATGATTGCCGCCGCCAGAACGAGCGCGGCGATCCCGGCGAACCAGAGCGTTGCGCGGGTCATGCGGCCCTGATGCGAGAGCGCTCGGGCGAGGTCTTCGGTTGTCTCGTGCGAGAGTCCGAGCCGGTCGCTGGAGACGCGCTCCGACGCCGCCGCGATGATCTCGACATAACGCGGCAGGTGCGGGGCGATGTCGAGCGCCTTTTGCGTCGCGTCGCGCAAGCGTTCGAATTGCCGCTTCGGTCCGATCGCGTCGGCGATCGCGGCCCTGACGATCGGCGTGGCCGCCTCCCACATGTTGATTTCAGGATCCAATGCGCGCGCGACGCCTTCGACCGTCACCATCGTGCGCTGGAGAAGGACGAGTTCGGGGCGCAGATGCATGTCGAAGAGGGCCGTCACGTCGAAGAGCTGCTGCAACACGCGGCTCATGTCGACCTTGTCGGCGGAAAGTCCGAACAGGGGCTCGCCGACCGCGCGCAAGGCTTGCGCGAAGGCGTCGAGCGAGTGCGTCCGCGGCACGTAGCCCGCGTCGAAATGCACCTTCGCGGTGCGCAAGTAATCGCGGGTTATGAAGCCGTGGATGATTTCGGCGAAGGTCCGCCGGGTCGCCTCGTCGAGCCGTCCCATGATGCCGAAATCGACGAGGGCGAGGCGGCCTTCATTGTCGATCATCAAGTTTCCCTGATGCATGTCGGCGTGGAAAAAGCCCTTCATCAGCGCCTGCGTCAGGAAGACGGAGATGATCGTCCGTGCAAGGCGTTTCCGGTCGATCCCTTTCGCTTCGAGCGCCGCAAAATCGCTGACCGGGCTCGCCTCGATCCATTCGAGCGTCAGGACCCGGCGGGCGGTCAAGGGCCAGACGATTTCGGGGATGCGCACGCCCGGCGTGTCCTTGAGATCGTCCTTGAGCGCCGACGCCGCCGCCGCCTCCATCCGGAGATCGAGTTCGAGCGCTGCGGCGGACTTCAGAGTCTCGATGAAGCGGACGGGCTCCATCCGCTTCGTTGCGCCGGAGAGGCCTTCGATCAGTCTCGCCGCGCGCGAAAAGGCGCGAAACTCCGCCGTCACTTCCGTCTCGATCCGTGGGCGGAGCACCTTGACCGCGACCGCCCTTCCATCCTTCAGCCGCGCGCGGTGGACCTGCGCGATCGAGGCGGCGGCGATCGGCTCTGAAAAATCGTCGAAGAGATCGCCGATTTTTTTTGAAAACGCGCGCTCGATTTCAGCGACGGCGTCCTTGCGCGCGAAAGGCGTCATGCGGTCCTGCAGGCGCCCGAGGTCTTTCGCCATGTCGAAGCCGATGATGTCGGGCCGCGTCGCCATGAACTGGCCGAGCTTCACATAGGCGGGGCTCATTCTTTCGAACGCCGCCGCGAGCCGCTCGCCGGGACGCAACGGCGCTCCGCCGTCGCTCTTCGTCTTCGCGCCGATCCTTGTCAGCGCGCCGAAGAGGCGCGCCGGGGCGGGCAGATGGTGCGCGACTTCCGCCGGGATCAGCGCGTCATGGCGCGTCAGGTGCGCGGCGGCGGCAAGGAGGCGCGCAAAATCGACGAGCGCGTCAAGCATTCGCCGCTCCTAGATTTTCCAGCCGGAATGAATGGCGACGACGCCGGCGGACAGGTTCTCATATTTGACGCGCTGAAATCCCACCGCCCGGATCATCGCCGCAAAGTTTTCCTGCGACGGGAAACGGCGGATCGACTCGACAAGATACTGATAGCTTTCGCGATCGTTTGCGACCTTCTCGCCGAGCCAGGGAATGACGTTGAAAGAATAAAGATCGTAAAGCCTTTGCAGGCCATCGGTCGCAAGGTGCGAAAATTCAAGACAGAAAAAGCGCCCGCCGATTTTGAGGACCCGCCGCGCCTCGGCGAGCGCCTTCGCCGGACGGGTGACGTTGCGGATGCCGAAGGCGATCGAATAGGCGTCGACGGACTGATCGGGCAGCGGAAGATTTTCGGCGTCGGCGCACAAGGGTGTGAGGCGCTCCCTAAAGGGGCGCGTCGCGTCACGCTCGCGTCCGGCGCTGAGCATTTCGGCGTTGATGTCGCAGACGACGGCGCGGGCGCTCGCTCGCTCCTTCGCCCGCGGCCTCGTGTCGGCGCGGGCGAGGAACGCCGCCGAAATGTCGCCTGTCCCGCCGGCGACATCGAGGAGAACCTCGCCCGGCTGCGGGTTCATCCGGTCGATGAGAAGCGCCTTCCAGATGCGATGGACGCCCGCCGACATCAGATCGTTCATGAGGTCGTATTTCGGGGCGACGCTGTCGAAAACGCCTTTGACGAGGCCGGCCTTGTCGCCCTCCGCGACCTCGCGAAAGCCGAAAGACGCCTTTGCGTGACCTTCATCGTTCATCAGAGCGGCATAGCGGCGGATTGCGGCCGCGAGAAGCGCCTTGACGCCGCAGGAATGGTTTGAGAGGGTCAACCCTCTGAAATCAGGCGCCTTTCGTGGGTTGGGCGCGCGGGGTCGAGGCGGAGCGTCAAACACGCGTGATGAAACGGCGCCGGATCAATTGCCGGGACCTTGGCGCCTGGACTTTGGCGAATGCGACGGAGGGGGCGAGAGTTGAAATGATCAAATCTGAGCTTGTGCAGAAGCTTGCCGACGAGCACCCGAATCTCTTTCACCGGGATATCGAAAAACTCGTGTCGATTATCTTCGACGAAATCGCAACGGCGCTGATCAAGGGCGACCGGGTCGAACTGCGCGGCTTTGGCGCATTTTCAGTCAAACACCGGCCGGCGCGCGTCGGGCGCAATCCGCGCACAGGCGAACCTGTGCCGATCGACGAGAAGTATTCGCCATTCTTTAAACCCGGCAAAGAATTGCGCGACCGTCTGAATGGCGGCGGCAAGCATTAAAGCCTATGATTCATTCTTCGTTGGCGGATGAGGGAAACTGAGGTCGCATGAAGAAGATCCTGCGCTGGGTCGTCTTTGTTCCGGTTGGCGCGATCCTCGTCCTTTTTCTGGTGGCGAACCGGAACTCCGTCGCGCTGAGCCTCGATCCGTTTTCAACTGACGCGCCCGCCTTAGCGACGCCGGCGCTGCCTTTGTGGTTCTGGCTCGTCTTTTCGCTGCTCATCGGCTTTTTCCTCGGCGCCGCCGGGACATGGATGTCGGGCCGCGAACTCAGGATCCGCGCGAAGGCCGACAGGCTCGAACTCAAGGCGCTGAAAAAAGCCGCCGCCGCGAAAGGCGAGGCGGCGTCTGCGCCTGCGCCTGCGCCTCCGCCGATAACGCTTCCGGAAGCCGGATGAGCGCGCGCTGATGGCGAACGGCCTGATCAAGATCTGCGGCGTGAAGACGGTCGATCAGGCGCTTGCGGCGGCGCGCGCCGGCGCCGACTTCGTCGGCTTCGTCTTCGTCCCGAAAAGCCCGCGCGCAATCGTCGCCGACCGGGCGAACGATATTGTTACGGAAGTAAAACAGCTCTCCTACGACGAGGGGTTTGAGTGTCCGAAATTCTGCGGCCTCTTTGTCGACGCCGGTGAGAAACTGCTCGGGGAGGCCGCGCCCTTCCTCACCCATTTCCAGTTTCATGGCCATGAAGACGCCGAGCGCATCCATGAGATCCGCGGCGAGTTCGGTCTTGAAGTCATCAAGGCGATCGGTATCGCCGAGGCGGCCGATTTCGACGGCGTCGACGCGCTCGCCGAGGCGGCGGACCTTTTGATCTTCGATTCAAAGCCGCCGAAGAGCGTAAGCCTTCCCGGCGGCAACGGCGCTGCGTTTGACTGGTCGGTCCTCAAGACCTACCGCGGCGAAACGCCGTTCCTTGTCGCCGGCGGGCTTGACCCGGGCAATGTCGGCAAGGCGATCAAGACGGCGAAAGGCCATACCGCGTTCGGCGGCGTCGACGTTTCCTCAGGGGTTGAGGTCAAACCCGGCGAAAAAGACGAAGCGCTCATCGAAGCCTTCATCAAGGCGGCCAAGGCCGCGTTCTGATGCGAGGGGCAAGCGCATGAAATTCCACGCCATATTCGCCGCGGCGCTCACCGGGCTGGCCGCTTTATCCTCGCGTTTGCGCAACGGGCGCGACGCCGCTCCGGATAAGCATGAGGCGGATGTCTCCAGAGCGTAATCATGCGCGCTGATCCGGCCGTTTGGAGTCGATCCCGTCACACTAAAGTGGTATGGCCAGCCTCGCGACGATTTCGGCGGGGGACCTGATCCGGCGCATCGATTTGTCCTGACGCGTCGGCTTCCGCCGATCACGCTTCAAGCAGGAGAATCGATCATGTCACTTCGAATCAACGACACCGTTCCAAATTTCACCGCTGAAACGACGCACGGACAGATCAAGTTCCACGACTGGATCGGCGACGGGTGGGCGATCTTGTTTTCTCACCCCAAGGATTTCACGCCGGTCTGCACGACCGAACTCGGCTACATGGCGGGCCTCGAGCCCGAATTCAAAAAGCGCAACTGCAAGATCATCGGGCTCAGCGTCGATGATGTCGGCCAGCACAAGGACTGGCTCGGCGATATCGAAAAGACGCAGGGCCATCGCGTCGCCTATCCCCTGATCGGCGATCCGAAACTCGAAGTCGCGAAAGCCTTCGACATGCTTCCCGCCGACGCCGGCGAGACGAGCGAGGGCCGCACGGCGGCGACCAACGCAACGGTGCGCTCGGTCTTCGTCATCGGGCCTGACAAGAAGGTGAAGGCGATGCTTATCTACCCAATGAGCACGGGAAGGAATTTCGACGAGGTCTTGAGGCTTCTTGATTCCTGCCAATTGACCGCGAAATATCAGGTGGCGACGCCGGTCAACTGGAAACAGGGCGAGGATTGCATCATCGTCCCCTCCGTCTCCGATGAGGATGCGAAAAAGAAATTCCCGGCCGGCTGGAAGGCGGTTCTTCCCTATCTCCGCGTCGTCCCGCAACCGAGATAGGCGGACGGTCTGACGTCCGCGCCGCTCGTCGGCTGAGCGCTGAATTTTTGGAAAGAAGCCGATGAGCGGCGAGTCGCCCCGATCTCGAAGCCGCGCCATTCCCCGCACGGTCTGGGCGCTGGGGTTGGTCAGCTTCTTCATGGACGTGTCGTCTGAATCGATTCACGCGCTGCTGCCGCTGTTCCTGACGACGACGCTGGGCGCGAGCGTCGCTCTCGTCGGCCTCATCGACGGCGTCGCTGAATCAACCGCCGCGATCTCAAAAGTTCTTTCCGGCAATCTTTCCGACCGCTTCGGCAGGCGAAAGCCGCTCATCCTCATCGGCTATGGTCTCGGCGCCTTGAGCAAACCGTTCTTCGCTCTCGCGATGTCGCCTGCGGTGGTCTTCGCCGCGCGCTTCGCCGATCGCATCGGCAAGGGCCTTCGCGGGGCGCCGCGCGACGCGCTTGTCGCCGACGTGACGCCGGCCGAGGTTCGCGGAAAAGCGTTCGGCTTGCGTCAGGCGCTCGACACCGGCGGCGCGTTCGCCGGGCCGCTTCTCGCGATGGCGCTGATGGCCGCCTTCTCGAACGACATGCGCGCCGTCTTCTGGGTGGCGGCGGTCCCCGCCGCGATCGCTGTCCTTTGCGTCGTCTTCGGCGTCGAGGAGAAAGCGCGCGCCGTTGATGCGGACGCAGCAGCTCCGCCGGTGCGCCTCAGGGATCTCAGGGGTCTCGGCCGCGCGTTCTTCATGGTCGTCGCGATCGGCGCCGCCTTCACGCTCGCGCGGTTCAGCGAGGCCTTTCTCGTTTTGAAGGCGAACCGGGAAGGGCTGCCGCTTGCGCTCGCACCGCTGGCGCTCGTCGCCATGAACCTCGTCTACATGCTCGGCGCCTATCCGGCGGGCGCTCTCGCCGACCGGGTCTCGTCTGCGATCCTGCTCGCTTGGGGGCTCGCCGCGCTCGTCGCCGCCGATCTCGTTCTCGCCTTCGCGGGCGGCCTAGAGGGCGCCGTCGCCGGCATCGCCCTTTGGGGGGCGCACATGGCGCTGACGCAGGGTCTTCTCGCCAAGATGGTTGCCGACGCCGCGCCGGCGCCATTGCGCGGATCCGCGTTCGGCGTCTTCAACCTCGTGACCGGACTTGCGCTTCTGGGCGCGAGCGTTCTCGCGGGACTGTTGTGGGACTGGCGCGGGCCCACGGCGACGTTCCTCGCCGGGGCCGCGTTCGCGCTCGCCGCCGCCGCGCTCGTTCTCGCGTTCCGATTTGCAGATCGGCGTTAGCGCCTTGCGCTGTCCGCGCGAAGCGCTAGTCAGTTGCGCATGACCGACCCCCGACCCAATTCCTACCGCACCGGACCCGACGCCGAAGGGCGCTTCGGCATTTACGGCGGGCGCTTCGTCGCCGAGACGCTGACGCCCTTGGTTCTCGATCTCGCCGAAGAATATGAGCGCGCGAAGAACGACCCGAAATTCCGCGAAGAGCTCGACTATTACCTCAAACATTATGTCGGCCGTCCGTCGCCGCTTTATTACGCCGAGCGCCTGACCGGGCATGTGCGTGAGAAAGCGGGCGCAGGGCGTGGCGCGAAAATCTATTTCAAGCGCGACGAGCTCAATCACACCGGCGCGCACAAGATCAACAATTGCATGGGCCAGATCCTGCTCGCGCGAAGAATGGGCAAGACGCGCATCATCGCCGAGACGGGCGCCGGTCAGCACGGGGTCGCGACGGCGACTGTTTGCGCGCGCTTCGGCCTTCCTTGCGTCGTCTATATGGGCGCGACCGATGTTGAGCGGCAGAAACCGAACGTTTTCCGGATGAAGCTTCTCGGCGCCGAAGTCATCCCGGTGACGTCGGGCCGGGCGACGCTCAAGGACGCGATGAACGAGGCCTTACGCGACTGGGTCGCCAATGTCGCGGACACGTATTATCTCATCGGCACGGCGGCGGGTCCGCACCCCTATCCGATGATGGTGCGCGACTTCCAGTCGGTGATCGGAACCGAAGCGCGCGCGCAGATCCTCGAAGCGGAAGGGCGTCTTCCCGATGTCGTTATGGCTTGCATCGGAGGCGGCTCAAACGCGATCGGGCTTTTTCATCCGTTTCTCGATGATGATGGCGTCGAAATCATCGGCGTCGAGGCGGGCGGAAGAGGTCTTGATACGCCGGATCATGCGGCGTCGCTCTCGGGTGGGCGTCCCGGCGTCCTTCATGGCAATCGCACCTATCTCCTCCAGGATGAGGACGGCCAGATTCTCGAAGGCCATTCGATCTCTGCGGGTCTCGATTATCCCGGCATCGGCCCGGAACACGCTTGGCTCCATGATATAGGCCGCGTCGCCTATCGGTCGGCAACCGATGGTGAAGCGCTTGAAATGTTTGGTCTCTGCTCGCGCCTTGAAGGGATTATCCCGGCGCTTGAGCCGGCGCACGCGCTCGCCCGGGCTGTCGATAGCGCGGCTCAACTGCCGCGCGAGGGGATCGTGCTCGTCAATCTCTGCGGCCGCGGCGACAAGGACATCTTCGCCGTGATGCCGCATTTTGAGAGCAGGCCGTGAGGGGCCGTCAGAGGGTTTCCTGATCCTTGCCGCCCGTTTCCGGATTGGCGGGGCGTTTGCGCAACGGCGCCCAGACGCGAAAGACGCTATTTAACGCGGCGAAATTCACCGGCTTCTGCAAATAATCGTTCATGCCGGCTTCGATGCAGAGATACTGGTCGGCGGGTTTCACATGAGCCGTCACCGCGATGATCGGGACGGGCTTTGCTCCTTCCGCTCGCTCGATCTTTCGAATTTCGCGCGTCGCGTCGAAACCGTCGAGTTCAGGCATCTGGATGTCCATCAGGACAGCGTCGATCTTGTGCGCCTGGTACGCGCGCACGGCTGCGCGACCGTCCCGGGCGATCACGAGCGAACAATCAAACGAGGCGAGAAAGTGCTGGAGGACTTTGATGTTGGTTTCGTTGTCGTCGGCGATCAGGATCGTAAAGAAGCCGGAGTCGAGCTTCGGTCCCTGCCGCTTCCGGGCGAATGAGGCGACGGGGCTATGGGCGGCGGTTGGCATCGGGGAGATATCCTTCGGTTGCGGCGCATAAGCAGAACAGCGTGCATCCCCTGCTTTGAGGATCGCACGCGCTGGTTAACATATGCTGACGGGAGGACCGGGTTTCGTTGCAACCGGGCGGCGGGGCGGGCGGCGGCGTCGGGTGACGGCGAGGGGCGGCGCAAGCGCGATGGTCGCAGCGTTGACATTCGGTCATTTTTTCGTTGGAGGGGCCGTCGGCGCTTGCGGGCGCGCTTCAATTCTCATTAAACAATCGGCGTTGAAGTGAAGAATTGGCGGGACGCTCGGGGCGTCCGGCTGTAGTGAGCGTTAAAGCCAGCAGGGGCCCCCTTGTCTCAAACCTTCTCCGCCGCAGCATCCGCCGCTGCGACCGCCGTCAGGACACTGTCCGCCGCCGCGCCCGAGGCGCGCTTTGCCGCCCTTCGCCGGATTGTCGAGCATTGCAAGTCGTTCCAGGGCGCCGATCTCAAACGCAGCCTGTCGCAGGCGGCGATTTCTCTCGCGGCTTATGTCGCTCTTGTCGCGGGAATGATCGCGGCGGCGCGCGCCGGCGAATGGGGGTTCGCACTCGCGGCTGCGCCGCTTGCAGGCGGGCTTCTCGTCAAGATTTTCACGATCCAGCACGATTGCGGGCACGGCAGCTACTTCAAGAGCCGTCGCGCCAATGACGCGCTCGGTTTCATGCTCAGCATACTGACGTTCACGCCCTATGGCTTCTGGCGCGACGCGCACAATCGCCATCATGCGGGATCAGGCGATCTCGATCGCCGCGGCGTCGGCGCCGTCGATACGCTGACGGTTGAGGAATATCGCGCCCTCTCGCGGGCCGAGCGCGTCATGTACCGCATCTATCGCCATCCCGTCGTCATGATCCTCATCGGCGCGCCGCTCTATTTCTTTGTTCTGCAGCGTCTGCCGCTCGCCGGCGCGATGCCGTTCGCCAAGACCTATCACGGCCTTCGCGTCTCCCAGATCTGGAAGAGCGTTCTTGCGCTCAATATCGCGCTCATCCTCGTCTATGGCGGGCTCGCCCTCGCGTTCGGCGCCGTCGCCGTCGCGCTCGCGATCCTTCCGGCGGTGACGATCGCCGCCTGGGCTGGGTCCTGGCTCTTTTTCGTGCAGCATCAATATGAGAACGCCTATTGGGCGCGAAAGCCGGAATGGACCTATGCGGAGGCCGCGATCTACGGCTCGTCCCATTATCACCTGCCAAAGCCCCTGCGCTGGCTCACGGGCAATATCGGCCTTCATCACATCCATCACCTCGCCAGCGGCATTCCGAACTACCGCCTTCCCGAGTGCTATCGCGCGAGCCCGGACCTCCTCGCCCTGCCGAAAATGACGATCCTCCAAAGCGTCAATTGCGCGCGTCTGGCGCTGTGGGACGAGGCGCAGCGCAAGATGATCTCTTTCCGCGCGTTGAAGGCGATCCCCGCCTGACGGAATTTAATTTGACAACCACACTGTCATATTGACAGAGTGATTGTCATGTACGACCCAGGCCCAAGCCCCGAAAGCGACGTGCTCGCGACCATCAACGAGGTGCCGCGCGCCTTCTTCCGGCTCGTCGCCGTCGCCGATGCGATATTCAAGGATCTCGGCGTCGGGCCGCCGGAGCGCGGCGTCCTGCGGGAGCTTTTCGTTGAAGGACAAGATACGGCGCCTTCGCTTGCCCGCCGAAAACCCGTCAGCCGCCAGGCGATGCAGACGATCCTCGACGGTCTTGCGGAAAAGGGCCTCGTCAGGATCGAGGAAAATCCCCGCCACAAGCGGTCGAAGCTCTATTGCCTGTCGCAGGCGGGGATTGATCTTTGCGTCGAGCTGCAGCGGCGCGAACTCGCCGCCATCCGCGACCTGATCGGGGAAGCAAAGCCTGCCGATTTTGCAGCCGCCGCGACGGCTTTGCGGATGCTGAACCAGCTCCTTGCGAAGCGGCTGAACGTCGGCTGACCGGCGCTCTCGCCGTATTTCCGCCGCAACAAGACCCCGAAAACACCTTCGCTCAAGGCGACGGGAGCGCGCCTTCCCGTTCGTTGAATGTGATGTCGGGCTCGAAGGGGGCCGCATGACGAGGAGGCTTGATATGAAGAAGATCATCGCAGCAATCGCCGGCGCCGGACTTGTTCTCGGCGCCGCGCCCGCCTTTGCGGGGGAATGGCGCCTCGATGCGCGACGCTGCGCCGATATCAAGGAAGATTGGCGCGACGCGCGGGAGAACCGCCGGGACGAACGCATCGATTACAGCCGTCGCGATCGCGCTGAAGACCGCTATGACCGGCGCGAGGATCGCCGCGACCGTGCGATTACCGTCTGTCCGCGCAGCGCGTTCTATTACGTTTCAGGCCATGGTCGGGACTATGACCGACACAACAGCAATCACAATTACGGCAGCCGCTACGCCGAGCCAAAACTTCGCCTGAGTTATGATCGCCAGCTCCGCATGCATTACCGCTACGATCACGGCCGCAGGATCTATATTCGCGGCTGACGTCTCGCGCTTGCAATAGCGCGTGGGCGATGTAGGGAAAGGGTCTCGATTCTCTCCCCGAGGCGTCTTGTCCCGCATCGCCCAGACCTTTTCGCGCCTTAAGTCGCAAAACCGCGCAGCCTTCGTCCCTTTCATTATGGGCGGCGATCCTGATTTCGAAACGTCGCTGAAGCTCCTCAACGGTTTGCCGGCGGCAGGCGCAGACCTTGTCGAAGTCGGCGTCGCCTTCACTGATCCGATGGCGGACGGTCCGGTGATCCAGGCTGCGGGGCTTCGCGCGCTCGCCTCGGGTCAGACGTTGAAGAAAACGCTCGATTTGGCGCGGGCTTTCCGGGCGGACGATCAGGCGACGCCGCTCATCCTGATGGGCTACTACAACCCCTTCTACGCCTTTGGGGTCGAGCGGTTCTTGAAGGAAGCTAGGGACGCCGGCGTCGACGGGCTTATCGTCGTCGATCTCCCCCCCGAAGAGGACGCCGAAATGTGCCTCCCGGCGCGCGCGGCTGGCCTCGATTTCATCCGCCTTGCGACGCCGACGACGGATGCGAGACGCCTGCCGGCGGTGCTGCGAAACACGTCGGGATTTCTCTATTATGTGTCGGTCGCAGGGGTCACCGGCGGAAAGACCGGGACGCGGGGGGCGGTCAAAAACGCCGTCGCCGCGATCCGGGCCTCAACTTCATTGCCGGTGGCGGTCGGTTTCGGGATCAAAACAGCAGAATCAGCGGCCGAAACCGCGCGCTTCGCTGACGCCGTCGTCGTCGGCTCGGCGCTCGTTGAACGCCTCGCGTTGAGCCTTAACCAAGGCTCCCTTGAGGAAAGCGGCGGCGAGGCCGATAGTGCCGTGAATTCTGTTCTGGACCTTGCGCGCGACTTCGCCGCGGCGGTCCGCCGATCCGGTCGGGAAGTTGAACGCGGGGGCCCGGCGCAGCTGGAGGGTAAGGAATGAGCTGGCTGTCGAGTCTGACGCCTCCCGGCATCAAGAATCTTTTCAAACGACCCGACGATGGAAGCGACGCTCTCTGGGTCAAATGCGGCGGCTGCGGGGAAATGCTGTTCGGCAGCGATCTCGAGGCGGCGCTCAATGTCTGCAAATCCTGCGGTCATCACATGCGGATGCCGGCCGACATGCGCCTGAAGACGCTGTTCGACGAGGGCCGTTTCAATCTGGTCGCCGCGCCCGAACCGCCGACCGACCCGCTCAATTTCAAGGATGAGAAAAAATACGTCGACCGTCTCAGGGACGCCCGGCGGAAAACCGGTCGCCAGGACGCGATGCAGATCGCTGTCGGCCGCATCGAAGGCCTCATCGCGGTCGCCGCCGTGCAGGATTTCGACTTCATGGGCGGCTCAATGGGGATGGCGCTCGGCGAGTCGCTGATCCGGGCCGCCGAAACCGGGGTCGCCGCGAGCGCGCCGCTGATCGTTTTCACAGCGTCAGGCGGCGCGCGCATGCAGGAAGGCATCCTGTCGCTGATGCAGATGCCGCGGACGACGATCGCGGTGCAGATGATGCGCGAGGCGGGACTTCCCTACATCGTCGTCCTCACCCATCCGACGACGGGCGGCGTCACCGCGTCCTACGCAATGCTCGGCGACGTGCATCTTGCAGAGCCTGGCGCGCTCATCGGTTTTGCGGGCCCGCGCGTCATCGAACAGACGATCCGCGAAAAGCTGCCTGATGGATTCCAGCGTTCGGAATTCCTGAAAGAAAAGGGCATGGTCGATCTCGTCACGCCGCGCGGAGAGCTGCGCGCCGCGCTCGCCTCGCTCATTCGCGTACTGATGAAAAAAGGCGCGCGCAGCGAACGATCCAACGGCTATCCGTCGATCGTCGAGCAGGCGGCCGAATAGTCTCAAGGGAATTCTCGCCCATGAACGCCGTCGAAGCGGTTCTGGAGCGGGTGGCCAAGCGTCGCCCCGTCATCATCGATCTGGGCCTTGGGCGCGTTTTGAAGACGCTCGATCGTCTCGGCTCCCCGCACCGGCGACTGCCGCCGACCTTTCATGTCGCCGGAACGAACGGCAAGGGATCGACGGTCGCTTATCTGCGGGCGATTCTCGAGGCCTCGGGCGCGCGCGTTCACGCCTTCATCTCGCCGCATCTCATTCGCTACAACGAGCGCATCGTTCTTGCGGGCTCTGAGATCGGCGACGGCGCCTTCATTGATGCGATCACGCGCGTCGATGAAGCGGCGGGCGATGACGATCTCACCTTTTTCGAGACGATCGCTTGCGCCGGATTTCTCGCCTTCGCCGAGACGTCCGCAGATTATCTGGCGCTTGAGGTCGGGCTCGGCGGCCGGCTCGATGCGACGAACGTTCTTGATAAGCCGCTTGCCGCCGTCATCGCGCCGATCGCGCTCGACCACCAGAATTTCCTGGGCGACACGCTCGCCGCCATTGCGCGTGAAAAGGCGGGGATCTTCCGCGCCGGCGCGCCCGCGGTCGTCGGCCCGCAGACGGCTGAAGCGATGGCGGTCTGCGAAGCGCATGCGCTCGCGGAGCGCGCGCAATTGTTCGCGCATGGACGGGAATGGACGGCGTGGATGGAAAACGGGCGCCTCATCTATCAGGATGAGAACGGCCTCAGCGATCTTGCGCCGCCGCGCCTTGCCGGCTCCCACCAGTTTGAAAACGCCGGCCTCGCCGTCGCGGCGATCAAGGCGGCCGGCCTTCCGTTCACGGATGAAGTCCTCTCTGCGGGGCTTGCTTCCGCTCGCTGGCCGGCCCGGCTGCAGCGGCTGAAATCTGGGCCTTTGCTCGATATTCTCGCGGGCGATGAAGAGACCGAGATCTGGCTCGACGGCGGGCACAATCCGCACGCGGCGCGCGCGCTCGCGCGAACCATGGCGGATTTTGAGGAAAAGAGCGGCAAGCCCCTCGTCCTCATTGCCGGCATGCAGGAAAACAAGGATGCGGATGGGTTCTTCGCGGCCTTTTCAGGCCTTGCCGCGTCCGTCTTTACGGTGCAGGCGGACCATATGGGCGCGAGGACTGCGCTTTCCGTCGCGGAAGCCGCCGAACGGGCGGGGCTCCCCGCCCATCCTTGCGCGTCGCTCGAAGAGGCTGCGCGTTACGCACGCGGAACCGGACGCGGGCCCTTGCGCGTCCTCATTTGCGGCTCGCTCTATCTCGCGGGCGAAGTCCTGAAGACGCACGCCTGACCGGCGCTACGCCGTCTTCGCCGCTCCAAGTTCGTTTTTGATCCAGGCCGCAAGCGATGATTTCGGCGCTGCGCCGACTTTCGTTGCGGCGAGCTTGCCGCCCTTGAAAATCATCAAGGTCGGAATGCCTCTGACGCCGTAGCGGCCCGGCGTTTCCGGATTGTCGTCGATGTTGATCTTGGCGATCGTCAGTTCGCCGGCGAACTCCGCCGACAATTCTTCGAGGGCCGGACCAATCTGCTTGCAGGGGCCGCACCATTCCGCCCAGAAATCGACAAGCACCGGCTTGTCGGCGCCAAGCACGTCGGTTTGGAAAGAAGCGTCGGTGACAGGTTTGGTGGCCATGGTTTTCCTCGCGGCCGGACGCGGCCGATCTGACTGAAGGGCGAAGATAAGGCCCGCGCGAGGAAGATCAACAGGGGATCACGCAAGCGTCAACGCCTGTGCGCGGTCGAGCGCCTCGCCCGGAAGCGCCATCAGCCGGGCGTCATAAGTCCAAAGGAGCGCGGCTTCGATCTTACGTCCCGGATAGATTTCCTGAAGCAGGCCGCGATAAGCCGCCATCTGCGCAAGATAGGAAAGGGGAACATCCTCAATGCGCGTCGGCGGAGGCCGGTTCGTCTTGTAATCAACGATAAGAATGCGCGTCGGGAGGATCGCGAGACGGTCGATCTGGCCGGAGAGAATGAGCTCCTCCCGCGTCCCTTTCGCGCGCCCGCCGATCGCCGCTTCGGAAAGCCCCCCCGGCGCAAACACCTCGGCGAAGGTCGGATCTTCAAGAACGCGGAGCGCTTCCTCACGCATCGCGGCGCGCTCCTCCTCGTCATATCGCCCTTCATGATGAGCAAGGAGACGGTCGGCGGCGGCGCGCCTTTGCGTCGGCTCGACCTTCGGCAGAAGCTCAAGGAGGCGATGGAGAATCCGCCCACGGAGGAAATGATCGCCGGCTTGCGCGGGCGAATAGGCGCCGCCTTCGTCCGGTTCCGCAACAAGCCGCGAGGGCGACAGGCGCCGCGCGCGCGTCTCGGCGCACGCCGGACGCAGGAGGCAGCCGGGAACCCCTGCTTTGACGGTCGCGGACGCCGAGCTTGTGCGCTCGTCTTTCGCCGCAGCCGTTTGCGGCGCGGAGAGGCGGAGCGCCGGGGCGCCAAACCTCTCGCCGCCCCTCTCAATCCGATCGCCGAGCGCTGCGAAGGCGTCTTCAGCGAGCGCATGCCAGGTCTTTTCGGCGGGCGAGGGCTTGTGCGGGTCATGAAGATCGCCGCGCTCGCAGCCGCATATATAGAGACGGTCGCGTGCGCGCGTCGACGCCACATAAAGAAGCCGGCGATATTCATCGCGCATCAGCCGTCTCGCGCGGTCGCGCGCGAAGACGAGCGCCGAATTGTCTTTGGCGTCGCCGAGCGCGAGCGCCGGGATTTCGTCGCCCGAGGGACCTGAAATCGCCAGCAGGCCGCCGATATTCTTCAGCGGGGGATGGCGGTGCGCGTCGAGAAGGAAGACGATATTCGCTTCGAGCCCCTTCGCCTTGTGCGCCGTCATCACGCGGACGGTCGAGTCGGCCTCGGAGGCGTCCCGCGAGATTTCAGCGCCCGACTTTTCCATCGCGTTGAGAAAGAGGCGAAGGCTTCGCGGATGTAAGGTCTCGAACTCGTGCGCCTGACGCAAGAACTCCTCGATCGGCTCGCGGCAGGGAGAGCCGAGGCGCTCGGCGAGGCGGCGCCAGCCGGACGGAGCGCCCGTATCGAGAATATGAGTGAAGAACGCGGCGGCGCCTTCTTTCAGGGCGACGCTGCGCGCGGCGGCGATCTCGTCATCGGCGCGGCGCCAGTCTTCGCGTTCATCGCTCCGCCTACGGAGCGCCTCTGAAAGGCGCATTCTTCCGCGATTGGCCGCGAGTTCGTAGAGGCTTTCCTCCGATACGCCGAAAAACGGGCTCTTCAGCGTTTCGGCGAGCGAAAGATCGTCGCCCTCAAAGAGCGCGGCGCGGGCGTAGGAAACGAGATCAAGAACGCCCTGATCCTCCATCAGCCTGATCTTGTCGGCGCCGGCGACAGGGACGCGCGCCGCGCCGAGCGCGCGGATCATCTCGGCGAATAGCGCGCCCCGACTCTGGACGAGGATGAGAATGTCGCCCGGCTCGATCGGACGGCCTTGCGATTGAAGAATCTCACGATTTCCGATCCAGTGGGCGATCGTCCGCGCGACTTCTTCAGCGAGCTTCCTTGGCGGGCTCTCGGCGGGCTTCGCATCGAGGGGCGCATCCCACGGATTGGGCTTTTCGGTCTCGGGGCGCGGAACAAGCGGCCAGAGCTCGACAAGTCCCGCGGCGCCAGCCCGCGTGCAGAAATGCTCAAGCGGCCTTTCAAGGCTTACGTTCTCAATAACTTCGTCGCGGGAGAAGAGCGCGTCAACGAATTCAAGCACGGGCGCCGCGGTGCGAAAAGAGGCCTTGAGGGGCACGCTTTCATAAGCGCGCGCCGCGCCGATCCGCTTGCCGAGGTTTTCTTCCTTTTCCTTGAAAAGCGCCGCGTCGGCGCCCTGGAAAGAATAAATCGATTGTTTCTGGTCGCCGACCGCGAAGAAAGTCCGTATACGGTCTCTCGCGCCTTCTCCGGAGAAGAATTCCCCAAGCGGCGCCTCGATCACGTCCCAGGAATCGGGGCCGGTGTCCTGCGCCTCGTCGAGGAGAATATGCGCAAGGCCCATGTCGAGCTTGTAAAGAACCCAACCGGCGCCGCCGTTCGAGGCGAAAAGCCGGCGCGTTGCGGCGATGAGATCGTCGAAATCGAGTGCGGCGCGCGCCGCTTTCATCGCGGCGTATTCCGAAAGGCACTTTTCAAGGATCGCAAAGAGCGCGCGCGTGTCGGCGAGCGCTTCAGCGGCTCTGATGCGATCGATACCGTCAAGAAAGAGCTGCTGCGTCTCCTTCAGGAAGGGCTCGATCGAGGCGTCGATCCTTTGGGTCTTTAGCGTCCCGAATTTCTTTCGAGCCTCGCCATTTGAAACAAGGAACAGGCTGCGCAGCGCGGCAAGCCGCTCTTCGCGCGAATCCGATCGGAGGTAGTCGCGAAGCGGCGGCGCGCAATATTCTTGCGGATTGCCGCCGCTCGCATCGAGCGCAGCAAGCGCGTCTTCGAGCCGTTCGCGCGGCAGGTCGGCGAAAAGCGCCGCGCTCAATTCCTCCGCGCTTTCGCTTTCGTTCGCGCCGAGCGCGGCGGCGACTTCATCGCCAAGCGCACTCCAGCCGATCGCGCCGGCGCGTGAGAATTTGCGCCGCTTGATCAGTGAATCTTCAAGGAGACTGCGCAAGTCACGTCCCGTCATCCGCGAGAGGAGATGTGCGAACGCCGCTTCGATCCCGCCGGCCGCACCCGCCGCCGCCCGATCGACGCTCATGCGTTTCAATTCGCCGGCCTCGATTTCCTCGATGACGGTAAAACCCGGCGCAACGCCCGCTTCAAGCGGAAAGCGCTTCAGGACGCTTTCGCAAAACGAATGGATGGTCTGGATTTTGAGCCCGCCCGGCGTTTCAAGCGCGCGCGCAAAGAGCCGTCGTGCGCGCGCAAGTTCGTCCGGACTGCGCGCGCGGTCGACGCCGTCAAGATCGGCGAGCGCCGACTGCAATGTCGCATCGTCCGCGAGCGCCCAGCCGCCAAGGAGCTTGAAAAGGCGATCCGCCATTTCGGCGGCGGCGGCCTTGGTGAAAGTGATGCACAGGACGGTCGACGGATTGACGTCATCGAGAAGAAGGCGCGCCACGCGGTTGGTGAGGACGCGCGTCTTTCCCGCGCCCGCATTCGCCGACACGAAGACTGAGAGCGATGGGTCCGCCGCGCGCCGCTGCGCCTCGGTCGTCTCCTTGATGCGCGCTTCGGCGTTCATTCGCCGCCCCCGTTTGCGCCCTCGCCGCCGTCTTCGGCGGCGCCCCATTCCTTGCGGCGGGCGAGCTGATCGAAGTCCCCGTAATCGTCCGTAAACTGAGGGCGCGGCTGGGAATGATAGACAGTCTGCGGGTCGTCAAAGGCGGCGATCAGCGTGCGAAGGCGCGCCTGCGCGTCGCGAATGGCGACGGCCGCATCATCGCCATCACGGCCCCAGCCGTTCTTCGCCTCATCGTCGCTGCGATTGGCGATCTTCAGATATTCATATCGCGCAACGCGCATGGCGCCGAGATCGGCGAACCCGCCGGCTTCGACGATGGCGGCGGTGAGGGCGAGTTGCGGCGAGAACGTCCTGTCCTGCTTTTCGGTTTTCAAGCCGCCGCTCTTGTAATCGAAGATTGCGGCGCGCCCGTCTCTCAGGATGTCGATGCGATCCGCCATCGCGGTCAGCGTGAAGGGCGGATCAATCCCGGCAAGCGTCCATTCGCCCATGCCTTCAACGGCGCCGATGCGACCCTCGGCGCGGCGCTCGGCGTCGAACCCGGCGAACCAGCCGAACGACTCCGCGACCGACGCCGACCAGAAGCGCCGGTCCGCGTCGCTGAGGCCGAACTCCGGCGCGATCTCGTCATAAAGAGCGTTGAGGGATTGCACGCTTGGCGGCGCGCGCTCAAGCGCGGCGCGCTCGAAGATCTTGTGAAGGAGGCTTCCCATTTCGCGCGCCCCGAATTCGGCGCCCGGCTCCTCGAGTTTTCGCAGCCCGAGGAGATAATGCGCGTAAATGCTGTAGGGATCGCGCAGCCATTTCTCGATGCGAGTGACGGAGGCTTTTTGCGGCCGCCGGCCGGGCCCTCCTTTCGGGCGCGGACGGGACGCGCGGGTGAGGATTTGCGGCGCATCGAGTTCCTCGACGATCGCGCGCCATTCGTCCGACTTGTCGACGGCGGCGAGCGCGCCAGCGCCGGTCAGAATGTTCTTGAGGCGGATGATCCAGCGCGAAGGGTTCGCGGGTTTTCCGCCCGCGCGCCGCGCGCGCGTCAGCGTCACATTGGGATGCGCGGCGAGCTCTGCGAAGTCATGCGCCGAGAGGCCGATGCGCCGTTCGGGCGATGGAAGGCCCAATTCCCGCCGCATCTGCCGCGACAGGAAGGGATCGCCGCCGACGTCCGCCGGCCATGCGCCCTCGTTGAGCCCGCCGAGAATGATGAGATCGGCGCTTTGCAGGCGCGCTTCGAGCGGCCCGAGGATCGCAAGGCGCGGATGCGCGTCGCTCCGCTTGCGGACGGCGGCGCCCGCGATCAGCGCCGAGAAGACATCGGCGTAACGCCGCCCGCTGATGAACGTAATGTCCTCGACGCAGGACTTGAGTTCGGCGAGGAGTTCAGCGCCCGCAGCGCCGTCGTCGCCCGCCCAGAGACGATCGGCGCCTGCGAGCCGTTCGGCGGCGGCGATATGCCCGGCGAAGAGCGCGGAAAACGGCGCCTCGGGATTGCGCGGAAACGCCGCCGCCGCTTCGTTCAACGCGGCGATCGCGGCTCCGATCTCCTCGCTCAGCCGATCTTCGCCCCGCAGTTTCGTCTCGATGCCTTGAAGCCCGTTTGCAGGCCGCACGCCGCGAAGTTCGCGATCGAGCGCATCAACGGCGCTTGCGCGCTCGCGCGCCTCAAGACCAAAGCGCGCATGCGGATGGCGCGCGAGCGCGAGGAGCGCGACCGGATCGCCGGGGTCTTCGAGAAAAAGCGCGACGAGCCGCAGGAAAACGCCGCAGGGCGAGTTGGCGAAGGGAACGCCCGCGCTGTCATCGACGAGAATGTTCCAGCGGCGCATCTTGAGCGCGACGCGGCGCGCAAGATGCCGGTCGGGCGTCACAAGGATCGCGGTCCTACCCTCTTCCTCGACAGTCTCGCGGAAGACTGCGGCAACCGCCGTCGCCTCGGCCTCCTCATTGTCGGCCTCGATGAGCGCGAGGCCGTCCGTCGCCGCGCTGAGCTCTTCATCCTGAGCTGTCATTTCGCCGACGAGCGACAGCCATTCGTCGGTCGCCTCTGCAGGGCGGAGCGCGAGCGTCAACAGCCGGGCGCGGCTCGATTGATCGATCGAGCCCCGCCAGGGGCGGATCGCCGCGGGAGCAAGGCCGAGCGCATCGAGCAGCGCCTTCAATCCCGATTGGGGATGCGCGTCATCGATCGAATTCCAGGCGCGCGCATCCATGGAACGGTCAAGACCTGGAAGAATGGCGAGGCCGACAGGCGCCGTCGCGATCGCGGCGACGAGGCGGGCGACGGAAGGCGCGCTCGCGGTCGTTCCCGCGATGATGAGCGGATGCGAAGGAGGCGAGGCGATGAAGCTCTTTGCCGTCGCGGCGATGAGCCTTGCGCGGCGGTCGGCGGGGTCGGAGCGGCCGATGTTTTTAAGATGCGCAGGCCAGAGATCGGTGACGATCGAGAGGAATTTGAGCGAGTTCGCCCAGTGGCCGGCGTAATCGGCGATGTCGAGCCGCGTCAGCGCCTTCGGGTCGATTTCCTCCGTGTAGAAAGAATCAAGGAGCTTGCCGAGTTCGCGCGCGGCGGCGATGGCGGCGGGCCAGTTCTCCTGCCCTGCGAAGGCGCGGTCGCGCGCTGCGACAAGCCGCGCGAGCGCCGTCATTCGCTCGGTCGGCGTTACGGCGGGAGGAAGGTCGATCTCGTCCGCCGCCGCGCCGGCGAAGGCGATCAGTTCGTCCGCCTCGATATC
>JBMOOR010000079.1:0-2669 GCA_049324555.1 Pseudomonadota bacterium | reverse complement strand
CCTCGTCCGTCGAGCCGCCATCGGTCGTCGAACCGTCTCCGGATGAACTCTCGCCCGCCGCGGCGCCGTCCGGCGCGCCGGCGGCCGTCCCGGGGTCTCCGAGCCCGCCCTGACCGGGCGGCTTTTCGGTGAAGCCCGTTCCTTGCTCGATATTCGTCTCAAGCTGATCAAGGTCTTCGGCGCTCTGTCGGCCGATCGAAGAGGCCGCGGCGCCCGCGCCGCCGGCGACAGCTGCGCCCTGGACCGTACGGCTTTCGCCGAGGTTTTCGCGCCGCGGCGCCTCCTCGACCGGCGTTAAGCGGCTATTCTCCGCAATCGCTTCCGGCTTGCTGACGATCGGCGGATTGACGGGCGTCAGGAAGAGCGCACGCTCCGCCGCACGGCGGCGGGTGAGACCGAGGACCTCGCGAAGGACGCCGTTGACCGTCGCCTTGTTCCACCAGGTGAGCGCCTCGGCGGCGCCGACGCGGTCATTCCGGTTGAGACGCTTTCGCGCCGTCGAGTTCTTGAACGCGTTGGCGCCGACATTGAAGACGAAGCTGACGAGTGCGTCGAATTCGTTCTGGTTGAGAGCAACGCCGACAAGCTGCTCAATCGCGCGCTCGCGCGGGCCAAGGTCGCGCCGCAGCAATTCTTCAGCCTCACGCTCGCTGATCTTCTGGTTCGGGCCGGCAGTTTCCGTATGCCCGTAGCCGATTGTCCAGACGCCGGCGATGTCCTGATAGGACTCGAGTTCAAGCCCTTCGAACCGCTTGATGAGGTATATGCCGGCTTCCGAAATCTTCATCCGATCAATCCCCCGGATACGCGCACAACCAGTCGAACCACACGCTTGTTACAGCCTAACGACAAATTCCGGCGGAAGGTAGGCCGCGACTGCGCCGATTCCGCCACAGACGGCGGCTATGCCCGCCCGACGGATGTGATAAGGTTGCATCGGAGCGCGACAGGCGCAAGCGTGGGAATAAGGCGAGGGGTTATGCATAAGACGTTGAAATTGTTGGCGGCTGCAGCGGCGCTCGGCGCAGCGCCGGCGATGGCGCAGCGAGCCGGCGCTTTGAGCGATACGGTGAGCGCGAGCGACGTGACCGCGATGCTTGGGGAATTCAGCATTTCGACCGAGCTGCGGGCGAGCCAAGCCGGCGGCCCGCCGAGCTTGGTCGCAACGACTGCGGGCGGCGCGAAATTCCTCGTCGGCTTTTTTGAATGCGCCAATGCGGCGGCGCCTTCCGGATGCAAGCAGGTGATGGTGTCAACGGCGCAATCGTCGGGCGGCGTCGAGTTCGACGAGCTCAACACGTTCAACGGCCAGTCGAGCGTGACGACGGTCGTCTATGAGCCCACCAACCAGATCCTGATTTTCGGCCGCAATATTTTCCTTCCCGGCGGTATCGGCCGCGACAATTTCAAGCTTCAGGTCGCATTGTTCCTCAGTGACATGCAGAAATTCGTCGAAGGCCGTCGCGCCTCTGCAAAATCGGTGGCGTTTGCGCACTCGCCGAAGCTGAAGTCGAAGATCACGTCGATCACAGCCGATGAAGCCGGCTCGCAAACGCCGCTTGCGATCAGTCACAACCAGTCGACAGAAGTCGAGCTCGCCATTAGCAATTCGCTCGATGTCGACTTCAAAGTCGAAGCGCAGCAATAGACAGCAAGCCTCGCGGGCGGCCTGTCGCGCTGTTCCTTCGATTCCGGCAGGTTCGGCAGGGGGGCGGGCAGTCGAACGGGCTTTGAAGCGGCTGCACAGCGAAATTTGCGCAAACGCATTGAAGACCCGGGCGAACGGCGCGATCATTGTATGATCTAGGAGGCGTTCATGCGCATTGCAACGGCATTGACGGTGATCATTGGGGCGGCCCTCGTCGCGGGCTGCAGCCAGCCGCAGATGGCTGCGCCAGACCCCGCTGTCACTCACGCAGCCGACGCTGCAACCGGGCGCGCCCTTTTTGTGCAAAAGGGCTGCGTTCTTTGTCACGCGATCAATGGTGTCGGGGGCAAGGCGGCGCCGGCGCTCGACGCAGCGGACGATTTCGTGAAGCCTGACCCCCTCGATTTCGCTGCGAGAATGTGGCGCGGGGCGCCGGCCATGGTCGAGTTCCAGTCGGTCGAACTCGGTTATGTCATCGACCTCTCCGCCGATGACATTGCTCACCTCGCCGCTTTCGCCGCCTCACGGGCTGAGCAGAAGCTTCTCCTTGATTCCGCGATTCCGGGACCGATGCGCGATTCCCTCCTCGATGAACGCTATTGGGAAACCGAGGACTGGTCGGAATTCATGGCGAACGGCCAGGAAGGCTACGAGACGCCGGCGCCGGCCGATGACGGCGAGGGCGCCGAAGCCCCCGCAACCGAGGCGGCGCCGGAAGAACCGAACTGACCCGCCGCCGCGCGGGGAGGGCCTCAACGGCCAGTATTTTCAGCGCTCAAACGCGTGTGCTTTTGGCGTTGCCTTTCTGAAGGCATCTCCTTAGGTTCCGGCCCGAATTTGACCCCCTGAGGAGCGCGTCTTGGCGACCCCCGAGTTTCTTCTCAATTACTTGCCGATCATTGTTTTCCTCGGCATTGCGGCAGCGCTCGCGCTCGCCTTCACGCTCGCCCCGATGGTGATCGCGCCGAAGGACCCGGATTCCGAGAAGGTTTCGACCTATGAGTGCGGGTTTAACGCCTTC
>JBMOOR010000078.1:0-2681 GCA_049324555.1 Pseudomonadota bacterium | reverse complement strand
GGAAACGCCTGCCGTCTCCGGAAAGAAATAGGCGCTGTCGAGACCGGCGCCGGAGGGAAGGTCGAGCCGCAGGGTTTCTCCGCCTACGGAGAAAAACGCCTCGCCTTCGAGCGGAACGGGAAGCGCGGCGCGCGCACTGGCGAAGAGGGGCGCCGCGGCGTCATCTCTCGCGGGCGCCTCGACGATCGGGAGCGACAGGGTGAACGATCCCGTCTCCGGCACGCAGATGTCGGCGCAGATGAGCCATGTCGCTTCAAGCCCGATTTCAAGGGACGAGCCGATCGCCGCATCCTTCGGCGCCGTCACCGAAGTGAGGAAGACGGGCGCCTCCTCATGCCCGAAATTGACGAGCGGGCCGATCGGGATGCGATGAGGCGCCGGATAATCGATCGGACCCGCCGCGGCGCCTTCGGGGAGCGTCCAGCGAAAGTCGAGCGGCAGCCCTGAATCGCCCGGATTCTTCCAGTAGACGTGCCAGCCGGGCTGAAGCTTCTGCGCGAAGGCGAGCGGCGCCGTCCCGCCCGGCGCGACGCCCGTCAGCTCCGGAATGAGCGAGGACCGCGCATGTTCGGTGACGACGCTTTCTTCAGCGCGCGCCGGCGCGATGAACGTGAGAAGCAAGATCAGGAATAGCGGCGCCCGCATCGGACCTCACTACGCGAGGCCGGCGCCGCCGCCAATATCGGCGGCGCAGCGCTCATGGCCTCTCGCTGAGACGTGAAAGGCCCCTCGTCAGGAAAGGCGCTGGCCCGTCACCGCTTCGATCTCGGAGAGATTGAGCCGGCGCATCCGGCGCGCGATGAGATTGCGCCAGTTTCCGAGCGAGATGAGCTGCGAATAGAGAACCGGCAGCACGTTCATCTTGCGAAGCTCAAGATACTGATCGTCCGTGAGCGCCTGAAGCTTCTTCTCGTCGATCCCGAAATATTGAGCGAAGGGGCGCGGTTCTGTCGTTCCGGCCGGCGTGTATTGCGCAGTCTGCGACTCAATGATGTCGAACTTTTTGAGCGCGGCCATGATCTGATCGGTCAGGCGCCGGTCCTGCTCGTAAGTCGTCGTGAAATCCATCGCCTGCCTGGTGAAGGCGCTCATCTCGCCCTGTTCGAAAAGCTTGCGTTCGGCGGTCTTCGATATGCCGGAATAGGCGGCGTCGATGACAAGCGCGAGGCGGTCGCCGCCGGTCTCGCCCGCGACCGCGAAAGGATAACGGCGAAGATAGCCGGGGACGTAGGCGAATTGCTCCCAATTGCCATCTTGGTCGACAAAGAGGTTGAGATCGTTGCCGAGCCCAAGAATCGCGAGGGGGATCGGTTCGTCCTTCGACATGAAGACCACGGGATAAAACTTGCTCGCCTCGGGGATTTCCGAAACCGTAAGCGGAACGGCGCGGACATTGGCGCAAAAGCCGAAGGGTTTGGCCGCCGCATCAAGCCCAAGCTCGCCATGCAGCTGACGGCTCAAAAGCTCCGGGCGCTCGAACAGGAACATCTTGCCGGTGATTTGCGGCGCGGCGGGCGTCTGGCTCATGGGTCGCTTCCTCGATTTTACCGGGGGCGGGAGGCTCCCCCGCCCAACTCGCGGGACGCCTTAGCAAAAAGACCGCCAACGTCCAAGGCCGGTCATCGAGCTTCATGCGCCCGCGAGGAAACGGGCGGCGGCGGGCGGGTCCTCGAATGGGATGAGGTGCGTGCGCCCCCCGACCTCGACGACTTCAGCGCCAAGCGCGGCGAAGCGTCGGACGGCGTAGGGGGAGACCGTCGATGACGGATGGCGCGCGGCGAGAACGGCGACCGGAGCCGGCGCTGCGGCGAACGCCGCCCAGAAATCATGCGCCTGCGCCGCAAAATTCGCCGCTTCCCATTCCGGCGCGCAGGAAAGCGCAACGCCGCCATCTTCCGCCTTGAGGCCGTCGGCGAGGTAATCATCAAGAACGCCCGACGCCCAGGTCGAGAACAGCGGCTTTCCCGCATAGCTCGCCCTGACGGTCTCGCGGTCTGGCCATCGGCCGCGGCGGGCGAGCGCGCCTTTAACAAGCGGAATGCGGGGCGCGACAAGCGGCCAGACAGGCGAGCGTGCAAGCCCGCTCCAGAATGGCGGCGTCGCGACCGGCTCGATCAAACGAAGCGCAGCGACGTCGCGGCGATTGACCGCCGCAAACGTCACGGCGACGCCGCCAAGGCTATGGCCCGAGAGCGTCCATCTCGCCCCCTTGTCGATCCGCAGGCTGAGCGAGTCGAGGAGCGCCGCGACATCCGCGCCGAAAAGATCGAGACCTTGATGGCGCTGCGCGGGCGGCGGCAACCTCGTCCGCCCGTGGCCGCGCAGATCGACTGCGAAAACGTCGAACCGCGAGCCGAGGGCTTCAAGCATCTGCCGATAGGCGGATGCGCAAAATCCGTTGGCGTGCGCGAAGAGAAGCGGCGGCGCGCCCTCGACGCCGAAGCGCAGCATCGCCATTTCGCCATCGCCGATGCGCGCGGTCGCGCGTTTCGACATTGAAGGAGTTCCGACTTCGCTCATCGCGCGCGCCGCTCTATTCGATCATGCGCCGGTCGCCAGCCGGTAAATCGTCACAAGATGCAAGACATCCTCGGCCGCACGGTGGCGGCGCGGCGCGAGACGGTCCGCCTTCTGGATGAGCGCCGCCTTCTGGTCGGGCGAGAGCGGCGGCATGGCGCGAG
>JBMOOR010000077.1:0-2688 GCA_049324555.1 Pseudomonadota bacterium | reverse complement strand
ACCTCAGCCGACCGCAATTTGCCGATGATCTCCTCAGGCGAATAACGCTTCCTCGCCATCCATAACCTCCTTCTTCCAGCCAAAATGTTGCTTCCATTTCGGCTGCGTTTGAAGGGGCAAGGTCACGGCCATTGAAGGGAGGAAGACAGCGCCGCCGCCAGGGTTACAAGCCCGGCGTCGACAGAGGCGAACTGGGGAACCGAATGGGAATGAAGCCCGGACTCGTAATGCTCGGAACCCTCGGCATCCTGATCCTCATGAATGGTCTCACTATGATGGTCGACGCTATGGCCGCCATCCGGCAATGCGTGAACCGCAAAGGCCTCGCCATCCGCATGGGCGTGCAGCGCCGATGCCGCGGCCATGCCGTAACCGGCAAGCGAGACGGAGAGCAAGAGCGCCAGAATGGTGCGCAAAAAGGACATCAGAAGGCATTTATAGGCAAATTGCTAGGTATTGTTGAAGGCCCTTTTCGCAGGATTTTTCGTTGCCGCATTAATTTGGCGAAGGGAGTTCACACAGAAGCGATGGACGGAGCTGTTTGTCGCCGGAAAATCGCCGAATTGGCGAGCTTGAGCTTCGCAAATTTCGCCAAATTCGGGAAATCACTTCGGCTCATGGATTAATCAAAGGCCGCCGATCTGAGCGGTCCGAAAAATCCCGTGGCTGTGCGAAAACCGCAAATCAGTTCAGGATGTTTTGGCCTTCAATGGAGGTCAGCATGAGCCGATTTGTCGAGGGCGAGGATCGCGCGCAGCAAGCGTTTTTGCCAGCAAGCCTTGATGATTACGTCGCGGAGGATAATCCGGTTCGCGTAGTCGACGTCTTCATCGAGGAGCTGGATCTGGCGGCACTGGGCTTCGCGGGCGTTCGGCCTGCATCGACGGGCCGGCCCGCCTATCATCCGTCCACGCTCTTGAAGATTTACCTTTACGGATACCTCAACCGCGTTCAGTCGAGCCGGCGGCATGAGCGCGAGGCGGTGCGCAATGTCGAGGTGATGAGGCTGACCGGCCGGCTTGCGCCGGACTTCAAGACCATCGCCGACTTCCGAAAGGAGAACGGGCCTGCGATCCAGGCAGTGTGCTCTCAGTTCATCGTCATCTGCCGCGACCTCGGCCTCTTTGCGCGCGCCGTCGCCGCGATCGACGGCGCCAAGTTCAAGGGCGTCAACGCCCGCGACAGGAACTTCACCAAAGGCAAGCTCAAACGCCGGGTGGAACAGGTCGAAGCGAGCATTGGGCGGTATTTGCAATCGCTGGACGCCGCCGATCTTCAGGAGGGCGACATCGGCGAAGGTCGTGCGCCTGAAAGACAAGATCGCCGCGATGAAGGCGCAGCTCGGAAAGCTGAAACAGTTAGAGAAGGACGTAATTGCCGCGCCGGACCAGCAAATCTCTCTCGCCGATCCTGACGCCCGCGCCATGGCGACAAACCTGCGCGGCGCCGGCGTTGTGGGATATAATGTTCAAACGGCAGTGGATACGGAACGCCACCTGATTGTCGCGCACGAGGTGACCAACATCGTGAGCGACCGGACGCTGCTTTCGCCGATGGCGCAGAAGGCGAAGGAAGCGATGGCGGCCGAGGCGCTCGACGTTCTCGCCGACCGCGGTTACTTCAGCGGCGAAGAAATCCTCGCCTGCGAAGCGATGGGCGCGACGCCTTAAGTGCCGAAGCCGCTGACCTCAAACGCAAAGGCCGCCGGCCGCTTCGGCAAAGACGACTTCATCTACGTCGAGTCGAAGAACGCCTATCGGTGTCCCGCCGGAAAGCTCTTGACCTATCGGTTCACCAATATCGAGAGCCGGCAGACGCTCCACTGCTACTGGACGACAAATTGCTGCAAGTGCGCGCTCAAGCCTCGATGCACGACCAGCAATGCGCGGCGCGTCAAACGCTGGGAGCACGAAGCCATCATCGAAGCGATGCAGCAACGCCTCAACCGCGCCGGCGACGCGATGAACATTCGCCGACGGACTGTCGAGCACCCTTTCGGCACGATAAAATCCTGGATGGGGCACACGCACTTCCTCACCAAGGGCATCGAAATGGTCAAAACGGAGATGAGCCTCAACGTTCTGGCCTATAATCTGAAGCGCATGATCGCCATCATGGGCGTCAGGCCGCTGATCGCCGCGATCCGCGCATGATCAACGCTCAGCAGACGCGCGCGCATTCATCTGGATCGAATATTTGACGCCTCGAGTTTTTACACAGCCACTCCCACAAACGGCCATGTGCCGCAGTCCGCCCGACTTCCGTTCCTGCCCCGGAGGGGAAACTTTGCGGTGCACGGCTGCACACAAGCTGAAACAAACTCGGCTACCGGACAGATCCTCGAAATTTCGAGGCAATGAAACGTCGTTTGAGGCGGAGTGGCGTGAACCGGGGTCGCGGGATATAGTCGTGGTTTCCGGAGCGCGCTCCGGACGGGCTATGTAAGGGGGGAAGACATGTCAGTCCTCAAATCGACGATCTATGTCATTTCTGCGCTTGTCCTGGTGTTCGCAGTCTTCGACAGGCCGATTGTTAGCTTGCGCAGATTAGGAGGCGCTGACCAGGATGTGTGGCTTCAGGGGCGTCAGCCGTATGGGGGATTGAAACTCTCTCTCGATCTCGCTGCGCGTCGCCAAGGACGACGCGTCGCGGTTTTGCTGGATGATTGGCATTACTGTTATCCCCAGC
>JBMOOR010000076.1:5555-24559 GCA_049324555.1 Pseudomonadota bacterium | reverse complement strand
AGCAAGCCGGTTACGGAAAGCTGTACTCCGTTCAGAGTTTGGCCGGCATAGAACTCGACATCATTAAAGCGAAGCTGGTTCCAATTCCGCCGGGCAAGCTCCATGACGGCGCTATCTTGCACAGTCTCGTTGTCAAAAAAGTCTTGCTTGGAAAATATGCCACCCAGTCCGGTAAAGTTTGCATCGACCTAGTCCGGACCAGAAAGGTTTCCATCGTCGATATAATAGCCAAGATCGATCAGCGCGAGCTTACCCAGCTGATACCGCCCAATATAACCTCGCCGGTTATCTGCCGCGTAATTATCGGAAGATTCTTGCTCGCCCAGCGCATCAAAAAACTCCGCGTATGTTCCTGCAGTCATTCAATCTGCCCCCTGCTTGCCCTATTTCTCAGCTGGCTTTGCCGTCAACATGAACACGGTTTCCAAGTCTCCAAGCTTCGACCTGAAACGATCCGGCCATACCTCCTTGTTGTCGAGCGCGTCGACAAAATATAAGCTCTCTACGCCGCACTCACCGAAGACCACACGCGGCGGCCCCCACGTAACGAAAGTTGCTCTCTTCGAAGTGAGATAGATTCGCGACAAGGTCTTGGAGGCCTGGTCTTCGTGATAGGCCAGCATCGTGCACCCGGCACGGGGACAGGGCAGGCGGCCATCAAACAGCACGATGAGGTTTACGGTTGCGCCCTCCGCCCTAAAGATAACGTGTTCGTTCAGCGCTTTCCCATCGGGTAGCAGAAAGCCGTCCGGCAGAAGCATTGAGAACTCGAACATTGGCGCGAGGGTGCGATAAAGGTCCGGTCGAAATTCGGACATGACGGCTGAATCTGGAATGTCTTGCAGCGTGAGCGGACCCTTCGAATCAAAAAGCTCAGTGAGCTTTCCATCGCAGGAGTGCGCTCGATCGTTGGCACCAATAGCCGCACTGCTTGCTTCGTTGGTGGCGACGGGGGACGCATCAGGCGCTCGCGCGGGCGGCTTTTCGACGCCAGCAGACAACGTCGCACCGTCTTCCGCCCCCACAACCGACGCGCACGTCGATGCGAGCAAAAGCCCCAGCGCCCAAACCCTTGATTTCGATTTCATCAGGACGGCCTCCGCTTTCCGCCATTACTTCCGATTTCGGCATAGCCTGCAAATCAAATCTTTGAAGTCGTCAAAATTCATAAAAACAATATGTCGAATTACTGACAGAACCGGGCGGAACTGCCATCCCTTCCGTTTAAGGTATCCGCCCCCTCGAATCCTCTCAGGGCGTCATTGCCGCTACCGCCATTTACGGGATTGCCCAACTCAAAATTCGTCGGGAAGGTTGCGGGGAATTCGTAATCGAAAAATAACTGAATGTACTCCGTCGCCGGCGTGCCGTTGCCGTCCGTGAGCGCGTCGGTTCCTCCCGCTTTCAGCCAGTCGGCGACGGCTTGAGCGCCGACGAGATGGGCGGCGCCGAGCAAGCCCGTCACCGAAAGCTGTACTCCGTTTAGAGTTTGCCCAGCGTAGAACTCGACATCATTAAAGCGAAGCTGGTTCCAATTCCGCCGGGCAAGCTCCATGACGGCGCTATCTTGCACAGTCTCGTTGTCAAGAAAGTCTTGCCTCGAAGATATTCCATTTAATCCAGTAAAGTTGGCGTCGACAAATACGCTGCCACCAAGATCCCCGTCATCCGTATAATAACCGAGATCAATCAGGGCGAGTTTGCCGAGTTGGTAACGGCCGATGTAGCCCAGATTGTTGTCGGCTTGGTAGTTATCGCTGGATTCCTCGAAGCCAAGCTCATCAAAGAATTCTTCGTATGTTCCTGCAGTCAAAATGCCCTCCGTCTATCCGTTCTATTCCCCAAGCGGTTTCGCGGTCAGAACAAAGACGATTTCAGAGTCTTTGCGCCTTGATCTGAATCGATCCGGCGCGGACTCTTTGTTGTCCAAAGAGTCAACAAAATAAATGCTCTGCACCCCGCATTCGTCAAAGACCGCGAGCGGAGGTCCCCATCCGAGGGAAGTTGTTCTCCTTGAGACAAGATAGATTCTCGATAAAGCCTTTGAGACGCTGTTCTCTTGATAAGCAAACATCACGCACCCACCGCGCGCGCAGGGCAGTTGACCGTCAAACAGCACGATGAGGTTAGCTGTTGGACCTTTCGCCCTGAAAATCACGTGGCCATTCAACGGCTTTCCGTCAGGCAATAATAAGCCGTCCGCAAGCAGGCCCGAAGACTCAAACATTGGCGCAAGGGAGCGGTAAAGGTCCGGCCGAAATTCGGCCCTCACTGCGGATTTCGGAATGTCCTGCAACGTTAGCGCCCCATCGTGCGGAGCTAGCAGCTTTTCTTCGTCGCATGTTTGCGCGCGGTCTCCACCAGCGACTGCCGTTCCGGTCTCTGTGTCGGTAGCTTTCAGGTCAGCGTTGGACGCCAGCGCCGCCTCGGTTCGCCCTTCAACGTCGGCGACCGCGTCTTGCATGCGATCTTCGCCATCCGACGCGCACGCAGTCGCAAGAAGAATCCCAAGAACCCGAAGCCGTAATATCGATCTCATCGAATCGCCTCCCGTGCCGGATGATAACTCAAGCCTGCGCCGTCTTCGCAAGTAAAATCCTCGCGTTCGTCAAAAATTCACAAACACCGATATTTGCAATTTTATATAGATGCGCCGTCTGATCGAGCGCCGAATAATCAAAAGTCGGTGCGTGGATGTTGTCGAGAAGATCGTCGCCGTCGCCGCCGACGATCACATCGAGCCCCTCGCCGCCGAGGATCAAGTCGTCCAGCTCTTCACCGAACACAAGATTCTTCTGTGCGGAGACATCCTCTCCGAAGTCTTCAAGAGTAACGCTCCCGCCATGATTCTTGATGTCAACGGTGACGGCCACTTCATCGGTCGCAGCCGTTGGATCAGGCGAATAGAAAGAAGAAATAAGCTGCGCTCGGGCGGCGTCGTACTGGTTGTTGATCAGAACCTTTGCTTCCGCTTCGGCTATGTGTCTGTCCGTATAATAGGTTACAAGCGCACTGTTTTGGTTCTTTTCGTCAAGAAATCGAATGATCGTCTTCGATTCCAAATAGCCGCCAGATGCCGACGGCGTGCGCTCCCCGTTGGCGCCGTCTTCAGTGTACAGCCCGAACAGATCGCCTTCCGCTTCACGACGGTTCTGAATGCCGGCTTCGAGCGTGTCATTGGCGCGAAGGGCGTTAGTCCCGTACACGATCTCATACCAGATTCCCGCGCGCTGCAGATAGATTTGCTCAGGATCAGACGGATTGTCTTCGATCAATCCGATTGTCGTCGGCGCGAAATTCTCGATGGCGGCGACCGTTCCGGATGTCGTGTTATAGAGTAAGGAAACGAGTGCGGCTCTTTCGCGCGAGTCGGGAATATCTTCGGCGCCCAAGGCGCCCGAAAGCCCCGCGTCCCATGTCTCGATCACGATATTCAGCAGATTGGTCGCAAGCGCATCGGTGATCGTGAAGCCCCCCAGACGCTGATAACATCGCCTTGTGTCGGCTGCCTTGTCACGGTCGAGCTGCCAATGTCAAACGTGACGACGGATCCGGATTTGTAGCCTTCGAGCACGGTCTGTTCGTTGGCGGTCAGCGTGATGCCGGCGGCGGCGAAATTCGTCAGCGTAGCTGACAGAGACTGCTCGTCAATGTCCCAGCCATAGCCGACGGTGATGTTAAGTCCTCCCGCTGGATTGGGAACCCGAACGACAACCTCACCCCCTGTGCCTACGCCATTAACCCTCAGACTGTCATTCTCGTGGCGCTTTATCTCTTCATTTCGATCAGATTCATAGGAACCGAGTAGCCAGCCGGTGCTTATTCTGCTTTGTATCGCCATTTAGCCGTCCCCCTTGAGAATTGAATTGTCAAATTACCCGTTCGCCGCAGACGAGTTGCAACTTATGCTTACCCCGATAACGCGCCATGAACCGATAATTGGTGATGATTTCGTTTGCCGGCCTAACGTCGTCCCTCGTGACCTCAAGCAGCAAGAAATGTTCGGCACCATAGGAAACAACTGAAACTCGTGTTTCGGCTAACTGCGGAACCGGCTCTGTCTGATCTGCAATAAGACTTTGTTGGACGAAATACGTAGCATAATCACTTGCACTCCAGCTTTGCGTGCGCTTTTTCCCGTCGGGAACAAGCTCAAATTGCGATAGGAACCAGCTGAACGAGAGACGTTCGACACCGGGAATTGATTCCCCGGGTGTGAACTGACTCATTTGCCGGGAGAAAATTGCCTGCAATCCATTTCCGTCAATGCTTTCGAAGAGCGAACTCGCTTGCGTGATTATGACAAGCGTGCTGGCCTTGTGCTCTAACATCCCGCCTTGCGGAAATATTGTGCCGATGAAGATTTTCTCCAAGGCTCCATCGCCGTCGAGGTCAAGCGGCCCTTCGACTTCCTCGACGCGGGCCGGATAAAGCCAATGGCTCGGATATGGGCCGCGGGGAAATGGAACGGTCTTCAGCGGAACGGCCTCGTCAAAGGCCGTCGCACAATCGACCCGCTCGCCCCTTGCACTCTCAGGCGCCGGAGAATCTCCAGCCGCAGCGACGGCAACTTCGTCTTCCGCGCCCCCACCCGACGCACACGCCGAGACAAGCAGAGCCCCGAGAACCCAAAGCCGCCATGTCGATTTCATCGAATCGCCTCCCGCGCTGGATGATAACTCTTGTCTGATCTGTCTTCGCAAGTAAAACACATGTGTTCGTCAAAAATTCACAAACGCCGATATTTGCAATTTTATATAGATGCGACGGCTTCGCCAACATTTCAAAAGCGCTTCGCGCACGCATATGGCGTCAACTTCATTGGACTAAAAAGGCCGCCCGGCGGGCGGCCTTCTAATTCGCGGATTGAGAAGCTTCTCACTGAACGGCGCGCGTCTTCATACGCATTCGAAATCGGACGGCGATGTCGGCCGACAGAAATCATTCCATTTGCCGGTTGCGCGGAAATAGCGCTCAAGACCTTTCGCACGGACGATCTCCTTGAACGCGTCCCGCTTGCGCGTTTCGGCGTGCTCAGGCATCCAGAGCTCCTGCCACCAGGTGCCGCCGACAACGAGGAAATGCCGCCGCAACGCTTCGGCCGCGCCGTCCGGATCGCCGTAAATTGCAAGCAGTTTGGCGATCATGACCGTGCGCGTCGGGTCCTGATTGGCGGGATCGACGAGCGCCTCGTTCAGGATTTCACGCACGCGAGCGTCATCGTCGAAATTGTCGTAGACGGCTTCAAACTGGTCGATCCGCGCCGGCAGGAAATCGACCATCTTGCGAAAATGCGCCTTCGCCGCGGCGCGATCGCCGGCGTTGAATGCGCGCAGGAAGGCATAGATCTCGCCAAGTTGGGGGCCGCCGGGAATCGTCTTGCTGCGCTCATATTCGCGCACCTCGATATCGGTGCGACCGGTCAGATGCGCGATGAACTGCGCGGTTTCCGACGTGCCGATCGACAGGGGATCGGACGCGACGCCGATCTCGAGGCATTTCGGATCGTCTTCTTTCAGGCGTCCGTAGAGGATGAGACGCATGAACGATCCGGCGTCGCAGGCGCGCTTTGCGCCGCGATCGAGACGCGCGAAGATCCGGTCCGCCTCTTCGAAATTTCCGTTCTCGGCTTCCCGCCAGGCCCGGTAACTGTTCGGTCCAGGCGCATCAGGATCGATTTCAAGCGCCCTCTGCAACGCGCGCGCGCGTTCGGCGCTCGCCGCCTTGAGCTGTTCCGGCCGCCAGAAATCATAGACGCTGAGTGCGGACACAAGTCCAAGCCATGCATCGACATAATTCGGATCGAGCTCGGTCGCGCGGCGAAACATCGTGACCGCGCGCTCCATATTTTCAGCGCCCTCAGCGACATAAAACGCCTTTCCAAGGAGAAACGCTTCGAACGCCTGCATGTTGCGCGTGCCGATGCCGTGCGCCAAAGCGTCTTTGAAACTGAGATGGACGTTGAGGGCCGCCGCAATCTGCGTCGCAATATCTTCCTGCACGGCGAAAATATCGCCGGCATTGCGTTCATAGGTCTGCGTCCATTTCGTCGCGCCGTCGCCCGTATCGACGAGCGAGGCGGAAATCCTCAGCAGATCGCCGTCGCGACGCACGCCGCCTTCGACAAGATATCGCGCGCCAAGCCGCTCGCCGATGACGCGCGCATCAACGCCGGGGCCGCGGACCTGAAAACTCGATGAGCGCCCGATCACGGTGAGGCCGGGAGCGCTCGACAGGCTGTCGATCAGCTCGTCGGCGAGCCCGTCGGCGAACCAGGCCTGATCGCCCTTCGGCGACAGATCGTCGAACGGAAGGACCGCGACGACATTCAATTCCGTCGGCCGCCCGGCCGGACGATCATCGCGCCATGCGAACGCCGCGACGATCGCTGCGAGGGAGAGCGCGGCGGCGGCAACGAGCGGCCAACGATTGATGGTCAGGAGAGGCCGCCTCTGCGCGCTCGCGGCGACTTCGGGGACGGGACTGGAATTCGCGACGGCGGGCGAGGGAGCGACAGTGAGGCGATAACCGCGCTTCGTCACCGTCTCGATCGCCTTGTCGCCGAGGTCCGCCTCTTTCAGCGCCTTCCTCAACAGTGAAATAGCGCGGCTGACGCTTTCGTCGCCGCCATATTCAACATTCCAGATTCGCTCGATCAGCGTTTCGCGCGGCACAACGTCGCCTGCCGCTTCAGCGAGCGCAACGAGGACGTCCATCACCTTCGGCTCGAGCCGAATGACCCGCTCGCCGGCGAAGAGCACGTTGCGCCCCGGTTCGACGCGCGCAGCGCCGAGAGTGAACGCTTCCCGTCCCGCCGTCGCCAATGAATCCAAGTCGCATGCTCCCGAGCTTTACGCCGACGACGCCGGCGCGCCTCACGATAATGTAAACCGTTTGCATGCTGCAGCGGAATCAATCGAACGCGTCAATCCCTCCGCTCATCGCAGCAAAAACCAGCCAATATCAATTCATTAGAAAACCATCAGCAAAACATCGCGCGTTCCCAACGTCTCCGTCAGGCGCTAGCGGCCCTCAAGCCTTAATCATGCGGGGCAGCCAAAAACGAAGGACCCTGCCATGAAAACGAAAATCCTCGCGGCCATGCTCGCCGCGTTCGTCGCTCCGGCGTTCGCCTCAGACGAAGCTCCGCCGGAAGTCACCGCCTACGAATTCGCGCTCGATCTCAGCGGCGCTGATACGCCGGACGGAGCCTCGCGTATTTATGCGGACATCCGCCGTCAGGCGGCGCGGGTGTGCAGTCCGCTTGAGATGGACGGCATGACCAGCGCAGCGTCGCGCAAATGTCGCGCCGAGGTCGTTTCGAACGCCGTTCGCGCGGTCGATCGCCCGATGGTGACCGCCCTTTGGCGGCAAGATGACGCCGAACGGATTGCGCAGCGCTAGGACGCAGCCGGCGGCAGACGAACGCTGCTGAGCAGCCGAGGATCGCCGCCGGGGCGACGCACGGATGCAAAAGGCCGCCCGGTCGGGCGGCCTTTCAAATCAGAGGGGAATGAGTCTCACTCCTCCCCGTCCGGGTCCTTCATCAGGTCTTCTTTCGAAACCTTCTTGTCGGCGATGTCCGCTTTTTCGAGGATAAAGTCGACGACGCGCTCTTCAAAGAGCGGCGCCCTTATTTGCGCGACGGCGCCCGGATTGCGCTGATACATCTGAAGGACTTCCTGCGGCGTCACTTTCCGGCCCTGCATCGCGAAAAGCTGCGCGTCGCGGATCGCGTGTTCCTGCACCGCGCGCTGGAGCTGATCGTTCGGCACCGTCACGTCCGCGCGGCGGCCGATCTCGGCGAGGACGAGCCCGAGGCGCACGCGGCGCACCGCGATCTTCCTGTATTCCTCCTTCAGTTCCTCTTCCGTCTTGTCCTTGTCTTCCTCGTCGCGTTCAGCGTTCGCAACCTGCGCCCAGATCTGGTTGAACTCGGCGTCGACCATCGATTTCGGCAGGTCGAAATCGTGCGCGGCGTCGAGCTTGTCGAGAAGCGCGCGCTTCACATGGCTTCGCGACATCGAGCGATAGTCCGCTTCAATCCGCTCGCGCACGCGCTTTTTGAGATCGGCGAGGTCCTCAAGGCCGAGCTTCTTGGCCAGCGCCTCGTTGACGACCGCGTCTTGCGGCGCTTTGACTTCACGCACTTTCACCGCAAAGACCGCTTCCTTGCCGTCGAGATCGGCCGAGCCGTAGTCTTCCGGAAAAGTCAGTTTCACTTCGGCGTCGCTCTCGGCCTTTGCGCCGATCAACTGGTCTTCAAAGCCCTTGATCAGCGTTCCTGAGCCGAGAATGACGGAATGGCCTTCGCCCTTGCCGCCCTTGAATTCGACGCCGCCGATCGTTCCGACGAAATCGATGACGACCATGTCGCCCTCTTTCGCCTTTTCGGATTTCTCGCGCAGCTCAAAGTCGCGATTGCTCTCGGCGAGTTTCGTCAGCGCTTCATCGATGTCGGCGTCGTCGACATCGGCGACAGGACGCTTCAGCTTGATCCCGTCGATTGAGGCCGGCTCGAAGGTCGGCAGGATTTCCGCGTGCACGTCGTATTCAAGGTCCGCCTTGCCGTCGATGATCTTGTCGAAATCGCCATGGAAATGCGGATGCGGCGTCGTCGCGGGTTTCAAGTCGCGATCGGTGAACGCCTTGTAACTCGTCTCGTTGATGATCTCCTGAAGGATCTCGCTCATCATGCCCTTGCCGTACATCTTCTTCAGGAACGGCAGCGGGGCCTTGCCTTTGCGAAAGCCCTTGAGATGCACCTTGCCTTTGACGTCGGCGAGGCGTGCGTTGAGCTTGGCGTCGAGTTCAGCCGCCGGCACTTTCACCGTGAATTTGCGCTCGAGGCCCTCGGCGGTCTTTTCAATCACTTCCATCGTCGTCCAAGCCTTTTTGTTCTGCGCCGGTCGGCGCCTGCATTCCCAACTCGTCCGCCTCCGCCCAGAGGGCTTCGGCGCGGCATCCGCTTCGCACGCTTCGGCCCTGTCGCGCCGAAGCCAGATTTTGGCATCGCCAAAATCAGCGAAGGCGGATGGTGCGGGTGGAGGGAGTTGAACCCCCACGCCTTGCGGCGCTGGAACCTAAATCCAGTGCGTCTGCCAGTTCCGCCACACCCGCGCGCGAAAGCCGGCCGCCCGCCCGGGGCGTCCCGACCGCCGAAAGGGCGTCTCTATAGCAGAGGAAAGGCGAGAGTCGAGCGATTTAGAACCGCTTTTCGAACCACATGACGCTGTAATAGCGCCCGAATTTCCGCCCGACCTCGTCGAGGGTCGAAACATGGCGGAAGCCGAAATTCTCATGCAGCGCGACCGAAGCGGGGTTCGGATGCACGATGAGAGCGTAGGCGCGGTGGACGTCTTCTCCGGCGAGGCGGTGGAACAGCGCCTCGTAGAGGGCCGTCCCGACGCCCCGGCGCTGAGCGTAAGGCGCGATGAAAGCTGAAACCTTAATCGAGGTCTCATAGGCGGCGCGCGGGTCGAAGGCCGATGCGTTGGCGAAGCCGGCGATGCGCCCGTCCGCATCCTCCGCAACGAAAACGGGATGGCGCGGGTCAGCGAGCCGCTCTTTAATCCAGCCCCGGCGTGAGGCCTCGTCGATCGCCGCAGTTTCGAACGTCGCCGGCGTTTCGAGAATGAACGGATTGTACATCGCGTTCATGCCGGCGGCGTCTTTAAGACTTGCGGGGCGGATCCTCACGGCTTTTCCCCCGGCTCGCCCGTTTGCTGCGCCGGCGGCGCAAACAGCGTCCTCAACACCTTCCGCAAGGCGTCGGCGAGATCTTCCGCGACAAGCCCAGGGCCGGCGATCTGGCCCGCCGCGCCATGGAGAAAAACGCCGGCGGCGGCGGCCTCGAAGCCGGGCAATCCTTGCGCGCGCATGCCGGCGATAATCCCGGCGAGAACGTCGCCCGATCCCGCCGTCGCAAGATCGAAAGGCGCATTTGCGTTGATGACGGCGCGCGCATCGGGCGCGGCGATGATCGTGTCGGCGCCCTTAAGAACGATGACGGCTTTGGCGCGTGCGGCTGCGGCGCGCGCCGCAGCCAATTTCCCTTGTCCTTTAAGACCGGGAAAGAGGCGCGCGAATTCTCCCTCGTGCGGGGTCAGAACATCATCTTCGCGGAGCGCGGCGAAGAGCGTTCCGGCGTCGCCTTCAAAACTCGTCAGCGCGTCCGCATCGAGAACGGCGCCGGCGGGCGATCTTAATATCGCGAGCGCTCGACCTTTCGTCTGCGGCCCGACGCCGGCTGCGGGGCCGATGAGCGTCGCCGTGAACCGTCTGTCCGCCACAATGCTCGCGATCGCATCGGCGCCGTCCGCCTCGCGCAGCATGATCGCCGTGAGATGCGCGGCGTTCTCGTCGCAGGCGTCTTTCGGCGACAGCATCGTCACGAGCCCGGCGCCCGAACGCAGCGCAGCCGTCGCGGCAAGGCGCGCGGCGCCCGTCTTGAGGCGCGGGCCAGAGACGATCGCCGCGTGCCCGCGATCATATTTGTGCGTGAGGAATGACGGCCGTCGCCAGCGCGCGGCCCAAAGCGCCGGATGATTTTCGAAAGCCGACGGCTTGACGCTTGCAACCCATTCGTCCTGGACGCCGATGTCGGCCACCGTGACGGCGCCGGACAGCGCACGGCCTGGAAAAAGAAGATGGCCGGGCTTTTTCGCGATGAAGGCGATCGTCGCCGCCGCCTCAATCGCAACGCCAAGGACGGCGCCGGCATCCGCGTCGACGCCGGAAGGAATATCGACGGCGAAAACGGGCGCGGCATGAGCGTTCGCCGCGATCACAGTTTCTCGCGCCGCGCCCTCTATCGCGCGCGCGAGTCCTGTTCCAAAGAGCGCGTCGACGATGATCCCCGCGCCGTCGAGGATGGCGGGCGACAGTGGCTCAACGGCGCCGTCAAAGAGTTTCGCCATCAGCGCCGCATCGCCCTTCAATTGCGACGCCTCGCCGAGAAGGCCGACGCGAACCGGAAAGCCCAGTTCCTTTAGCAGCCTCGCGACGACAAAACCGTCGCCGCCATTGGCGCCGGGCCCGCAGAGAATTGCAGCCGGCCTTTTCGAGACGCTCCGTGCAATGAAGGATACGACAGCGGCGCCCGCCGCCTCCATCATTGCAGCGCCCGACAACCCATTCGACATCGCGGCCGCTTCGACGGCGCGCGTTTCGGCGGCGGAAAGGAGGAGGAACGGAGGGATCATTCAGTCATCCGGCGTAACCTGTTGTTTTTCAATAGATTCGGTGGTCCACGACGTGGCGGTTGAATTCTTAACCCGTTTGCATAATATATCGCATGTGGGCATTGCCCGGGGGTTCGCGCTTAGCTGCGAGCCGAAATTTGGGGTTCAGCGACGCTGGACCCCTTATTTTTTAGCCGTTCAAAGCAGCTGTATTTGATGCCGCGAAACGGAATTTCCGCCTCCGGCAACAGGCAATCGATCAATTTTCTTCTGTCCTTGAGTTCTCGGTATGCGCGATAGTTCGGATCGTAGCCTCCCTTCGCCATCGGATAGAGGTAAAGATCCGCAATCTGTAGCATGGGAACCTCTTTCGTCCTCTCGCGGGGCTCGCCAAGAACGATGTCTTTCAACTCGCTTGCGGACAATCCATTGTAGGCTGACGACTGCGCCGCATCGAACGGCATTCCGGCCTTCTTTAATTCACGCACATAGGACTTAACTGCCCGATCGGCATCGCGTCCCGACTGTTCAAAGAAAATTCGCAATCGCCGGCCTTGATCGCGTGCGACTTTTGCTGAGCGTTCGACCAGAATCGAGCAGGCGGTCTTGCACATCAACCAGGGCTGCCCGCCATAGCGTGCCTTATACCGCGCCATATAGCCGGGCCGATCGATCACTGCGGCGACGCCGATAACAGGCAGATCAACCAGAAACTCGTTAAGCTCGGGAAAGAAATCAGCTGAGGTCGCCGGATTTTTGAGCCAGCCGAATTTCCCGCGCCCGCCCCTGATCTGCTGGGAATGCAACGGGTAGGTAATCTTCCAGTGCGAACAAAACGCGCGGTGGCGAGCATAAATGCAGTCGATGTCCTCTTTCTTGACGAGAATTCCGCCGAGCGCAAAGCAATCCATTCCGTCGGTTCGGTCGAGCGGCGGTCCGTGGTCGGGATTGCGGCTGCCTGAATCATCGAAGTAAAGCTGCAATTCGGATTTGGTCATGTGACGGCGACTGCTGCATAAGCTTTTTTGGATTGACCGTTCATCGGCGGACCGCAATTGTAACGAGGACATCAACCAATTCGCAAAACCTCATGAAAAAGATCGAAGCCATCATAAAGCCGTTCAAGCTCGATGACGTAAAGGAGGCGCTGCACGAAATCGGCCTTCAGGGCATGACCGTGACCGATGTGCGCGGGTTCGGCCGCCAGAAGGGCCATACCGAGCTTTACCGGGGCGCCGAGTATGTGGTCGATTTCCTGCCCAAGGTGAAAATCGAAATCGTGACGACGGACCAGCTCGCCCCGCGCGCGGTCGAGGCGATCGCTCAAGCTGCGCATTCGGGCCGAATCGGCGATGGCAAGATCTTTGTCTATTCGCTCGAGAATGCGGTCCGTATTCGTACCGGCGAAACCGGTGAAGACGCCATCTAGTTTCTATTGCTAATTTCTTAGTATAATCGTCTAATTTTTTGATATTTTGTGGCGAACTTCGGCGCGCCGTATTGCAGTGCAAAAAATCCTGTTGATTTCCGGACCGCCGGGCCGTCATCTTGGGTTCACAATTAATCAGCCCCTGAGCGGGCCTCTCCCGCCCCGGGCGCGTTTTGCGACAACCCGAGGAAGGAGCTTCCCCTAAATGTCTTCTGCTGACGCCGTCCTGAAACGCATCAAGGACAAGGACATCCGCTTCGTCGACCTGCGCTTCACCGACACTCGCGGCAAATGGCAACACGTCACCTTCGATCGCGATATGGTCGACGCCGATCTTTTCGAAGAAGGAACGATGTTTGACGGCTCGTCGATCGCCGGATGGAAAGCGATCAACGAGAGCGACATGATCCTGATGCCGGATGCTGCGACCGCGTTCGAGGATCCCTTCTTCGCGCAGCCGACGCTGTCGATCTTCTGCGACGTTCTCGAACCGGCGACGGGCCAGCCTTACAGCCGCGACCCGAGAACGACGGCGAAGGCGGCGGAAGCCTATCTCCAGTCGACCGGCATCGGCGATACCGCCTATTTTGGTCCGGAAGCGGAGTTTTTCGTTTTCGACGACGTCAAATGGTCGACCGAGCAGAACAATATGGGCTTCTCGCTCGACTCGGATGAAGGCCCTTATAACTCCGCGACCGCCTACGAGGGCGGCAATCTCGCGCACCGTCCGGGCCCCAAGGGCGGCTATTTCCCGGTGCCGCCGGTCGACAGCGCGCAGGACATGCGCACCGAGATGCTGGCGATTATGGGCGATCTCGGACTGAAGCCGGAGAAGCATCACCACGAGGTCGCGCCCGCGCAGCACGAACTCGGCATGAAGTTCGCCAATCTCGTGAAGATGGCTGACCACATGCAGCTCTACAAATACATCATCCATCAGGTTGCGGCCGGCTACGGCAAGACGGCGACGTTCATGGCCAAGCCCGTCTTCGGCGACAACGGTTCCGGCATGCACGTTCACCAGTCGATCTGGAAGAACGGCAAGCCGCTCTTCGCCGGCGATCGGTATGCGGATCTTTCCGAGACCTGTCTCTATTACATCGGCGGCATCATCAAGCATGCGCGCGCGATCAACGCCTTCGCAAATTCGACGACGAATTCCTACAAGCGTCTCGTGCCGGGCTATGAGGCGCCCGTCCTTCTCGCCTACTCCGCGAGGAACCGCTCGGCCTCAATCCGGATTCCGTGGGTTCCTTCGCCCAAGGGCAAGCGCATCGAAGTCCGTTTCCCCGACCCCGCCGGCAACCCGTATCTCACTTTCGCCGCGCTGTTGATGGCGGGTCTCGACGGCATCGAGAACCGCATTCATCCCGGCGAGCCGATGGACAAGGATCTTTACGATCTGCCGCCGGCGGAGCTGAAAGACATTCCGACGGTTTGTCCGAGCCTTCGCGACGCGCTCGACACGCTCGACCGCGACCGTGCGTTCCTGAAGAAAGGCAACGTCTTCAACGACGACCAGATCGACGCCTATATCGAACTGAAGACAGCCGAGGTGAAGCGCTTCGAGATCACGCCGCACCCGGTCGAATTCGCGATGTATTATTCATCGTAGCCGATGCGCTGAACATCGAAAAAAAGGCCGGGAGCGATCCCGGCCTTTTCATTTGCGCGCGAATTCAGTGAGGCTCAGCACATTGCCGTCCGGATCATTGAACCAGGCGACGCGCACTGACTTGTCGGGCGCGGTCCAGATGCCGAGATCATCCTGACCGAAGCCGGGATACTGATTGAATTTGACGCCGTTCTTTGAAAGCTCGGCTGCGGCGAGCGCGATGTCATCGACGGCGAACCCGAAGATCGTGTGCTCGTGCGCTTTCCATCCGTCAACCGCGGAAAGACGCATCGGCGCGCCGCCGATGTCGAAAACGGCCGCGAACGGATCTTCGCCCGTCTTCTTGAGGTCGAGGACATCCCGATAGAAGGGTTCCGATTTTTCGCGATCGCGCGTGCAGATGATGATGACGGGCTTTGCAGCGGTCAGCGCGCCCATAAAGTCCTCCATTCCATTTGGTGAGTTTACCAGATTTGCGGCCGTTCCGGGCCCTTGATGCGCCTGCGCCGTTCCTCCGCAGGCAGGTCGAGTTCGGCGAGGATGTCGGCGCGCGCCTCGTCGAGATTGGGCGCCGGCGGGCGCGTTGCGGCGAGCGGAAAGCCCGAGATCTTGAACGCGCTGCCCGTCATCGTGAGCTTTCCCATTTCCTTGTCGTCGATGTCGACGAACATGCCGCGCGCGCGAAGCTGCGGGTCGTTGACGACTTCGGCCATTGTGTGAATGGGCGCGGCGGGAACGCCGCGCGCGCGCAGGCGCTCGACCCATTCCGATACGGTCCGATGCGCAAGCGCCGCTTCAAGCTCCGCCTTCAGCGCGACATGATTGGCGAAGCGGGCGTAGAGATTTTCATAACGCGAATCCGACTTAAGGCCCGGCCGGTCGATCGCATCGCAAAGCTCTGTGAACAGATGATCGTTCGCGCAGGCGATCGCGATCGGTCCGTCTTTCGCGGCGAAGACGTCAAAGGGCGTGATCACCGGATGGCGCGACCCTGTCGGCTTTTGCGTTTCGCCGGTCGCGAGCTGGCGCACCAGCGCGCTTTCAAGCAGCATCGTCTGCACGTCGAGCATGGCGATATCGATGAAGCGGCCCTCGCCGCTTGCACGCCTTTCATAAAGCGCCGACGAAATCGCGAGCGCGGCGAACGCGCCGGCTGCAAGATCGCCCAAGGAAATCCCGAGGCGGACGCCCGGCGCGCCCTCCTCGCCATTGATCGAAATCATGCCGCCGAGCGCCTGCACGATAAGATCATAGGCGGGAAGGTCGCGATAGGGCCCCGAATGGCCGAAGCCCGATATCGCCGCGTAGATGAGACCTGGATAGCGATCCTTGATCGCATCATAGGAAAGCCCGAGCCGCTCCATGGTTCCGGGACGGAAATTCTCGACGAGAACATCGGCGCGCGCGAGCAGCTTTTCGAACACCGCCTTGTCGCCCGCATTCTTGAGATCGAGCGCGAGGGATCGCTTGCCGCGATTGATCGATGCGAAATAGACGCTCTCGCCGTTCTGAAAGGGCGGAAAGGCTCTGGTGTCATCGCCGTGCCCCGGCTGCTCGATCTTGAGAACCTCTGCGCCGAGCTCCCAGAGCAGCGTCGTGCAGTAGGGGCCGGCGAGCACGCGGGAAAGATCGAGAATGCGGACTCCCGCCAGCGGTCCGCGTGGGCCTTCGCTCATCGACGCATCTCCCTCGTTGGGCGCACGCAATGAACCAGTTTTCGCGCCCCGGCGCCAGAAGACGCGACCGTCCCGATTGCATGCCGACGGCGGCGGCGTATCGTCGGGACGATGCGTCGACCGGAAGGAGAAGAACATGGAATTCCATTCGCTGAAATACGAAACAGCGGGCCGGATCGGGACGATCACGCTCAACCGGCCTGAGCATTACAACGCAATCGACGATCATATGCCGCATGAGATTCGAGCGGCGGTCGAACGCGCGGAAGCGGATGCCGATGTTCACGTCATCATCGTCAAAGGGGCCGGCGCAGGCTTTTGCGGCGGTTACGACTTGAAACATTATGCCGAGCGCAAGGGCGAGATTGTCGGTTCTCAGGACATGCCCTGGGACCCGACGCTCGACTTCAAGATGATGTGGCGGAACACGCAGGACTTCATGGCGCTCTGGCGCGCAACCAAGCCGACGATTGCGCGCGTCCATGGCGCCGCCGTCGCCGGCGGATCGGACATCGCGCTCTGCTGCGATTTTCTGATCATGGCCGACAACGCCAAGATCGGCTATCCGCCGGCGCGCGTTTGGGGCGTGCCGACGCCCGCGATGTGGGTCTATCGGCTCGGCCCCCAGATGGCCAAGCGCATGATGATGACGGGCGATCTTCTGACCGGCGTCGAAGCGGCGAAAATCGGCCTCGCGCTCAAATCCGTTCCCGAGCAGGACCTCGATGAGGCCGTTGATCGGTTGGCGGAGCGTCTTCAGGGCGTGCCCTTGAACCAGCTCATGATGACGAAGATGGTCGTCAATCAGGCCTATGAGAATATGGGCCTTCAGGCGACGCAGATGTTCGCGACATTTTTCGACGGCGTTGCGCGCCATTCGCCGGAAGGCGTCTGGTTCCGCAAACGCGCGCAGGACGTCGGCTTCAAGCAGGCGGTCGCCGAACGCGATTCGGGCGCGCCGATCGCGCCGGGAGCCTCGAAGCGGCTTTAGATTCGCGCCGCCGTTTCGATGACGCGCTCATAGTCGACGAGCGCGGCAAAGGGCGCGACCGCCCAGCGCGAGGTCGCGCCTGCTTTCATGCGCGTGAAATCCTCGACGATCGCCGCCTGCTGCTCGTAACCGTAGGAAAGAAAGTGGCGCGACGGGTCAAGGCGGTAGCGGTAGACGCGGCTTAACAGGAGTTCGACTCCGGTGCGCCTTAAGGCCTCGTATTGCCAGACATGCACGAGTTCATGGGAGAGATGCGCGCATTCGCCGATCGTTCGCGCCTCTTCCTGCGCATTCTCCCAAAAAATGCGCGAGCCGCGCACGATCGTCACTTTCAGCATGCGGGCGAGCGGCGTGTGCCATCGCGCGATTACGCGCACTTCGTCGAGATCGATCGCGGCGGCGAGCGGCGCCGGGAGGAGCGTCTCTTCATGTGCGGTCAACCGGCGTTCGAAGGGATGCATTAAACACGCGCGGCTTTGCAGCAATCGTGAATGATCTACTTCGCCGAATTCCGTTCGAAGCCCGCTCGAAGGACGGATGAATTACCTTCGGCCAACAACCCTGTAAGCCTACACGTTACGTGATCTCCCTGCCAATTTTCATCCGGCGTGATCTCGAACCACTGCGACGAAGCCCCAGCATGCTTGCCGCCATCGGGAAACGGCGGAGCGCGCAACTGAACCCCCGCCGACCTCGTTGCGTCGCCTCGTTTAGAATTGGATGTCGAGAACCACTTCGTCGGAAAGGCGTTCGCCATTGACTTCGGTCGCTAAGCCGAATGTGTTGATGCCTTTTTTGAATTCCTTGCCGAGTTTCTTGATTTCAATCTCACCACGCCAAGTTTCCACATCAGCGACAACTCCTGTGGATTTTGACTCGACCGCAAGAGCATCAATCTTGACGCCGTTAACACTGTCAATAACGAATTCTCCGGTCGATCCGACCGGCGCCCTCATCTCCAATACGAAATTCTCTGGCTTTTCGGAGGCGGCGAGTTCATCATAAAGCACTTGGACTTCCAGCCGAGGTCCGATCGACTTTGAGAGATCAAGGCGGGGTCCAACATCACCAAGATCCGCAGTTTCGACCAGAGTTTCGCGTTTTGTGAATGCGTCAAATACGGTTCCACGCGGCAGATCGGCCGACTTGCCTTTAATGAATATCAATGGGAGAAATACCAGCGCAGCCAAGGTTGCGGTAAGCGCAATGCGCCCGCTTCCCTCTTTCAGATAGCCTCCCCCGAGTTCCACTTTCGAGCCATCGACCGCCGTGGTGTCATAAGCTCCTAAGGTCATTTTCCCTTTGATGCCCGCTATCTTCGCACCCTTCAGCGTGTCTACACGCACCAGTACGGGCGTGCCCGCCTTGACGACTGTTCGACCGTTTACATCGACATCTCGCCAAACAGTCGCACGAACGACTTGGCCTTCTTGTGTGTGCTTTGTCTTGCCTGAAACAGGCTGGTCCGTCTCGACATAGACCATTGTCTGAGCCGGGATTGTGACCGGTTCCGCAAAAGCAGTTCCAAACACGATTAGCGAAGACATCAAGCAACAAATAGCTGTTCGTCTCACAATCACCCCCATCTTCAACTGACGAATGTCAGTCGGTTCCTTTGGCTTTTCTATATTACAAGTGAGCAATACGCAAGGAATTTGAATGGTGACGTTCAATCCCCGAACCACGCCCCGTGAAAGCCGAAAGGAACACGCTGCGGCAGCCCCACCGACGCGATAGGGCCTTTCTCAATATCTTTCGCATCAAGGACGATGAAGTCCGAGCCGTTTCGCGCCGCGTCATAGACGATCGACAAGAGATAGCCGTCGTCCTCGCTTGCGCCCGCAGCGGCGAAAACCGCCTCGCTCGGCGCCCTGCCCTTCCCGAGTTCGCAGACTTTCGTCTCCCCGCGGTCGAGATCGAATTTCACGATACGGGTTCCGAGATTGAATCCGGCTTCATCGTCCTTATGCGTCGTGATCGCGTAGCCGAAGCGATGCTTCAAACCCGCCTTCTCATCGCGCACGCGCGGAAATTCAATCGGCAGATCATCGAGCCTTTCGGCCTTCGCAATGCCGGTTTTCAAGTCAAGCCGAAAGCGATGGAGATGCGC
>JBMOOR010000076.1:0-5545 GCA_049324555.1 Pseudomonadota bacterium | reverse complement strand
GGGGACGTCGAAGCCCTTCACCCACATTTTTTCGTAGCGCGCGACATCAAGGACCACGGCCTCGCCGTCGTCATAGGCGTTGAGCGGATGAAAGACGTAGCAGGAGGGAATGTCGAACCATTTGAGGTCGCGCGTCGTTCCGTTCCGCGGCATGACGCCGAGGCGCGCCGGATAATCCTCCGACCAGCGATAGGGCATGCCGCCCTGCATCGCGATCGCCATATCAAAGACGATCGGCAAGTCCATGAAGACGGCCTTCGTCCGCGTCGCGCAGAAATCGTGCATCATCACCGGCCCGCCGATCGGAATCTCTTCGGACCGAACGAGCCGGCCTTCCTTGTCGAAGCGGTGATAGGTGAGGTAGGGCGGCATGAACGCGTAGCCGAAGGCGAGCATTTCGCCTGTCTCAGGACAAATTTTCGGATGCGCGGTGAACGCAGTCTTCAGCTTGCCGCCGAAATCGACGCAGCCCTTCGTTTCGAGTTCAGCGGTGATCTCATAGGGAAAGTGCGCTTCTTCAAGCGCGAAAATCCGTCCCGCATGGCGAGCGATATTCGTATTGCCGGTCGAGGCGCGCCTGTCGCCGAAGACGGACGGGTCGCGCGTCGAAATCCTTTGCTGGCGAAGCGGCGTCGTCACATAGCGGTTGCGATACCAGCGCGCCTTGCCGTTCTCGATCCGCACCCCATGGATCATGCCGTCGCCGAGAAACCAGTGCGCGGTCGGCTCGCGCGCCGGATTCGGGCCATTGCGCATGAAGACGCCGGAAAGCTCCGGCGGCAGCGCGCCTTCGACCTCAAGGTCGAAGGCTTCGATCTCCTTTTCGACGGGCGCGAAATTGCCCTTGAGCCACCAAGCCGTCTTCTGAGCGCCGTCCGCCATCCCGGTTCTCCCGAAAGCTGCGCGCGCAGCCTACGCCAATCGCCTTTGCGATCATATCGGAGACGTCAGCTCGCGAACCATATCGGCGGCGCATCCCGGAATATCCTCCACCCGGCGCCAGATCTGGTTTTTGCAGAACACGAGGGCGCAACCCTTTAGCTCCAGCGCGCCTTCGCCCGTCAGCCTGATCCGTCCGCGATAGGTGCGCCCGTCCTCCGGGTTGGCGAGCCATCCGTCCTCGAACGCCTCGCCGCTCCACGCGAAATCGCCGAGCATCAACTGATCGCCCTGACGTTCAGCGACCGCCGGGTCCCATGACCAGATAAGGCGTCCGCAAAGATGCGCGGCGCTTTCGATGCAGGGGCCGAGCGCAACATGCGCGCCATGTCCCTCGGTCGCCCAGACGCCGCTGACCTCTGCAATCGCCGGCGCCGGATCCGCCGCGACAGCGCGCGCTGAAGGCGCGACGCCAAAGGCGGCGATTGCGGCGGCGCCGATCGCAATCAGCATCGCCGGCGCGGTCGACGGGGACTTCAGCGCGCCGACCGCCGAGCCGTCGAGCGGCTTCCTCACGGCCTCGGCGAATTTCTCATGATAGAGCGGATGCTCGGTCTTCATCAGCCGGTCCCACCACGTGAAATAAAGGCCGTAGTTCCATCCGGCCTGCGAATGATGAAGATCGTGATGCGTGACCGTTGTCAGAAAGTCGAAGAGCGGCCGCCCATTCCGCCGCGCCGGGAAGAGCTCGTAGCCCGAATGGCCGACCGCATTCTTGATGATCATGTGGGCGAGAAAGAGAAAAATTGCGAGTTCGGACAACGGAAAGAAGAGAAGCGTCAACGGCATGAAGGCGGCGTTGATCGTCGCTTCGCCGACGTCGAAAGAATAGGCGGTGAAGGGCGAGGGATTGTAAGACTTGTGGTGCAGGCGGTGAAAGCGCCGGAATAGTCGCGGATCGTGGATCAGCCGGTGTGTCCAGTAGAACCAGGCGTCATGAAGAACGATGAGCGCGGCGAGCGAGATCCAGAAATATCCCCAGCCGTGAGCCGCAGGGTCATCATAGGCTTTCAGGACCCCCGCATCCGAACCCATGACCGAAATGACGCCGCCGAGGGCGAAGATTACGGAAGTCCTCAGCGACGCCCAGAACTCGCGGGCCATCTGCTCGCGGCCAGGAGAAGCCGGCCTGATCTTTCTGCCGGAGAGCGGGCGCGCGAGCGCCCAGGTGACGAGCAAGACCCCAATCGCGGCAATGGCGTATCGGGCGAACTCAAACGGAAGGATTTGGAAAAACCAGCCGACGGCTGCCGACGCCAGACTATCGACGCCCGCGACAGCAAATTCGTGGCCCATCTTGAACTCCATCTTTGTGACGGAGCCAAGATGGGGCGGCGTCGGCGCGAATTCTCCGCAAAGCCCGAAAACTCATAGCTTTTTCGGATTCGATCAGAGGTTTTCGGAAACGATCAGGTCTCGCCGAGCGCTTCCTTGCGAAACTCCGTCGGCGTCTGGCCGGTCGCTTCCTTAAACGCGCGGTTGAATGGGGCGATCGATCCGTAACCGACATCGAGCGCGATCTGGAGAATCTGCCGACGGGCGAGTTCGGGATCTGCAAGCGCGCGCTTCGCCTCCTCAAGCCGGTAGGAATTGAGGAACGTTGAAAAGTTCCGGTGCCCGAGCTGGCCGTTGATGAGAGCCCGGAGCTGGTGTTCGGGAACGCCGACCTTGGCGGCAAGCGAGGGAACAGAGAGCCCCTCTTCCCGCCAGACGCCTTCGACCATCAGCGCGAGGAGCCGGTCATAGGCTGGCCGATCGGCGGCGCGGAGCGAAACGCCGACCGAGACGGCGGGCAGACCGGCGGCGGAGGATGTCTGCGATTCGGCGCTCGGCGCGCCGTCGAGAACCTCGGCGCGCATCCCCAGCAGCCACGCACCGAAGGCGAGCGTCATGATGAGGATCGCGGACGCTTGAAAGAGGAGAAGCCAGACCGGGGGCTGGTCGCGAAAGCCGACGGTTTCGGAATAATTGATGATGAAGCCCGTCACGCCGACCGCGACCGCGAAAATCACCCTGAACCGGCGACGCCCCTCGATGAGATCGTCGTTGAGATAGCGCAGCGCCGTATACATCGCATGGCCGAAGGCCCCGATCATGGTGATCCGCGCGAGCGCGAGCGCCACCGTCCACGCCGGCTCGCTGACGCCGGAAAAGTGAAAGACGAAAAGCGGCGCGACAAACAGGAACGGAACAAGCGCCGGCCACCGCATCCGGAAACCATCGTCGAACAGGGAAAGCGCGAACTGCCAGAAAATCACAGGCGACACGATCGACAGCATTCCAACCGGAAACTTCAGCGGGCCGATCGCGCCGATGAGCGGCTCTGATGAGTTCACGATGTAGCACGCGGCCGAGACGATGAACGCCGCGCCGAGACCCCGCCGCCAGGTCAACGGCCGGCGCGACAGGAAGACGAGCGCGATCAGCACTTCGGCGCCGACGGTCATGCCCCGAAGAAGCGTGTCGATCAGTAAAATGGAGTCCGGCATGGCGGCGGACAGTTCAGCGCGCTGACTTTGCTGTCAACGGTTGACTTGACGCCGCCTCCACGTCATGTAACTCATATGTTACCTATGATCGCCGCCGCCGACAAGCACACCGACCGGGACATGGACGCCGTCTTCGCCGCGCTCGCCCACGAAACGCGACGGCGGATTCTCGATCTGCTGACGAAGCGCCCGGGCTCAAGCGTCGGCGAGATCGCCCAGGAGTTCGATGTCAGCCGTATCGCGATCATGAAGCATCTCGCCGTTCTCGAAGGCGCGCATCTCATCGTTTCGCAGAAGGACGGACGCGCGCGGCGGCTCTACTTCAACGCCGCGCCGATCCGGATGATCTACGACCGATGGACCGACGATTACAGCGGCTATTGGGCGGGCGAGGTCACGCGCATCAAATATGCAGCCGAAAAACGCGCAAGCGATGCGGAAAAGAAACAAAAACGCAGGAGAGAGTGATGAGCGGAAACGATTACGCCGCGCGGCAGGTCTACAAGGTGATCATAAAGGCGCCGATTGAAACCGTCTGGTCGGAACTCGTCAAGACGACGAGCCCGCGCCCCTTCTTCTGGAATTCGAGTTGGGACACGCCGGCGATGGCCCCCGGCCGCCCGTTCCGCATGCTGTCCGCCGACAGGCGCGCCGTCGGCGTCGTCGGTGAATTCCTGGAGATGGATCCGCCCCACTGCCTTTCTCACTCCTTTCGCCTGACCTCGCTCGACGATCCGCCGTCGAAAGTCACCTACACGCTCAAGGAAACCCCCGACGGCGTTGAGTTCTGTCTGATCACGGAGAATATCGTCGCCGGCTCGAAGAGCGAAAAATCGATGGATGCGGGCGCGAAATTCATCGTCGAGAATTTCAAGGCCTTCGTCGAAACGGGCAAGCCGACCTTCGGCGCGCAGATGACGAATGCGCTCTATGCGCTGATGGGACCAATGACGCCGACGCCGCTTCGCGCCGAAAACTGGCCGCTCAAATCATAGCGAAGGACATCGGCGGCGGCGCTCGCTGATTTCTTTTGCGAGCGGACGCGTGTAGGGTGCGAGACCGATGACACCCCTGCGCATTCTGGTCGACGCCGACGCTTGCCCGGTCAAGGAAGAAGTCTACAAGGTCGCGCTGCGGCATCAGACGGGCGTCATGATTGTCACGAATGGCGGCGTCAGGATTCCAGACCACCCGCTGATCTCACGACAGATTGTCAGCGACGCTTTCGACGCAGCGGACGATTTCATCGCTGAAAAAGCGGATGCGCATGCGATCGTCGTCACGGGCGACATCCTGCTCGCCGACCGCTGCCTTAAGAAAGGCGCGACGGTCATCGCCTTCAACGGCAAGCCGTTCACAACAAGCTCGATCGGATCGGCGATTGCGACGCGCGCGATCATGCAGGATCTGAGGGGGTCGGGCGACCCAACGGCCGCAGGCGGCGTCACGCCATTTTCAAAAGAAGACCGCTCGCGTTTTCTGCAGGCGCTCGACTCTGCGATTATGAAATCGCGCCGGATATTGCGGTGAGGCTGCGAACGATAATCAGCAGCAGGAACGCCTGCGTCGATTTGCGCTCCGATCCGCGCCTTGATAATCTTCGCGTTCAGCCGGAGTGTTTTTCGCAGAGGGCGTTGCTGCAACAGGAATTTTGACATGACTGTCTCCGCAGGCGCAGAACGCGCTGTCAAGGTTTGGGACCTGCCGACACGCATTTTCCATTGGTCGCTTCTCGCTCTTGTCGCCGTTTGCTGGTTCACCGGCGAAGAGGAAGGCTCGGCCGCATTGATCCACAGGATTTCGGGCGAGGCGATCGCCGGCCTTCTCGTGTTTCGCCTGATCTGGGGTTTCGCCGGCGGCGAGCACGCGCGCTTCGCCGATTTCGCGGCGGGGCCTTCGGCCATCGCGGCGCACATCGGCGAACTCTTCTCAGGCAAGGCGAAGCGCCATCTCGGCCATAATCCGCTCGGCGGCCTCGCCGTTTTTCTCTTGCTGCTGACGACGGCGGCGATCGTCGTCACCGGCCTTTTCAGCGGCGAGGAACGTCTCGCCGGTCCCTTTGCGGGAGTGGGCGGCGTTGACCTCTCCGAAATTCACGAAGTCCTCTTCCGCATCCT